>PBSU01000033.1 GCA_002726415.1 Acidiferrobacteraceae bacterium | reverse complement strand
ACGGGCTGACTGGTAACCTACGGCAAGCACCCAACAGCGGGATGCTACGGCAAGGGCGCCTTTCGAGGCGCCCTTGTTTTTCCCGAAGGCTTTATATGAACCAATCTCCAGAGAAAAAGCCCCCACCCCGGCGCATGGCTCATGTGTCGTTTCCGCCAGCTAAGTACGGGCTGTGGCTGGCGATTGCAATCATCGGCGCCGTGTTACTGATGCTGCTGACAGGGTCGTGACGGTGTAGTGCCATCCCTTCGTGCTGCGGTTTGGCTCGGAGTTAATGCGGGCAATATTGAGAGTGACTTTACTGACCCTTTCGATTAAGTGTTTCCACACAAGAAACATTCTTTCCACCGGTTGAATTTATGAGATCAAGCGCGTAGGCTCACAATCTGATCAGGAAACAGAAATTTTAGAGGTCTGACAGTTATGTGTGGGATTGCCGGCATCATGTATCGGGGTGACGATCAGGCGTTTGGTACCGGAGAGGCGCTGATAAGAATGCTCGATGGCTGTCAGCACCGCGGGCCTGATTCCACCGGTTTCGCCCTGTATGCACCGGAGGCCTCGGGCCGCTTAAAACTGAGATTTTTTCTGGGCGAACTCAGCGCACGCGATAGCCAGGGTGCGATCGACGCCATTCGAGCGCGTCTGATTGAACTCGGGGCCGTCATCGAGCAAGAAGCCAGTGTGGGCGAGAACTATCGTGTGACGGTTCGGTTCGAGGGTGACATCCAGAAGCTCTCTTACGAGATGGAGCATGCTGCCAAGGTTATCTCCATTGGAACCAGTCTGGAGATTGTCAAGGATGTGGGTAGCGCGCATGACGTAGATGATCGCTACGATGTGCATGAATTTCGAGGTACCCATGGCCTGGGGCATGTACGGCTGGCAACGGAAAGCGATGTTAAGCCCGAGGCCTCACATCCTTTCTGGGCTACCGGCTTCGCGGATGTTGCGATTGTGCATAACGGTCAGATCACCAATTACTGGAAGATGCGTCGGCGCCTGGAGCAGCGAGATTTTGAATTTACGACCGATAATGATAGCGAACTCATCGCAGTCTATCTCGCCGATAAACTAGCGCAGGGTGTTGCACTGGAGGACGCTCTGGCAACCTCCATCGATGACCTGGATGGGACATTTTCTTTTCTGGTTTCAACCCGCGATGAGATTGGTTATGCCAAAGATCGTCTCGCGGCGAAGCCGATGATCATGTACCAGGATGATGATCTGGTCGCGATAGCATCCGAGGAGGTTTCCTTAAATCGCCTCTTTCCCGGGCAGGCCCTTAATACCCGTGAGCCCGCACCGGGCACTTACGCAACATGGTCTCGCTCGACCTAGCCCAACTGAGTGTTCGCGAAGCGAACACTCAGTTGCGAACCCTCGGGGAGGCGGGTGAGGAGGTCGAGATTCTCAACCCCGACGCGCGCCATCATATCGGCGTTGGATTGACCGCACCGATCAAAGTTTCAGTACAAGGCTCAGCGGGGTACTTCTGCGCCGGACTGACGGATCAGGCTCACTTTACCGTGACCCATAATGTGGGTTGGGGCGTGGGTGACAATATGTACAGCGGTTCAGTCGTGGTTGGGGGTAATGCCGGCGCCATTCCCGGCGTCGCCATCCGTGGTGCTGAGATTGTCATCAAAGGTAACATGGGGTCCCGGGCGGGCCAGGTCATGAAGGCGGGTACTTTGTGCTGTATGGGTAACGCGAATTTCATGGCCGGATACATGATGTATGGCGGGCGCATTATCATTTTGGGTGATTCTGGCGAGCGCGTCGGTGAGGATATGTCGGCCGGTGAGATTTTCATTGCCGGTAAGATTGAGGACCTTGGATCAGACGCCATGGTCACCGATATCGACCAGGGCGAACTTGACGAGATCTATGAGTTTCTGGATCGCTATGAAATCAAGGCGCCGGGTACTTTAACCAAAGTGGTCAATGCCGGCGGGAAACTGCGCTATGGGACGCCAGAGCGGCCGATGCGCAGTATTCCGTTTAACACCTTTTCCGGTGCCTCCGGATACTGGAACCCCAAAGTTCAGGAGGATATTGCGATCAAGTCGCAAAGCGGGCGCTATCGAATTCGGGGTTATGGAGGTGCGCGACCGCTGCCACACCTGAGTGACATTGGGTTTCGGCAGGATCTTTCAGGAGTGGGGCAGGAGCGCGACGTCGTGGGCAAGGTTCAGATGGCGACTGAAATTGGAGGCATCAACGGCGCCAGGCCTCTTAAACTGAGTATGCCGGTGATGATTGCACCGATGAGTTACGGGGCGCTCAGCCGGTCCGCCAAATATGCGGTTGCGATGGCCTCCGCCATGTCAGGTATTGCTGAGAATACCGGCGAGGGGGGCATGAGCGATGCCCAGCGCGATGCTGCGGGGCAACTGATTTTTCAGTGCCTGGGCGGGCGATTGGGCTGGAATATTCACGATATGCGGCGCGCTGATGCACTGGAGATATATATTTCACAGGGCGCCAAACCAGGCCTGGGCGGACAGCTTATGGCCAAGAAGGTGACGCCGGAGCTTGCGAAAATCCGGGGAATTCCGGCCGGTATTGATCTACGCTCGCCGTCACGGCACCCCGATATTCTGGGCGCTGATGATCTGGTGATCAAGATAGAGGAATTCCGCGAGGCGACCGGCTACCAGGTGCCGGTCAGCGTCAAGCTGGGTGCGGGACGGATCCGGGACGACATCAAGATTGCCTCCAAGGACGGTTTTGATTTTGTCGAGCTTGACGGCATGCAGGGAAGTACCGGAGCCGGCAGCGCAGAGGTCATCGATAATGTCGGGATTCCAACCCTTCCAGCCATCATCGAAGCGTTAGAGGCGCTCGAGGAGATTGGCGCCCGTGAAAAAATACAACTGGTGCTCATGGGCGGCCTGCGTGACGGCGTCGACGCGGTCAAAGCATTGTGCCTGGGCGCAGATGCGGTCGCCTTTGGGACTTCAGTCATTATTGCCGGAGGCTGTATCGCGTGTATGCAGTGTCACGTGGGCCAATGCGTAACGGGGATCGCGACCCAGGATCCTGAGCACGAAAGCCGCTACCGGCCCGAAACTGAAGCAAACAATATTCATCGCTTTCTCGAGAGCGTCCGATGGCAGATCGCCGCAATCACACACGCCCTGGGTTATGACGATGTGGGCAAACTCAATCGAGATGAATTGGTGGCCTTTACACCCGAAGCCGCGGACATGACGGGGTTGCCCTATGAGCCCCTGACCGCCGGTGCAGACGTGCCCCAAGCGCAGGTGAACCCATGAGCGTTTATGGCCTCGAACGCATCGATGTTCCGGTAGCCCCGCCGGGCTTTGTCGATGATACGGGTGATCCCCATTATGTCGCTGCACCCTGTCAGGCCGCCTGCCCGGTTGGTACCGATGCCCCATCCTATATTGCTTATATCTGGGAAAAAAAATACCAGCAGGCTTTCGAAGCGATCACCGCCACTAATCCATTCAGTTCGATCTGTGGCCGGGTCTGTGATGCACCGTGTGAGCCAGCCTGTCGACGCCAAAGCAGCGATGGCGCGGTTCAGATCCGCAACCTCAAGCGTTTTGTGATGGACAAACTGGGGGCAGATGCCCCGCTGGCCTCATTTGAAGTTTCCCGGTCAGAGTCAATCGGAATCGTGGGCGCAGGGCCGGCGGGACTTACCGCTGCCTTCGATCTTTGCAGATCCGGCTTTTCGGTCGATATATACGAGATGACTGATCATCTTGGCGGGATGATGGTCTGGGGAATACCCCAGTTTCGCCTGCCGGCGGGTACCATTGCCGAGGACATCAGCCGTCTGGAGCGCCAGTGCCCCGGTCTCACCGTACATCTGAACACCGCGCTGGGCACCCAGGTCACGCTGGAGGAATTGAAAGCCCGGCATGATGCCGTGCTGCTGGCCATTGGTGCGTGGTGGGGTAAGCCGATGGGGGTTTCAGGTGAGGACCACTCCCAGGTAGAAGATGGCGTGAGCTTTTTGCGCCGCATTAACGCCGGTGAGCGCCCACAGATGCCCGAGACGGTGGTGGTGGTTGGCGGGGGTGACGTTGCCATGGACGCCTGCCGCGCGGCGTTAAGGTTGCCAGGTTGCAAACAGGTAAAAGTGGTTTATCGACGTGGTCCAGACGAGATTCCTGCGCGACAAATCGAACTGCACCACGCGCAAAAAGAAGGCATCGAGTTTATCTACAACGTCCTGCAGACCGGCGTGGTAGATACGGGTGATAGCCTTTCTCTACAGTGTGTTCGCACCGAGGCCGGGCCGGTGGATGAAGGCGGCCGCCGATCTGCCGTGGTGGTTGAAGGCAGCGCATTTGAGATTTCCTGCGGTATGGTTATCGCTGCGGTCGGTCAGAAGGGTGCCTGTAATGCGCTTGATTCGGCAGGCATGATGGACGCAGATCGGGTGCACGCGGATTTTTCCACCATGCGCACTGCAGACCCTAAAGTGTTTGCGGCGGGTGATGGTGCCTTCGGTGGTTCTACCATCGTTATGGCGATGCATCAGGGCCAGCGGGTTGCGTATTACATCAAAGCTGCCCTGGATGGGATCGAAACCCCTATTCCTTACCGAACTCCGTTTCGAACGCGCTGCGTGCCAGTGGCACAGGACCTCAAATGGGAGCAGTTTGCGCTCGAAGAACCGGTGTTCCATGGCATCGGTGAGCAGCCCCAGGCTTTTCCCGAGATTGAAGATACCTACGATGAAGCCGCTGCGCTGCGCGAAGCGGCGCGCTGTTACCGCTGTGATGCCGAGACAGGATCGACGGATTATGCGGTGCATCATCGTGAGGATCTTTTCTCAATGGCACGCACCCATCCCCAGGATGCAGCCAAGCATCAGGCGATGCTGCAAAGGCGGCTACAGCCAAGGGATAATCCTTTCCCAGTACAAAGAACAGCCTCGCTCGATGATCTGGTGTTCTTGCCTGCTAATCTTTCACGCCTGGTTATCGACCCCTACCGGGAAGCCTGCCGTATTGATGTAGGCCTTGGCTGTGGGTTAAATCTGGCACAGCCGTTTCTGGTCTCGGGCCTGGATGAGGCTCCCGAAGAGATCAGGCGGGCCACCTGGCAAAGTCTTGCTGAGAGCGGCGCTGGTTATCTGGGCGCACTGGCACCCGAGCCAGGCGTCCACTGGTTGCAGGTGGTTGCCCAGGAGGGCGCATGCGACCCCAACGCGGCGGGTTGCATTTACCCCTGGCGCGAGGGTCTCACAGCAGCAGACTGTGCCCCGATAAAGAACAAGTTGTCCGGTTTCAGTGTTAGTGACCCCTGTCATATCGATGCTGCCGTCCAGTGTGCTCTGGATAGTGGGCACCAGTTGATGATACTGGATGGAACCGGGGGTAACGGATCTTTAGCCGCCGAGATTAGTACGCCACCACGGTTCGATCTTCTATCGCTGACCGTCGGTGCATTACGTAAACGTAAGAAGGAAGAGGCGTTGCTGCTCGTTTACGGCGGGGGCGTGCGATCGGGGACAGACGCTGCCCGATTGATAGCACTGGGTGCCAGTGCTGTCGTCTATGGTGTTGCTGCGGCGCTGGCCATGGGCGGTCAACTGGGTCACGGGAATATACAGTGGGGCTCTGAGCGCTCAATATCAGAGCGCGCGAAGGGCCTGTCCAGTATTCTCAAGGCGAACGCTGGGGAGGCATCGATGATGGCGCGGTGTACTGGCAAAACACGCTTGCATAATCTTGAGCCCGAAGATCTGCGGAGTGTGACCCTTGCAACCAGCGCTATGACGGGTATACCCGTGCCTGGCCACAATGTCGGTAGGCGCCATGTTCAAGGGTGAGTACGAACATGCTGCGTGATCCCGGGGCCGATAAGCGTTTGTCCGAGATACCGGTGAACGAGCGGGGAGGCCGGCTCGAGGATGCCATCGGTCGACAGGTGCGGGTTTATCGCACCCAGCTTGGCATGACGAACGCAAATCTTGCCCGCCAGTCCGGGTTGTCACCTGGGATGCTGTCTAAGATTGAGAACGGACATACCTCGCCCTCGCTGGCAACGCTACAGGCGGTCGCCGGCGCGCTGAATGTGCCGGTGACAGCTCTTTTTAGAAAATTCGAGCAGGACCGTGAAGCCTCTTTCGTGCGGGCAGGGCAGGGCCTGGTGATCGATCGGCGCGGAACCCGGGCTGGCCATCAGTATCATCTGCTGGGCCATTCTGTGGGTGACCGGGCAACACTGGTTGAGCCTTATCTCATTGTAATCAGTGAAGCATCAGATGTTTTTCCACTGTTTCAGCACGACGGGGTCGAATTTATTTATATTCTCGAGGGTGAGATGACCTACCGGCACGGCGGGCGCACGTATTCAATGACCGAAGGGGATTCGCTTTATTTCGACGCGGTGGCTCCGCATGGGCCCGAGGAACTTAAACGGTTGCCGATTCGTTTTCTTTCATTCATTGTTGAACCTCAGCCAGACGCCTGAGCATAGTGCTTCTGGTAATCCGGATTTCATACCACTCTTTACTGAACGCTTCACTGGAGGATAAGTCGCATGGCAGTTAACCTGGCAAAAGCCGCAAAGGAAAAAGGCATCACGTATTTCCTGATCAGTTTTGTAGATCTATTCGGAGTGCTCCGGTCTAAACTGGTGCCGGCGCGGGCTATTGGCGATATGCAGAAGGAGGGCGCCGGTTTTGCGGGTTTTGCTGCCTGGCTGGATATGACCCCGGCGCACCCTGATATGTTTGCGATCCCAGACCCGGATAGCCTGATCCAATTGCCGTGGAAGCCCGAAGTGGGCTGGCTGGCGGGTGACCTGGTCATGGACGGGCAGCCGGTAGCGGCCTCTCCCCGGGTGGCCCTGAAAGAACAGATCGCCCGGGCGGCCAAGAAAGGATACCGGATGAAAACCGGCGTGGAGTGCGAATACTTCCTGGTCAGTTCTGATGGCATGTCTTTGTCCGATGCCAACGACACCCAGGAGAAACCCTGTTATGACCAATCGGCCCTGATGCGCCGGTTTGACGTGATCAGTGAGATCTGTGATTCCATGATTGCGCTGGGTTGGGGGCCTTACCAGAACGACCACGAAGATGCGAACGGCCAGTTCGAGATGAACTGGGACTTCGACGATACGTTGGTCACGGCCGACCGGCATGTGTTTTTTAAATACATGGTTAAAGCCATTGCCGAAAAACACGGCCTGCGGGCGACATTTATGCCAAAGCCGTTCATTAACCTTACCGGCAATGGCTGCCATGCCCACGTTTCGGTCTGGGACAAAACCGGCAAGAAGAATCTGTTTCACAGTGCCCGCGATGATCTGGGCCTTTCCAAGCTGGCTTACCAGTTCCTGGGCGGCGTACTGAACAGTGCCGATGCACTGACCGCGGTTTTTAATCCGACAGTCAATAGCTATAAGCGCATCGACGCACAAGTGACGGTCTCGGGGGCAACCTGGTCTCCCAACGCTATCACCTATGGCGGCAACAATCGCACCCATATGGTCCGTGTGCCCGATGCTGGCCGATTTGAATTACGGCTTATGGATGGCGCAGCCAACCCGTACCTGATGCAGGCCGGTGTGCTGGCGGCAGGCCTTGAGGGGGTTGCCAGCAAGCGTGACCCGGGCAAACCCCTGGATATCAATATGTATACAGAGGGTCATAAAGTGAAAGGCGTCCGGCGCTTGCCATCAAATCTGCTGGATGCGATTCGCCTTTTTGAAAAGAGCAAGATATTGCGGGCAGGACTGGGCGATGGCCTGGTGGACAGCTACGCCAAACTGAAGCACCAGGACTGGCGCAGTTACAGTGCCTCGATCAGTCAGTGGGAGCGCGATCACACACTGGACTGTTGAAGCGGTATTACAAAGTGAGATCCGAGTCGTGAACATTCTGGTTTTTCAGCACATCGCCTGCGAGCACCCCGGCATTTTCCGCCAGTTTTTCAGCGAGGCCGGGATCAACTGGCAGGCGGTAGCGCTCGAGGCTGGCGATGCCATACCAGATCTTCACAAGTTTGATGCGCTCTGGGTCATGGGCGGGCCGATGGATGTATGGGATATCGACACCTGCCCCTGGTTGGTGGCTGAGAAAGAAGCCATTCGTCACTGGGTGCATGAGCTGAACCGGCCATACCTCGGGCTTTGCCTGGGCCATCAGTTGCTGGCGGATGCGCTGGGGGGAGCGTGTGAGGTACAACCTACCCCCGAGATTGGAATCATGGAGGTCAGCCTGGCCGATGCCGCGCGTGATGATCCGTTGTTTCAGGGGATTGCACCGAAGATTAAGTGCCTGCAATGGCACTCTGTGGCCGTGACGACCCCGCCAGAAGACGCCGTTCTTCTGGCCAGTTCACCGGAATGTGCCTGGCAGGCCATGCGGGTCGGATCCCATGCCTGGGGAGCACAATTTCATGTCGAACTGCAGGACACGACCATCAGCGAATGGAGTGAAGTGCCGGCTTATGCGCAGGCGCTGGATCAGGTTAAAGGCCCGGGCGCGCTAAAAGAGATGGAAGATCAGGCCGCCCAGCATATGGCCCAATTTAAGGGTAACGCCCGGATTCTCTTCGACAACTTCTGCCGGGTAGTGGGCTGATTTAACGATAAAGACTTCAGTGCTGTCGTTCCAAGCGGGCAAGACCTGGTCAGTCCTGTCAGCGCGATGCTGAAAGTCAACTAGCGACTCTAAAATTGCCTCTTTTTGGCCGTCCCGTCAGGCGATGCCAGTGTGAGCATTCACCTTTTTCCAGCAGAAAGTAGATCAGACTGATGTCGTACGGGCATTGGTCGGCGGTCGCGAAAGCGCCATCTTGCCCTTAAGATTTATCGCCTAAGAGAAAAATGGCATCACCTTAATTGTCGGGCGAAGGCACGGATATCTTCAATTAAAAGTTCCGGTTGTTCCATAGCCCCGAAATGGCCACCACGGGGCATCTCGCGCCAATGGGTGATGTTATAGAGGCGCTCGACATAGGAGCGTGGCGGCCAGGCCAGCATTTCTGCTGGAAACAATGCAGCCCCGGTTGGTACCTCGACCCGCCGGTCTTCATCAGACATGAGTCGACCCCCTTCCTCGCGTCGGCCATAGTAAATCCACGAGGCGGTATTAAATGTGCGGGTCACAAGATAGATCATGATATTGGTGAGCAGGTCATCTTTGCTATGGACCCTTTCGATATCATCACCGTGCGTGTCAGACCACGCATTAAACTTCTCAACGATCCAGGCAGCGACGCCTACCGGGCTATCCATCATGGCGTAACTCAGGGTCTGGGGCTTGGTTGCCTGTATCGTTCGATAGCCATCCTGCTCCAACTGGTCCTGGTCGAACTTTTCGGCCCAGGCGGTTTCCTCGGGCCCTTGTGGGCCATGTGGGTGGCGCATAGTCAGAATATTGATATGAATGCCGATGCAGTGGGGTGCATGTTCAAAGCCTAACCAACTCGATATGGCACCACCCCAATCTCCTCCTTGCGCCATGTAGGCGGTATAGCCCAGTTTCTGCGTCATGAGCGTGTTAAACAATGAGGCCATCCGTCTGGGCCCGATCGGGCGTGGCGGTTTGCCAGAAAAGCCAAACCCCGGTAGAGAAGGGGCAATGATGTCGAAGGCGTCAGCGATGTCGCCGCCTGATCTTTCGGGATGCGCCAGCGGTTCAATGATATTTTTAAATTCTGCGATACTGCCGGGCCATCCATGACTGATGATCAGAGGAATGGGGTGGGGGCCACTGCCTTTCTCGTGGATGAAATGCAGTTTGAGACCTTCGGTATCGCAGGTGAAGTGTGCGAAGCGATTTAAGTCGCGCTCCTGGGTGCGCCAGTCAAATCCGTTAATCCAGTAGTCGCACAGGCGCTGCATGTAATCCAGGTTCGTGCCGTAGCGCCAGCCGCCGTCATCCGGCATTTCATGCCATGGAAAGTTCGCAATTTTGTCGTAGAGCTGATCCAGCGTTGTCTGCGGGACTTCAATGCGAAAGGGCTCGATCATGGGTATTGCCGGTACATACCGTTAGTGCATTCGGCCAGGGTTATTCTCAGTAACATGAAGTGATGCTCAAACGTTTCGGCCGTGCAATTTCGGATCATAAATCGCATCAGCCAATAGGTTCACAGCGTGAGGATAAAGACCCTGAGGACAGCGTATACTGGGTCAGACCAGCACTAGGTTTTGCTTAAAGGTAAAAGAACCCTGTGAGATACTGAACTGGCACAGTATACCCACGGTATCGAAGGCCGACAGATGTCGCAAGAGTCACTGGACCAATTGGTTAAAGAACTGGCGAGTGTACTCCCTCCCGAGGCACTGCTGCGCTCGTCTGAGGCGTGCCGGCCTTACGAGTGCGATGGGTTGACGGGTTATCGGGCGCTACCGGCGGTGGTGGCATTGCCAGACTCTTTTGCCCAAGTGCAGTCGATCCTGAAACTATGCGAGCGTTATCGCGTTCCACTGGTGGCCCGTGGCGCAGGAACCGGGCTTTCCGGAGGGGCTACTCCTCACCCGGAGGGTGTATTGCTAAGCATGGCCCGTTTCAATCGCATCATTGCGATTGATCCGGCTGCGCGCACAGCGCGAGTGCAACCCGGGGTGCGTAACCTCGCTATCAGTGAAGCGGTAGCTGAGGATGGCCTCTACTTTGCACCCGATCCGTCGTCGCAGATCGCCTGCACTATCGGCGGCAATGTGGCCGAGAACGCGGGCGGCGTCCATTGCCTTAAATACGGTCTGACCGTTCATAACGTGATTGCAGCGCAGGTAGTCCTGATGGGCGGTGAGGTGCTTACGGTGGGGGGTACTGCGCCAGATGCCCCGGGGTATGACTTGCTGGCCACTATCATTGGATCGGAAGGGATGCTTGGTGTGGTAACAGAGGTCACGGTACGGCTGTTGCCGTTACCGGAGTCAGCGCGGGTTCTTCTGGCCGCGTTCAATACGGTCGATGAAGCCGCCAAAGCCGTCGCACAGGTGATCGGGCAGGGAATTATTCCGGCAGGCCTGGAAATGATGGATAACCCGGCTATTGTTGCGGCAGAAGATTTTGTGCAGGCCGGTTATCCCACGGATGCCGCCGCGATCTTGTTGTGTGAGATCGACGGCACTATTGCAGAAGTCGAATCGGAGATTGCGACTGTTTCAAGTTTGCTGCGTGATAATGGCGCTTTCGATGTGAAGTTGGCTCGGGACGAAGCAGAGCGGTTGCGGTTTTGGTCAGGACGCAAGAATGCCTTTCCCGCGGTGGGGCGAATATCCCCCGATTATTACTGCATCGATGGCACCATCCCGCGTAAGGCCATCGGCGAAGTTCTTTCCGGCATCGCCGCGCTTGCGGCTAAAAGCGGGCTGCGAGTGGCTAATGTATTCCATGCGGGCGATGGAAACCTGCATCCGCTGATCCTCTACGATGCTGGCCAGCCGGGTGAATTCGAGCGCACCGAAGCATTGGGCGGCGAGATTCTTGAGTTATGTGTTCGGGCGGGGGGCACCATTACCGGTGAACACGGTGTGGGCCTGGAGAAGATCGACCATATGTGCGTACAGTTTACGCAGGCCGAACTGGCCCAGTTTCATGCACTAAAAGCGGTGTTTGACCCCCACGGTTTACTTAATCCCGGCAAAGCGGTGCCGACCCTGGCCCGTTGTGCGGAATTCAACGCAATGCATGTCCACCAAGGGCAACTGCCACACCCGGATATTCCCCGGTTTTAATGGCGTTGTCCCGATGAATGAATTTATCGAGTCACTGCAGGAGCGAATAGGTGCCGCCAACGCATCCGGCGATACCCTGAGCATTGTCGGTGGCGCAAGCAAACACTTCTACGGTGGTGAGCCAGAGGGCGAGCCGGTTGAGACCCGTGAGCACCAGGGTGTAGTGTCTTACGACCCGACTGAACTCGTGATTACCGTACGCGCCGGAACGTGCCTGGCAGAGGTGGAGCGTATCCTGGCTCAGGACAAGCAGGGATTACCTTTTGAGCCCCCATCCTTTGGTGTCGATGCAACGATCGGCGGCACGATTGCCTGTGGTTTCTCGGGGCCCGCGCGCCCTTATCGCGGCGCGGCGCGGGATCATGTGCTTGGAGTGAACTGTGTGAGCGGGCGAGGGGATTATCTGCGCTTTGGCGGGCAGGTGATGAAGAATGTAGCGGGCTACGATGTATCGCGGCTGATGACCGGTGCGCTGGGGACGCTGGGGGTAATTACGGAAGTGTCGCTCAAGGTGCTGCCATTGCCGGCACGCGAGCGCACACGGGTTTTCGATTGTAGCGGGGACCAAGCTTTGGAAAAAATATGCTCGCTCGAGCGATTGCCGTTGCCGGTCACCGCCTCGGCCTGGCATCAGGGGCAACTGCGGATTCGTCTTTCCGGGAGCGAGATGGGGGTCGATGCGGCCGTCTGTGCTGTAGGAGGTGATGACGATCCCGAAGGGGCCACCTTCTGGGCCGCACTCAAAGAACAACAGCTGGATTTCTTTTCTGGGCCGTTACCGTTGTGGCGACTCTCGATGGCGCGGCCCGCCACGATGCCGGATCTGCCGGCTGAGTCATTAGTGGATTGGGGTGGGTCCTTATACTGGTTTCGTAGTGACGCAGACCCCCAGGCCCTGTTCGAGGTGGCGCGTTCTAACGCGGGGCACCTGACGCGCTTTCGCGGTGGCAATCGGTCCGGACAGTTTCAGGGATGGGATAAGGTGACAGCGCGTATTCACCAAGGGCTGAACACCGCATTTGATCCGGCCGGCATTTTGAACCGCGGACGCCTTTTCGGCGACAGTTAAGTTATGCACATCGCTTTGGCATCAGGCTTTGAAGGCACGGCCGAAGGCATCGAAGCCCGCGAAATCCTGGGCAAATGTGTCCACTGTGGATTTTGTACGGCAACCTGCCCGACCTATCAGATTCTGGGCGACGAGTTGGATGGACCACGCGGTCGGATCTACCTGATCAAACAGGCCCTGGAATCCGGACGATGCACCCACATCACCCGTCAACATCTCGATCGTTGCCTGACCTGCCGTTCCTGCGAAACCACCTGCCCCTCTGGGGTTGCATACGGCCGGCTACTCGAGATTGCCCGGACTACGGTCGAGGAACTGGCACCAAGGCCCATCGGCCAACGGCTGGTGCGATGGCTGCTTCGGCGAATGCTGCAAGGGCCCTGGTTTGGGCCCATGTTGGGGCTGGGTAGGACGGTCCGTTGGGCTTTGCCCCAAATTTTGGCGCGTCACGTGCCGCCCAGGCGGCCGGCCGGTCGAGCAGCGGCCCAGGCCGGTGCTACCCGTAGTGTGCTTATGCTTGAAGGCTGCGTTCAACCGGCGATGGCGCCAGTGATTAACGCTGCGGCCGGGCGGGTGCTGGCCAAACTCGGCTTCAGGATAGTGCCGGTCACCGGTGCAGGCTGCTGCGGTGCGTTGGACTTGCATCTGGGCGCGAATGATCCTGCGCTCGCCGCAATGCGCCGCAATATCGATGCCTGGTGGCCGCATGTGCAAACCGGCATAGAGGCTATCGTCATGACGGCGAGCGGTTGCGGTGTGACGGTACGCGAATATGGGGAGTTGCTCAAAAACGACGCTGCCTATGCAGACAAGGCAAGGCGTATCAGTGAATTGACACTGGATCTGTGCGAGGTGGTGTCCCCCCTTGAGGTCGGCGAAATGGCGTCCTTAAAAGAACGCCGGGTCGCTTTTCAATCGCCGTGTACCTTGCAGCATGGCCAAGGTATCACCGGGAAGGTCGAGGGCATTTTGAAACGAGCCGGGGCAACGCTGGTGCCGGTGGCAGATGGACACCTGTGTTGCGGTGCTTCAGGTACCTACTCGCTGTTGCAACCCGGCTTATCTCATCGCCTGTTGGCGAACAAATTGGGGAACCTGGCGCAGGGCCGGCCCGATGTCATTGTTACGGCCAATATTGGCTGTTTGTCGCATTTGGAGGCCAAGGCAACATCGCCGGTTCGTCACTGGATAGAACTCCTCGATCCGGACCCACCGGCGCCCTTGTTCTAAGTGCCCCAAGTGTCAGACCGGTAGCCCCTGACGGGGCGGGCGCTCAATTCAACTGGTGGGATAGAAATTTAGTACTTGCGGGTATTATCGTATTAGAGAATAATAAAAAACGCATATAGTTTGGGCGAAAGTATCGACCCGGCTCCGGGTATAGCCGACGAATCCGCGCCGCTTTGTGGGCGGGTGGCAGATACCCCGAAAGACGCCGCCTTCATCCACAATTTTGAACAATTCAGGGTGATAGTGCTGTTGTTACGCCCCCCGGCAAGCCTGAACACTGCTTGAGGCCTTGGTATTGGCGGCCAAAATCGCTGGGATACTTGCTTGAAGGAGGGTGTTCTAGTACCATCCGCGCCTCAATTTTCTGCCCAATCCGACATCTGTATGAAAACTTTTAGCGCCAATGCCCAGACGGTGCGCCGTGAGTGGTACGTAGTTGATGCGACTGACAAAGTCCTGGGTCGACTGGCAAGCGAAGTTGCCACGCGATTACGCGGTAAGCACAAACCCGAGTACACCCCTCACGTGGACACCGGCGACCATATCGTGATCGTCAATGCGGACAAAGTGCGCGTTACCGGTAATAAAGCCCAGGCAAAGATCTACTACCGTCATTCGGGCTACCCTGGTGGCCTCAAGGAGATTTCCCTGGAAGAGCAACTGCAGCGCCACCCCACTCGGGTCATTGAGAGTGCGGTCAAGGGGATGCTGCCGAAGAACCCACTTGGTCGGGCGATGTTCTCTAAATTGCGTGTGTATGCAGGCCCTGAGCATGAGCATCAGGCGCAGCAACCCAAGGCGCTGGAGCTCTAAGGGCTCACGCCACCACGGTCGGTTATCCGAATAAACAAAGAGGTCAGCACATTGGCACAGACAGGACAGGTTCACTACGGCACGGGTCGGCGCAAATCTTCCGTCGCCCGGGTTTATCTCACCCGCGGTTCCGGCAACATCATGGTGAACAAGCGGGCTCTTGACCAGTACTTCGGCCGTGAGACGGCTCGGATGGTAGTGCGACAGCCTTTGAATACTGCGGAACTGACCGATAAACTGGATATCACTATTAGTGTTACCGGAGGTGGTGGTACAGGCCAGGCCGGGGCGATCCGCCACGGTATCACGCGTGCCCTTATCAGCTACGACGAGAGTCTACGTGGCGTGTTACGCAAGGCCGGCTTCGTAACCCGAGATTCACGCAAGGTGGAGCGCAAAAAAGTGGGCCTGCACAAGGCACGCAAAGCGCCGCAGTACTCCAAGCGCTGATTTCTGCCCGGCTCCGACGCGAGCCCTTCTTTATTTTCTGACCGTTTTGTGATCCTGGCCACTGCCGGGATGGCCGGGCGCAGCGATATGCGACCCAATAGGCGTTGGTCGCAGCCCAAGCGGCGGGCCAGATCGATTACGGCAAGATAGCGTCCCAGTCAAAATCCTTGAAATAGTCCAGCGACTTGGCGTTGCACTGACGCTGCATTTCGGACCCGGGCACCACACAGGTAGCGCAAAGGTAACGCTCTCGCAGCGCCTTCCCAGCCGGGGTTTCCTCAATACAGATGGTTGCAATACCCGCGACCTGCCCACCCTGGCGTTCAACCAATTCGACCGCGGCACCCATGGTGCCTCCTGTTTCTACCCACTGATCGACCAGCAGCACACGTGTATCCTTCCCAAAGGCAGGTTTTCGAAGCTCCATATGCTGCGTGCGTTGGGTGTAGTTAACAAAAGATACTTCGTCCGCGGGCACCGGCAGTTTCCCCGCTTTGCGCACGGTGAGAAATCCGGTCCCCAGACGTTCCGCCATCGCGGCACCGAGCACATATCCGGCTGCATCAATTCCTGCAACGACATCGATCGGTGTGGAAAGAAAGGGTTTGCACAGCGCGTCCAGCATGGCATGGAAGGCGCCTGCATTGACGTAAGCCGAAGAGGGGTCCAGCCATGCCATCTTCGGATCCTTCACATTGGGTGCCATGTGTCTTAGATACCAGTCACGGTCTGGCGTGCTATCTGTCTCACCGGTATGGCTCGTGGAGGCGGCGAATTGTCGGGTATTCTGCAAAAGCCGGCGCAGCCGGCGTGGATCCAGATTGTAAAAGTCTCCGGAGTAATTGATCCCGGTCGCCACTAAAAAAGCGTCTGCGTGCTCCATGTAGTCCCAGACGTTGTCCGGCGTAATCCCTGAGGCAATCGCCAAGGTGGCATCCCCTGCTCCTTCCCGAATATCGAGAATCTTCTGAATGGCCGCAGACTGTCCCGTAGCAACCCCTGATGTCGTCACAACGTCCATGTATTTCGACGCAATTCCGGCGGCCTCACGGTAGTTGCCCGGTTCTACCATCCGCTGTTTTTTGAATGCTGTGCCGCCAAAATAGAGGCCATCCCATACGCCCGTGTCTCTGATTCGCGCGATGGACTCGGCTTGCGCCTGGTGTTCTACCCGCTCGTCGATACGGGCATCATCCGCCCAGTAGGCATCGACCGGCGCTCCGTTTTCCGATAGTGTGCTAAGGAGTGGGAAAGCCGTTTCCCCGCTCACCCCAAGGAAGTTAACCCCCAACCAGAAGTCCGGGTACGTACTCCGGCAGTCTTCAATAATGGGCAGAAACCGGGCGACCTCAAAATCATGATTAATTAAGAAAGCGCCGGGGGCGCCGCATTCTATAGCCGTTGCAAGATTGCGCTTGGCCTGGGCACTATCCAAAACATGAATCACTGGGAGAACTACCGGCCCCATACATTTGAAATATTTGCGAAATTCACTTCTATACATAGTTTTTCCTTATCCCCCAGGCCAGTTGGAATTTCGCATCAGCTCTAAAGGTGAGCGCCGAGCACGATTGACTACACGCGTAAATATATCCGAGCCACCGCAAGCGGTGATAATCTCTGACTGGAAGGCTTTCCAAAACGGTTCGGTAAAATCTATTTACCGCTAACGAAAGTTACCCAACAACAACACCTTCGGAGGAGACTCGATGACGGACAGTAAAAAGGACGAAGATCGCTTAAAACCCCAAGCGGCCCAACCCGACACAGGCCGACGGAAAATCCTGAAAGGTGCCGGCGCCGTCACGGCTGCCAGCGCACTTAGCGTGCCGATGATTCTGGTGCCGCCCCGCGCTAACGCCGCGACTGAGCTCAACATGATTGCTTGGTACGGCCATGGCGAGCCCGATATGGTCGAGGAGTTTGAGGCCATGCATAACGTCAAGATCAAGGCCAAGTACTATGCCGGTGGCGACAACATGCTGGCCCTGATTGCACAGTCACCCCCAGGCACCTATGACCTCATCCTCTCGGACGGGGAATTTGTCAAACTGCTCAAGGAAGCCGGCTATATCGATCCGATGGATCCCAATGAGTACAACATGGGTGATCTCTACGATGAATATTCGCACTTTGATGCCCATTGGATGGGTGACACGCTTTATTCTGTCATTGTGCGTTTTGGGTATCTCGGTGTTTCATTCAATTCCGATATCATCAGCCCCGAAGAAGCATCTGATTACAACATTCTCTGGGACTCGAAACTTACGGGAAAGGTCGGCCATTTTGACTGGCATCTGCCGAATCTGGGCTGCCTTAGTCTTCGCGACGGAAACAATAAGCCCTCGCCTTTTGATATCAACTCGGCACAATGGTCGCAACTGCAGGAAACTACACTGTCCCTGAAGCCCCAGGTGGGCGGTTATTTTGACTACGGCGGTACGTTCGCCTCATTGAAGAACGGGGAGATCTACGCGATGTGTGGTATCGGCGATTGGATTACCGGAGTCGTGCGCAAGGATGGCTCTCCTGTCGATTCGGTCCTTCCCAAACAGGGTGGTATCCAATGGACTGAGTCCTACTCTATTGGTAAGGGCTCGAAGAAACAGGACCTCGCCAAAGAGTTTATCCGCTATATCACATCGCCCAAGGGACAGGTACGCTCGATACAGATGGCGGCTTACCCCGGTATGTCTCCATACAAATCAGGTTGGACTGCCATCAACGAGGCCAACCCGGAAGAGGCCAAGCGCCAGCGAATGACCCTCGATGGGCCTAACTGTATCGACGATCTTCGCGAGGGGCGGATTCACTTCAGGCAGACCCCTGTTCAGCAATCTCTTGAAGACTGGAATGACTTCTGGTCAGAATACAAGAACGCGTGATGCGCTGATCACTGCAGCCGGCCCTTCGGGGCCGGTTTTTCTTTCCCTGGCCAACTAACGAGCCACCGGGAGATCGCCTCACTTGACCCCGACTGAGAAAATCCACTCCACTCGAAGTCTCCCCCGATACCGGCAGGTGACGCTGTATGGCCTGACCTGGTCAATGCCGATAGTGCTCTGGCAGTTGATTTTCTTTATCTTTCCGCTGATTTTTCTGTTCGTTATCAGTTTCTGGCTGGTGAAGAACTACAGGATGGTGCCCGGCTTTGACAGCATCAACTGGATTAAGATGTTCTCAAAGGGCTACTTCTGGGACGCCTATTGGCGGACCCTGGGATACGCCGGCGTTGCAACGATAGTGACCAGCGTCCTGGCCTTCCCCTGTGCGTTCGCACTGGCATTCAAGGTATCGCCAAAGGTTCGCCGCTGGGCACTGTTTTTCCTGATCGTGCCATTTTTTACCAGCTACCTCGTACGCATATATTCCTGGCAGATTTTCCTTAACGACAACGGAATCTTTAATAAGATCTTTGCGCTGGTTGGGCTAGGCCCGTTTCAACTGCTCAATAATTTCTTCGGAACCCTGGTGGGTTACCTCACCTTGTGTCTGCCATTGGCTGTGGTGCTTCAACTGATCTCACTGGCCAACGTCGATCGGACCTTGATTGAGGCCGCACACAACCTCGGGTGTGGGCGCTTACGCACGGTCTTTCAGGTAATTATTCCGCTCGCCAAAATCGGTATCATCCTGGGTGCGGTTTTTACCTTTATCCTCGCCTTTGGTGATTTTGTCAGTCCCTATTATCTCGGCGGATCAAAACCACCGACGCTGAGTATTCTGATCATCGATACCACAAAGTCGGGCCAGCAATGGCCGCGGGCAGCCGTCGTCGCTATTGTCATGATTCTGACCCTGCTNACAATCATGTTTGCCTCTGTTGCCGCCGCATACCGGAAACGCACATGAGCGCACGCCCCAAAAAGGATCTGCTCCTGCGNGGATATGTCGTNCTGGTCTTCATTTTTGTGTTCACACCGATTCTCACGAGTTTCGTGTTTTCAGTGAACTCCGACCGCTTTCCAAGTATCCCCTTGGGGCACTTCACGACCCATTGGTACGAGACGATTCTTGCTGACCCGGATGTCTGGGACGCCTTTCGGATCAGTGGGATTGTTTCCATCAGCGTCGCGGTACTCGCTACCTTTATCGGGTTTTGCACCGCTTATACGGATTACCGCTACAACTTCACCGGAAAAACACTATATCTTTCTCTGGCGCTGCTACCGCCTACCATTCCACTCGTGATTATGGGCCTTGCAATGCTTGCGCTTCTCGCCCGTATCAACATGTCCGGGGAGATATATTCCATCATAGTCAGTCATGTGGTGCTCTGTTCGCCCTTTGCGATGGCGGTCATCCGGATGCGTCTCGCCCAGATTGACCCTGACCTTGAATCCGCGGCATGGAATCTTGGCGCTTCTAACTGGAGGGCTATGCGCGAAGTCATCGTGCCGTTCTGCCGCCCGGCGATTGCCTCCGCATTCTGCCTCACAGCCGCCGTATCCTTTGATGAGTTTGCTGTGGCCTGGTTCGTATCGGGCCTCAACAAGACGGTACCAGTTATTATTCTCGAAATTCTGCAAGGCAATACCGATCCCCAGATTAATGCCATCGGCTCGATTGTTTTCATTACCTCGATGACCCTGGTGATCCTTGCCCAACTGATCCTGGTGCGAAAAACCATCAACCAGACGGCAACTGGAATCTGAACATGAACGAAGTGACCGACTCCCCTCCGCTGGTGTCTTTTGATCGCGTGTCGAAACGGTATGGGTCGGTCGTGGCCGTTCATACCATGAATCTTAAAATCTATGAGGGTGAGTTCCTGGCTATTATGGGCCCGTCAGGATGCGGCAAAACGACCTCATTACGAATGCTGGCAGGCCTTGAAGAGCCCAGCGAAGGTGATATTCACCTTGGCGGCAAGCGTATTAATGAAATCAGCAGTATCGAGCGGGATACGCCAATGGTCTGGCAGAGTCTTGCCCTGTTTCCTTTTTTAAGCGTTCAGAAGAATGTCGAATTCGGCCTTAAGATGCGGGCGATGCCGGCAGAGGAGCGCCAGCAACGTGCGCGAAAGTGGCTCGATCGGATGGAAATTCTGGAACTCGCTGATCGGGATATCAGCCAGCTCTCGGGGGGGCAAAAACAGCGGGTTGCCCTTGCCCGGTCCCTGGTGACAGAGCCACGGATTCTGCTACTGGATGAACCCTTGAGCGCCCTTGATGCCAACCTGGTGGTCCGGATGCAGGGAGTTCTTTCACGGCTTCAAAAAGAACTGGGCATCACGTTTGTGTATGTCACTCATAGCCAGTCGGAGGCCTTTGCTATGTCCGACCGCGTCGTGATTATGAGCCAGGGCCGAATCGAACAGATTGGCTCACCGAAGGCGATTTACCGTAGCCCTGCCTCTCGTTTTGTGGCCGATTTCGTTGGCGCAAATAACATCCTCTCAGGCTCCATTATCGGGGCGGGAGAGGGTCTCAAAATCAGTACTGCGGTAGGTGAGTTCCAGTGCAAGAAGAGCGCAGATATGTCGTTTAGCGACGATGACACGCTCGACATGGTCATCAGTGCTGATCTCGTGCAGATTTCGATGGAGGATCCTAAGGTACAGAACAGTCTGCGCTGTCGTTTTATCAGTGAAGAGTTTGTCGGGTCTATCGTGACCATATTTGCCGAACTCGAGGACGGGTCCGACTTTAAGGTGCAGACGCGCCAGCGGGATCTCGCCAATATGGCACTGGAGGAAGGGGCCTCGTTTTTTGCCTCATGGAATGCCGCTGATGCCCACGTAATCGGCGGGAACAGGACCTAATATGCTCGATCTCATCATTCGTAATGCTCGTATCAGCGGTGAAAAGGACACGGTTGATTTTGGGTGTCAGGACGGGCGCATTGTTGAGCGGGTCCACCATCTTGATGCGCCTGCACACCAAGAGATCGACGCCAGTGGCAACCTGGTCACACCGCCTTTTGTCGACAGCCACTTCCATATGGATTCCACGCTTACCTATGGCCGCCCACGGGTCAATCAGAGCGGGACTCTGCTTGAGGGTATCGCCCTGTGGGGAGAGCTCAAACCCGATCTTGATTTTGATGACATACAGTCTCGCGCAAGACTGCTCTGCCGCTGGGCGGTCGGCAAGGGCAACCTGGCGATTCGCGCTCATGTCGATGTCTGCGACCCCGCATTGCTGGCCGTCAGGGCATTGCTCGAGATTCGCGAAGAGATGCGTCCGTACCTCGATATTCAGTTGGTCGCCTTTCCTCAGGATGGGTATTACCGTTACCCCCAGGCAGGGGCTTTGTTGGAAGAAGCGTTGGATCTGGGTGTCGATGTGGTGGGGGGGATTCCGCACTTTGAGCGCACCACGGCACAGGGCACACGCTCTGTTAGCGCACTATGTGAGCTTGCGGCCCAGCGCGGGTTACTGGTGGATCTGCACTGCGATGAGACCGATGATCCCCAGTCGCGCCATGTCGAAGCTCTGGCATTTGAGACCCAGCGACTGGGCATGCAGGGCCGGGTCTGTGGCTCACATCTGACTTCAATGCATTCGATGGATAATTATTACGCGGGCAAACTGATTGCATTAATTGGCGAAGCCGAACTATCGGTTATAGCGAATCCCTTGATCAATATCACTATCCAGGGCCGGATGGAGACCTACCCCAAGCGACGCGGCTTGACGCGGGTGAAGGAGATGCTGGAGCAGGGGATTAACGTGGCCTTTGGGCACGACTGTGTGATGGATCCCTGGTATTCCTTTGGCAGTCACGACATGCTGGAAGTCGCTCATATGGGGCTGCATGTGGGACAGATGACAGGAGTCGATCAGGTGCGCAGTGTATTTGATGCCGTGACTGTCAATGCGGCTCGGGCGATGCAGCTTGAAGGGTACGGTTTGGACCCGGGCTGTAATGCAGATATGGTGATTCTCCAGGCCGAAGATCCGATGGAAGCCGTTCGCCTCAGAGCCCACCGACTGTTTGTGATCCGCCGTGGTGAAGTTATTGCCAGTTCGCCCGAAGTGAACTCCACTGTTACTCTTGGCAAGACGCAGGAGGCAGTTGGCTTTCGCAATGGCGAATTGCCTGATTAGAAGCGCCGAGGTTGTTATACACCTGTACAGTGTTTGTCGAGTGAATGACTCCTGAATACAAGGTTCCTTGATCTCGAGCACAGGTGGGAACTTGCGAACGGCTCTATGCTACATTCTTTGTGACAATGCTTGAAAACCTTCGACGTAAATCTTGCAACAGGGCTGCGCACCAGCGGCGCTGGAGGGCCAAAATGAAATCTGTTTTTCGGTTAGTACTATCCGTCAGCCTGGTGAGTATGGGCTTTTCATTTGTATCCGAGGTTCGCGCCGATAGCAATATACTGTACTTTATTCTCGATGCTTCGGGCTCCATGTGGGAACGGGCTGGCGGCAAGCCGCGCATCGTCATCGCCAAAGAAACCCTTTCCAACCTGATCGAGCAAACCCCGGCACAGATCCGCTCCGGGGTTACAGTGTATGGGCATCGCCGAAAGGGCGATTGTTCAGACATCGAGGAGATCGTTTCTCTTAAAAATC
>PBSU01000032.1 GCA_002726415.1 Acidiferrobacteraceae bacterium | reverse complement strand
CCCATAGATGAAGTCTATATAAAGTCCTGTAACTGACAGCAAGCATAGCCAGCAGTTCTAAGGTTGCATTCTCGTGACGCATGCAATGTGCGCCCGCCACCTGCTAAGTAAAAAGTATCAGCAGGTTGCTGACGCCGATCCCAAGCGTCAACAGGACGCTTGCAAGATGCAGACGCTTGAATGCGGCTGTCCTGCCTTCATCCCGCGCGCGGTTGGTACCGGGAATCAGCACATAGGCCACTAATGCCAATACCAGGGCAACACATCCCAGAGCCGCACCCCGGCTGAAATCTCCAAAGTAACTGTTCAGAGCCGTCGCCAGGCTCAGACCGGCCAGAATCAGAAAGAACCGTGGGAACAGGGCGCGCAGAAAACGGCCACTGGCACCATTTTTCAACTGTGTAAACACCAAAGGGGCAACCACGGCACTTTGGAAAACAATGATCCCAAGGGAAATCCCGCTAAGAAAGTAAGCCAGTTTCGCCATGGTTTTTCGTTACAGTTAAAGCCCTTGTCGTAGTGAAACTTTTGCCGGCGGTGAGGCTAGCATACATTGGTGCCCAAGGCAGTGTGAAAGGGAGCCCTGCTTGATGTAGTAGCCTTCTGTTGAGAGCCTGGTGAACAATGTATCCCGGGTATAATTCCTTGATTGTGCGAGTGTATTATTATGCGAATACTAATGATCCTTAACCTGACATGATTCCCATTATTCTCTCCGGTGGTTCCGGTACGCGCCTGTGGCCGCTATCACGATCATTGCGCCCGAAGCAGTTTCACGCGCTGGCAGGGCATAGAACGCTTATCCAACAGACCGCATTGAGACTGAGAGAGGCCGGCTATGCTAGCCCACCACTGGTCTTATGTAACGAAGCGCACCGTTTTATGGTGGCCGGCCAGTTAGACGAGGTTGGCATCAGTCCTGCGAGCATTATCCTTGAGCCGGTTGCCCGGGGTACAGCTCCGGCTATCGCTGCAGTAGCCCGTGTGGTTGAGGAACAGCATGGTGATGCGGTGATGGCAATTTTTCCGGCGGATCAAGTTATCGCCGATCAGGATGCATTCAAGGTAGCGCTGGATCGGGCGGTTGCGCTGGCACAAGATGGCCATCTTGTGACTTTTGGCATCAAACCGAGTAGCGCCCATACAGGTTACGGTTATCTTCATGTCAACGGTGATTTGGAGAATGGCTCCGCGGAGGTGTCCGAGTTTGTTGAAAAGCCCGATGTCGATACTGCGAAGTCTTACCTGCAGCAGGGAGGGTACTTCTGGAACGGCGGCATGTTTGTTTTTCGCTCGTCAGCACTGATCACGGCGTTTGCTGAGCATGCACCCGAAACGCTGACCGCCTGCACCGGTGCGGTTAACGTAGCACAGCCCGATGGGCCTTTCCTGCGTTTGCACAAGCCCGACTTTGAATCCGCTCCAAATGATTCCATTGATTACGCGATTATGGAGAAAGTGCCATCGGCGATGATGGTTTCACTGGATGCGGGTTGGGGTGATATCGGCTCATGGAATGCCTTGTGGGAGTCTCTTGATCGGGACGAGTGCGGCAATGCGAGCCAGGGTGATGTCGTTTTTCGCGATACCGATAGCAGCCTGGTGATCTCCGAACGCGCTCTGGTTGCTATGATGGGAGTGAGCAATCTGGCCATTGTCGATACGCCCGATGTTCTGCTAGTGGCAAATCGGAGCGAGACCGAGGGGCTTAAACAGTTGGTGGCAGAGCTATCTGCGCAGGGTCGAAGTGAGGCGCACCAACACCGGCGAGTCTATCGTCCCTGGGGCAGTTTTGATTCCATAGACCAGGGTGCGCGTTTTCAGGTTAAACGTATTGTGGTGGATCCAGGCAAGAAGCTTTCCCTGCAACGTCATCAACATCGGGCAGAGCACTGGGTCGTGGTGCATGGTCGCGCCCAGGTGACCGTAGGTGATGATGTATTTATTCTGGAGGAGAACCAGTCGGCCTACATACCCCGGGGTGCTGTACACCGATTGGAGAATAGTGAAGATTCACCACTGGAGATCATCGAGGTACAGTCTGGCGATTATCTTGGTGAGGACGATATCGAACGCCTTGAGGATGATTTCAACCGAACAAGCGAAGGTTGAGATTTCTCTAGCCGTTTGACTCGGGCTTACGGGTTGTTAGGCACTCCTGAAACAGCCTGGTATTTCTGGGTTGACACTCGCAGACGTGCGGCGGCATCTTGAGACAGCCATTGGGTAGCGGGTTGGTCGGTTTCATAATGACCGTATCGGTCCTCTCCCCGGATCAGCATTGCCGAGTCAGACGCGGCTTTTATCTGACGCATCTTTGGGCTGATGTATTGTATGTTGAGGCCAATTCGTCGGTCATCACCGGTGTTGGGGTTTGAGGCATGAATCGTCCACCCATGATGCAGGGAGGCTTGCCCGGGCATCAATGGGCACAGTACCGCATCGTCGTCACGGATATTTTCTATGGTCTGCGATTGCAAAAGTACATTATCAGGATCATCGCCTGTGACCTGTTCACGGATCCCCCTTTGATGGCTCCCCGGGATCATTCGCATGCAACCACTATGGGCTGATGCCGGTGACAGTGCCAGCCAGGCTGTAACCTGTTCGTCACCATCAAAGCCCCAGTAGGTCAGGTCCTGATGCCAGCTCACAAAACTCGGTGTCGCCGGCTCTTTTATGATGTAGGTTACGTTATAGAGGAGGATGTCAGGGCCCAGAATCTTTTCGACTAGATCGACCAGGGTGGGGTGGGTTGCAAGCTCATAAGGCGAGCGCAGCACGGTATGCACCTTGTTGTGGTAGTGCAGCGGGCCAATCTGCGATTCTACTTTTTCCAGTTGTGCTCTGTGGGTAGTGACCTCTTCGGCTGAAAGCACACCAATACCACTGATAAATCCATCGCGGGTGTAATCTTGCGCCAACTCCGAAGTCGTAATCGGTTTCACAGAGTAATCCTTCTGGGCGTGATCAATCCCATTCCTAAGTGATGAGTCTGGATAAACCGGCCTGAAAGGCCCTTTCTCAGAGCGACACGATATATCTGAAAAAGGCAATCTGTAGCGTAAATGAAAGCACTATAATGTTGATTGGCAAAGGAAGCCGCTGTAGGTGCAATGTGATCCAACACCTGGGACACCTTTGACCAATCGATGCCAGTAAATAGGCAAAAGCAAGGGCAATGACTCCATCATCGGATCTGATCGAATGGCCGAAAAAGACAGAAGAAAGCGGGTAAATGTGGCTGTGCGGGTGAGCCATCACCAGATGCTGCGTCATCTCGCCGCGGCTAAAGGGGTCACCGTGCAGGAGATTCTGGATACCCTGCTGGAGGCTAATCTTGATGGGATCGATGGAATGACCCTTAAGGAAATTGGCAAATGGGCACCTACTTCGCCCGACGGAAAATCGTCACGTTAGATCGGTGTGGTGATGGGCATGCAGGCAGGGCGCTCTTTTACGGGCTTTGGGCGGTGTATTGACGTGGGTGACAGATGCCGCCACAGCTCGATTTCATCGCTGGACAGCGAACTGACTGGGCGTCTCGATCGACTGACGGTTGTTGGTCGTAATCTTGCTGTCTCGATCTTGGGCCAGGTTGGGCATCTGCCCTCAAGTTTTGACTGATGCCACAGTGCATGCTCGAGTGATTAGACTGTCGTTATGAAAAAGAATGGTTTGAATCGTCCAGCAGGATTCAGCACAAGGGCTATCCATGAGGGTTACGATCCGGCCAGCCATCACGGTTCTCTCAATCCGCCGGTGTACCTCAACGCAACCTATTCGTTTGAGTCTATCGCGCAGGGTCAGCAGCGCTTTGCTGGTGAAGTGCCGGGCTATGTCTATGCACGAGTCGGCAACCCGACCCAGTCGGTGCTGGAAAGTCGTCTCGCCAGTCTCGAAGGTGGGGAGGCCGCGGTCGCAGTGGCGTCGGGTATAGGCGCGATTACCGCGTTGCTCTGGTCGTTTCTCGAGTCAGGTGACGAGATCATTGCCGATAAAACGCTCTATGGCTGTACCTTTGCCTTTATGGGTCATGGTCTTTCGCGCTTTGGGGTAAAGGTTCATTTTATTGATCTGACCCAGCCGGATACCCTTGAAGCGGTGATGACTCCGGCGACACGTTTCGTTTTTTTTGAAACACCCACCAACCCGAATATGCGGTTAATCGATATTGACCAGATCTGTCGTCTTGCCCATGCACATAACGCAAGGGTGATTGTTGACAACACTTACGGCACCCCGTATTTACAGCGGCCTTTGGAGCGGGGTGCAGATTTCGTGGTGCACTCCATGACGAAGTATTTAAGCGGTCATGGTGATCTGATAGCGGGCGCTATTATTGGTAGTGCTGACGATATGTTAAATGTGCGAACTGTGGGTCTTAAGGATATGACCGGGGCAGTGCTTTCGGCATTTGACTCCTTCTTGCTGCTACGCGGAATAAAAACACTGGAGTTGCGCATGACGCGCCATTGTGAAAGTGCTCTGGCGTTGGCCCGCCAGATTGAATCGTACCCGGGCGTGGAATCAGTCCTTTATCCGGGGCTTGCATCTCATCCGCAGTATGCCCTTGCCTGCGAACAGATGAGTGCCTTCGGGGGTATGATCGCGCTGGAGCTTTCAGGGGGTTACGAGGCGGGCGTACGGTTCATGGATGCGGTGCAACTGGCACAGCGAGCCGTCAGCCTGGGCGATGCCGAGACGTTGGTGCAGCATCCTGCGAGTATGACCCACAATAACTACACCGATGAGGAACGCGAGGCCCATGGCATCAGCCTGGGTCTGGCAAGAATTTCTGTGGGCCTGGAAAACATAGAAGATCTTTCGGCAGATATCCTGCAGGCGCTTGATCAAGCCTCCCAATAGCTAAGCCTGGAGATTAAATCTATGTCAGATGAAACTGTGTCACTAAAGGGTAGAGTCGCAATCGTTACCGGCGGATTCTCAGGAATCGGGCTATCCGCAGCCTGCGCGTTGGCGCGCCAGGGCGTCTCGGTTGCACTGGGCGCGCGAACTGTGATCGACCAATCGCTGCAGCAGGTGCGCGATTACGGGCAACCTGTGCACGGGGGCGTGCTCGATGTGCGCGATAGTGCCAGCGCGGCACATTTTTTTTCGCAGGTTGAGCAAAATCTCGGAGCGGCGGACATTCTGGTGAACTCTGCGGGTATTGGTACTTCGCAGAGCGTAGCCGAGCATGATGAGAGTGACTGGCTCAACGTGATTGATACTAACCTCACCGGATGTTTTCGGATGATGCGCGCGTGCCTGCCCGGCATGATGGCACGGGGCTGGGGTCGGATTGTCAGTGTCGGCTCGACTGCGGCGCGCACGGCCGTGCCGGGATATGCAGCTTACTGCGCATCCAAATCAGGTCTGTTGGGTCTAAACCGTGCAGTCGCACTGGAAGGGGCAGCCCATGGCATCACGGCTACGGTGGTGAGTCCGACCTGGGTTCAGACAGACATGCTAAACGCCAGCTTCATGGCTAAGGCGCAAAAGCAGGGCACCACTTTTGAGCAGGAAATCGCCGCACTGATTAGTCAGTCTCCCCAGCAACGCCTGGTGCAGCCACACGAGATAGGTGCGCTGATCGCATTTTTGTGTCGGGAAGAAGCCAGGGGCATCACGATGGAAGATATTCAGGTCAATGCAGCCGCCTGGTGGTAATACTGGGATCTGCCTGAGGCAGGGTTTTTGTACGCTAGGGCGTTTCCTGTAATACGCTGGTCAAGATATTCGTTATGGATCTACCAAAGAGCCTGGGATTAAAAAGCCTCAAACAACTGCGACGGGCCTGGGTTGAGGTCGAGGAGGGGGCGCTCAGTCGTATCACCGGCAAGGTGCGCCCTGCGCTACCGCCAGAAGATCTGCACCTGATTCGCCGACAGATGGATGAATGTCTGTCTGAAGTGGGAGGCGCAGCATCGGCTCGGGCACGGGCCGCGCGGTTGGGTGGTGTCTATCTTGATCTCAATTCATCCGGCCGGGAGAATTTTCTCAAATTATTGGCCCAGGAATACGGTGTTAAAGATGATACCTTGCGCCAATGTGCACGCGAATGGCTGGAGCTTGATGCCAGACTTTCGTCGGCAGATACACGAGCGTTGCTTGAGGCACAGGCCCGTTTGCGTCGCACCCTCATATCACCAAGGGTGAGCCTGCTAACCCAGTTCAATGATTTGCCTGAGGGAGTGAAGTTTCTGGCAGATATGCGGGCTCAGTTGCTCAAGATCCAAGGTGACGACATCCATCTGCGTGCTTTTGATCGGGAGTTTCGCGATCTGCTTGCATCATGGTTTGATGTGGGCTTTCTAAAACTGCGTCGCATTACCTGGGATGCGCCGGCCGCATTGCTGGAAACTCTGGCCGAGCATGAGGCCGTGCACGCCATTCGCTCGTGGCAGGATATTAAACACCGCCTGGCCGCATCTGACAGGCGTTGTTTTGCCTTTATTCATCCGCAGATGCCCAATGATCCCCTGATTTTTGTCTGGGTGGCGCTCACCGATGGCATATCTGAGCGCATCGATGACTTGCTCGCGGTAGATCATCGGGAATTGGACCCCGACAAGGCTGATACGGCGGTTTTTTATTCGATCTCTGCGACTCAGCCGGGCTTAGATGGGGTGGGTTTTGGCAGTTTCCTGATTAAGCGGGTGGTCGATCGCCTGAACCGAGATCACAAACAACTCAAGCATTTTGCCACGCTTTCGCCGATACCCGGGTTTCAACGCTGGATAAAAGAGCGACTCGATCAGGCCAGTGATCATGGCCAGGTGCATCCCAGAGTACAAAAGGCCCTGCAGACGCTACGCGACGCCGGAGCGCTGGAGCGGATGTTCTCAGATCGCAGTTGGCTACGCGATCACGCCGCGCTGGAGCAGGCCCGACAGCCTTTAACTATCCTTGCTGCGCACTATCTTTTGCGTGAAAAACGCGGTAACGGTGCGCGCGACCGGGTGGCGAACTTTCATCTTTCAAACGGCGCCAGTGTGGAGCGGGTTAATTTCCCTGGGGATGTCAGTCGTGCCGGGCAACAGCGCTCGGCGGGTCTGATGGTGAATTACCGTTACAGGTTGAAAGAGATCGAATCCAATCACGAGTCGTACCATGATGGCGGCACAATCAGTCAATCACGCATTATCAGCAGCCTGCTGAAAACCAGAAACTCCAGCTGACTTGGGGCCTGTGCTTTGACTTATTCCAGACAGGCCCACAGGCACAACTCTCGTAGGGCATTTTTGCTTTTGTAATCCAGGCACCGTAGGTCCGAAGCGCTCAACACCCTGTTTCGAATCAGTTCCAGAAGTTTCTCAGGCGCAATTTCAACCTTGATGCGCACCTGTGAGGTGTTGTTTTGCCGGACATGAGCAGATGGCCTGGTTCGTGTTGGCACAGGAAAAACCCTCATCTCCCCCAGGTAGGACATATCGTTAAGGGCCTACCTTATCTAATGCCTGCGCAAAGGCAGACAAGCTGGACCGGCGAAGCGGGATGAAGTGTTTATTTAGTTTCTGGCATTCACGTTTGACGCATTCGATGGCGCTGTGACTGATGCAGTCTATAGGGCAGACGACCAGATCCGCTCTTGACAGTATCGCGGCAAGTCTTTTGTCACCGTCCTCACGGCCACCATCATGGTAGAAAAGACACCCATTGCGTCGTTCTACTAACTCCCTGAAGTGAGGCGCCTGTCGATACCGTCCTCCTACGTAAAGAACCTTTTTTCCGTTCAGGTTGAGTTCCGGTCGCGACCCCGAGGCGTGCCCTATGTCTGATGCACCCGATTCCCGGGGTATGGGGTCGACGGGTTTGTTTGCAAACACTGCAGGGTCTGCACCCTGGGCGCCATTTTGCGGCACCAGGGCGTGCCGCTGCAGATCGGAGACTTGTCGTGCAAACTGATTTTTTTCTTGGCGTAGCCTATCGACCAGGTTGCTAAGTACGCTGTTCTTTTTTCGCAGCCTGGTGAGTTCGCGTTGTTCTGTGGATAAATCTATATCGGGTACTCTCTGGCGGGCCAGGTGAGATTTCAGTTCGGCGCAGTTTTTTTGCAATATGACCTGTTTTTTCTCCCAACCTTGAATCGCTTTGCGGTGGTTGAGGTTGAGCCTATTAACGTGGGCAGTTAACTCACGATTCTTCTTCTTCAATTCAGGAAGCTGTTTGAGATCTATGCGACAAGATGCCCCTGATATATGGGACAGCATGTGAATATCGCCTACCGCCTTCTCTTGAACCACGGCTGGAGTTCGCGAGTTGGTCAGCAGGGTATAGTAGGACCCGGCGACATCCCCGCCTTTTAAGGCATTTTCCCAGAGAGCGCCGAATTCCGACTCAGGGGTCACCCGGTAGCGCGCGATGGTAGTTCGAAATTTCTGTTGAAGTAGTTTTTCCAGCAACCTGCCAGGACGACTGCCATCATGCGCCGCATTCACGAAAATATTGTGTAGTTGGTAGTCTGAATATTGTCCCGGGCTGTCGATCTGAGACTTGATGGCCAGTTTTCGCATCTCGGAGATTGTTGTGCACGTCCCGACGATCGCACACAGGTACTTGGCCTCGAGATTCCATAAATGTACCCGGGTCCGGGTCGTGTTGTTGTGACCCCCAGCCGATGCCGGTGGGGTCGCTTGCGCCCGATTCAATGCAGGGCCACCCAGGCCTTGTGCCGGGGGGAGAGAATCTGCCACGAAGGTCGAGAATCTTGAGCTACTTTCTAGGCACATGCAGTGAGCCTCAGTGCACGGTCTGTCCCGGACTCCAGTGCAATGCGAGGAGCCGGTGGGCAGTCTCCCCCAAGGCCTTACAGCCTTTGGATTTTGCGACTTGTTCCAGCCATGTCAGATGCTTGGCGATTTCAGTCGCCAACTGTGGGTCGTTAGATCGGGGGTAATAAGACATCATGTAGAGCAGTGCCGCGCACAGAGCCTCTACCGAATCGTTTTGTGAACCTTCAGCGGTTGAAATGGTTTTGTGTGTCATCTGTACTTTGTTATGGGCATTCGGTCGATTTCGCACTCGACATCTCTTCAGATTTGTGGTTTATACGTAGAGTGGTATTGCAAATGAGAACGATTCGTATTATGATAATACTCATAGGAACTGTCAACCCATGAACTTTGGGTCCACCTTTTATCCAAAGAGCAAGCGTTCGAAGCAAGGAGCAATGCATGGGATTACTCATTGGCGAAGAAGCGCCAGACTTTACGGCCCAGGCCTGTACCGCAACGGGTGAATTGGTAGAACATTTCAACCTGCACGACCAGATCAGCCGACGATATGCTGTTTTATTTTTCTACCCGATGGACTTCACGTTTGTGTGTCCGTCAGAGATTCTCGCGCTATCCAGCAGGACTGCTGCGTTAGAGGGTCTGGATTGCGCGGCCATCGGGGTCAGTGTCGATTCGAAGTGGACGCACAACGCTTGGCGGCATACCCCTCAAGATCAGGGGGGGATTGGGGATATCAATTTCACCCTCGTATCGGATCTTGATAGGGCGATTTCACAAAGGTATGGGATTCTGGCAGGTGAGGGGCGCAGTTACTATCCAGCAGGTGTATCCATGCGAGCCACGTTTCTGATAGATCGCAACCGAGTCATCAGACACATGGTGGTGAATGATGAACCGCTGGGGCGGGATATGGATGAACTTCTCAGGATGGTTCAGGCCCTACAGTTCTTTGAGGAAAACGGCCGGGTCTGTCCCGCAGGGTGGAAGGCAGGGGATGAGGGAATGGTCAATACGCCAGAGGGTGTGGCCCACTTCCTGAAGGACTCCTCTGCAACGCTCTAAAGTGTGCAGCGTGTATTAAAGAGCTGGTCGAGAATGCCTAAAACCCTCACCCCATCTAACTGCAGAACGGTAGTCTGCGACGGCTGTGGCGGTAAATTGAAACAGCGCGGGACTTCACAGATGTCATTTGCAAAGAGAGATATAAATCTGCCAGGGGTCGATCTCGTTAGAGAAGAAATGTTATCAAACCGGACGCTTTGTTGGGTTTGTATCAATGATGCAATTGCACGGCTTATCTTTAACTAAAGCGTTTCCTGCGCGTGGGATATTCCCCGTGTCATTGGATTGCCTCGAGGTTGGGGAAAGCTTCAATGTCGTTGGTACTTCACTGCGCCCGGTATTGCGAACATTGCTATATGGTGGCATAGCACAGACCACCGATCTCGTCGTCATCAGCCGGGATCGCTACAGTATTTTTGTCAGAGCACGAAAGGGCCCTCAGTCGCTGCGAATTCGCGTAGTTCACGCCAAGCATATCGTTGTTCGATCACCAGCCCCTGCCTGACTCGATGGGTGCTGGGCCCGTTTGCCTGTATTTCATATCGAAACTTTGATTCACATCAATGCGAATACGAATGAGTCCGGTTTATTATATAGGCTGAGCAATCCAGCCGATATTCCAGGGGTAGAAGTATTAATTCACGCAATGAATGGAGCTTGAAAATGCAATCTTTAAAAACAATCAGGTTAAGAGGTACCGCACTCGTGGGTGCGTCCCTTTTTGCCTTCTCATCAAATGCCTTAGCGGTGACCCAGTCTGAAGTCATCGAGAATCTTTCCGATATTGCGCAGATGATGTACGAGGACTCTGTTGCGACTGCGACAGCGCTGAAGGAGGCCAATCTTCGCCTGATCGCCGAACCAACGGAACAGAATCTGAGTAATGCCCGCGCACTGTGGCGGCAAAGTCGGATGCCCTACCAGCAAACAGAAGCGCTACGTTTTGGAAATTCTGTTGTTGATGCCTTCGAGGGAAAAGTAAATGCCTGGCCTCTTGACGAGGGATTGATCGACTATGTTGCTGATCCCTCACTATTCGAGGGTTCTGAGAACCCTGCCGTCCTGGCAAATGTGATCGCCAATCCTGAGATCAGGATCAAGGGTGAGAAAGTCGATGCCAGTAAGATCGATCAGGTATTGCTGGAGTCGTTGCATGAAGCAGGGGGAATTGAAGCCAACGTGGCTACGGGGTACCACGCGATTGAGTTTCTATTGTGGGGTCAGGACCTTTATGGGAATGACGCCGGCGGAGGCATGCGCAAAGCCACCGACTTTAATACGGTTCTTTGCACAAATGGAAATTGTGACCGGCGGGGAGACTACCTCATCGCTGCGACCGATCTACTTATCCAGGATCTGCAAACGATGGTCGTAGCGTTTGCCCCGCAGGGCGATGGCAGGCAGGCGATGCAGGATGGAGGTCTTGCCGCGTTACTGACCGGGCTTGGATCGCTATCCTATGGTGAACTGGCTGGTGAGCGCACTAAGCTTGGTTTAATGCTGCATGACCCGGAAGAGGAGCATGACTGCTTCTCCGACAATACCCATTGGTCGCATTACTACGATGTCGTCGGCATCAATAATCTGTGGAACGGAGCTTATCGGCGTGTCAATGGCGACTTGATGACGGGCCCGGGCTTGATGGATTTGATCATCACAAAAGATCCGGCGCTCGCCGACAGCCTGTCTGTCAGCCTGCGGGTCGCGCTGACGGCCGCACATGGAGTCGTAATTCGTGCACAGTCGGTGGAGTCCTACGACCAGATGATCGGTGCAGGTAATGAACCCGGGAACGAAACGGTACAAGAATTAGTCGATGCGCTGGTGGGGCATGCGCGCAGTATCGAAAAGACCGTTGCTGATCTGGGAATCAGCGGAGTTGTAATTGAGGGCTCAGACAGCCTCGATAACCCATCGGCCGTATTCAATTGATCCATAGAAGTTATTTTCTTTTTACCGTTCTGCTGCCGCTGGCCACAATACCAGCGGCAGCGGGTAATGCCATTCGTGACGATCTTGATCCCAAGCAGCAGGCAGCTGTAGAAAAAGTCCTCACGCTACCCAAGACCTTCTCACAGGCGGAGTCTTTTGAGGCAATGACGGGCGGCGCGACGACGCGTCGTGAGACCAATCTGGGGAGGCAGGCGTATTCGCGCTTTCTTTCCAATCTTAATTCTGCCGATGAGCAGTTGGCGGCGCTGGGTAATGCATTATTTCGAAAATCCTGGGTAGCCGCTCCGGCCAGCACTCATTCTTCAGACGGCTTAGGACCGGTTTTCAATGCGCGCAGTTGTCAGGGGTGCCATATCAAGGACGGACGGGGTACGGTTCCGCTAGAAGGCGGTTTTGATCCCACTTTTCTGCTGAAGTTTCCTATTGCACATCGTACTCTGGGTGCACAGTTGCAAACTGCCGCCGTGACAGGGCTCTCAGCGGAAGGTCGCTACCAGACCTTCTATCATCAGCGGGAATTCACCTACCCGGATGGGGCGATCAAGGAATTACGCCACCCCGAATATGTGGTTTATGATGAAAATGGAGAGCCCGTCACAATGGGAGTCTCCCCAAGAATGGCACCCGCCGTATTCGGGCTGGGGTTGGTTGACGCCATCCACATAGCAGATCGGGTGAGGTTATCCGATGAGCACGATGCTAACGCCGATGGGATATCGGGTGTTTTGCCATGGACTGGTGCAGGCCCGGGAAGATATGCCTGGAAACTGCAAAATACCTCTTTGCGCCAGCAGTCCGGTGACGCATTCAGCCATGATATGGGCTTGTCGAGCGCGGCTTTTCCGGCGCATTATGGTGACTGTACGCCATCACAGCTAAGTTGCCGGGCTGGTGTTGATGGCGCAGATCCTAAGGAAGGTGTGGAAGTCACCCAGCTGATGATGGATTTAGTGGAGTCGTACCTGCTTTCCCTCGCGCCGCCAAAAAGGCGGGATGTGTCAGACCCAAAGGTGCTTTACGGGAAGAGCCGCTTCTACGAATTTAAATGCCACAGTTGCCATCACCCAAAATTTGTCACTCGGGCAGACTATCCAAAAAAGGCATTGCGCTATCAGCTGATCTGGCCGTATTCAGACTTCTTACTTCACGACATGGGGTCTGATTTGGCAGATGGCGTTGGCAGTAGTGAGTGGCGCACACCACCTCTTTGGGGCATTGGTTATAGCAAAATCGTCAACCCTCTGGCGACCTTTTTGCATGATGGAAGAGCGCGGGATCTCGAAGAGGCCATCCTCTGGCACGCCGGTGAGGCGGAAGATGCCAAACAGCGCTTCACCTTGGCGCCAGTGCAACAACGGGCTGCACTGATCCGGTTTCTCGAATCCTTGTGAAGTCATTGCTGGCCGTATTCCTGGTGGTGCTTCTGACTGCTTATGCGCCACAAGGAAAATCGGCCGATACCGAGTTAATGCTCAGCGATTTTGCTTGGCAAGAGCAGTTTCTGTCACTTAAAGAGCGGCTTGAACTTATTAAAGTGGGTGTGATTCATTGCAAGATCGATGAGCAGGCCTGGCGTGACCTGGTATTTAAGTGGGGCGAGATCTATGTCCATCAACTCGGGCCAGTAGAGACGCCCGAGTACAGCGTGGGTATCATGCTCTGGCCAGATCGAAAAGGTTTTGTTACTCGAGCAGTAAAACGTTATAGCCCGGACCCCACGATCGCGTTTGATCAGCAGAGTATTGCGATCAGGGGGCTCACAGCGCTAGACAAAATTATCGCTAAGCAGCTCGACACCCCCCGGTTTTGTGAACTTGCCAATTTAATCATCGACGATCTGGTAAAACGATCTGAGTTAGCGGCTGACACAAGCATAGATCAGTACTACGAAACTCAGGATGCCTTTGAGCGAGCACAACACCGATCGATGTCGGCAATGATTGCCTGGCTCCAAGAGTCGCTTATTCCGGCGGTCAAATCAGCTGAGGCACCGCGGGGCCCGTTTGATGCCACCGATATGTCAGCCGTATTTCTGGCTGGGTGCCTGACGGGGATATCCTCCCAGTACGCACTTTACTGGGAAGATAAAGTGGATGATCTGTGGCCTGTGGTCGGGGAGGAGCTCAGGTTTATCACTAAAACGGTAGCGCTTATGGGGGCTAAAGCCACGGCTCTTGATGCCCAGCAGGTCGAGAAGGCACAGCGGCAATTGCAACGGCTCGGCGCAATCTGGTCAGAGCAGATCACGGCAGACCAGTTTGTAGGATTTAACAGTCGTGATGGGGATTAGCCGCCGAACCTTTATTGTTTCCTCGCTGCTATCCACAACGCAGTCCTGGGCAGGCATGCGCTACCCGGCGATATTATCTTGCGCAAAAAATGGCAAGGATCATCTGGTGGTCGCGCTAAACGATGATGGCCGTTGTGAATGGACCTTCCTCTTGCCAGGCCGTGGGCACGGCCTCGCTGTACGCGATGACATGGCCATTGTGGTGGGGCGCAGACCCTCAGACTGGGCCTTGATTCTAGATAGAGCCAGCGGTGAATTACGCAGTGTGATTCCCCCCCCTGACGGGATGACATTCACCGGGCATGTTGTCTGTCATCACTCGTTGTGTTTCCTGGGATGCCAGGCGAACCAGGGTTCAATGGGATATATCCTGAAGATAGATCACGTTGGCGGGGTTGAGGCGATCTTTCCCAGTGGTGGTGTAGAGCCGCATGAACTCGTTATCGATGATAAGGGGATCTTCGTTGCAAATGGCGGGAGAATCACCGATCCGGATCTTCCGCGGGTCGTTCTGAATCCGAATACGTTGGTCAGCAACCTATCACGAGTGCGAATCGGGGACGGTAAACTGCAAGATGTAATCCCCTTGCCAGATAATCTCTCATTGCGACACCTCGCAGTGTCACGCCATGGTCTGGCGGGGGCCTGTCAGTGGTCCGGGGTTCCCCAGCAGAGTCCACCGTTACTCTGGTGGCTTAAGGGGTCCAGACTTATGCCACTAGGCCCACCAGACGGTGTTTCAGCGGTATCGGTAAATGCTTATCTGGGTTCTGTTGCCTGGTGGGGTGAAAATATTATTGCTACGGCTCCACGGGGGAATCAGTACTGGGTAATCAATCCCAGCACAAATTTCGCGAGGCGATTTGAGCAGGTCGATGTTTGTGGCGTTTCGGTGCGCAAGGGCCGACTCTGGATTAGTTCAGGTGAGGGCATGATCGGTCGTCCGGAAGCACTTATGGACACGAGATGGACATTTGATAACCACTTTGTGGGTGCCTGATCAACGGCTTTTGTATTTTGTTTGTAAATAGGCTTGCGAATCATTCGTATTCGCAATATACTGAGGGCTGCCTAGTCTCAGAGTACCCCGGATGCGTATCTGTCAAGCTGCAGGCGCCAGAGCCAAGCCGATTCACGAAACTCGAACCTGTCTCTCCCTTGAACCCGAGTATGGCAAGTACGTTGGGGTAGCAGCGAATTGCCCCAAAGCCCTGGTAACCCGGTGATTGGTACAAAAGCAGGCTCCGTTGCAGCTTGTCTTGGGGCCGGACCGTCGTCTGGTGGTGCATGAGCGGCCTCATGAGATGACAGTTTTGGGCGAGAGAACTCCATTGAGCAAAAAGATTAATCTCAAAAAGCACGGGTTGATGGAAACGACACCGCGGCTGGCTATCTTAAAAATTCTGGAACTTGGAAAAGGAAAGCATGTCAGTGCGGAGGCGATCTATCGACGTTTGCTCAAGAAGAATATTCCGCTCCCGATGAGCACAGTTTACCGGGTGCTTGGGCAGTTTGAGAGCGCGGGGATAGTCCAACGGCATATTTTTGATGCAGAGCGCTCGGCAAGCGTGTTTGAACTGAACAATAAGGTTCACCACGATCACATGATCTGCATCACCTGTGGATCGGTCTCTCACTTTGTTGATAAGAAAATTGAAGAAAGGCAGCTGACGATCGCAAAAAACCTGGGTTTTGAGCTGACCGATCACAGTCTAAACATGTATGGAGTGTGTTGTTCTTGTGTAGCGATCGATGCTGCACGCGAGTCCGTATCCGAATAATCATCAGAACTGTCAATGACTATGGGAAATTCCAGTAAATATCTTGAAAAAAAGTGCCCAATAGGCCCCACCGGTGCGGTATCCCAGCGAACGATGTGGCGTGCACTGAAGCGCTGGTGTATTGGGCGTGGCTGGAGAAAGGCCTCATCGATTTTTGCTGTCGTTCGAAGAGTCAAGCGCGAGACTGATGAGATTAGTTTCAAGCGACAGATAGATATGGTCAGGACGCAGGAGATTCGTAGTCCTGTCGGACTCTAGCTGTGCATGAGATGCAGGGTGGGATTATCCGTTGAATGGAAAGTTGGCCCTGTCACACAAATCAAACCAAAGAAGCAAGGAGTGTAAAATAGAAATGAAAGTGAATCAGAGTTATTCCCTACTTGGGGCAATTGTGATCTCAGGTGTGATGGGCCTAACGCCACTGTTGGCCAGTGCCGATGAGGTCAACGTTTATAGTTACCGTAAGCCTAAACTGATCGACCCCATGTTCGCCGAGTTCACAAAACAGACGGGCATCAAGGTCAATTCGGTATTTGCCAAAAAAGGCATGATAGAGCGTTTACAAAGCGAGGGAGTCAATAGTCCGGCGGACCTGGTGTTTACCGTCGACATTGGCCGTCTGTCGGATATCAAAAATGCTGGGCTTACTCAGTCGATCAGTTCTAAACGATTCTCTAATGATATTCCCGATCATTACCGGGACCCGAAAGGCCACTGGTTCGGCTTGACGACTCGGGCACGGATTATTGTGGCATCAACAGAAAGGGTGAAGCCCGGGGAGATTATGAGCTATGAGGATCTTGCAGATCCCAAGTGGAAAGGGCGGATTTGCACGCGTTCTGGGAAACATCCTTACATGGTGGCGCTGACCGCCAGCATGATCGCCCATCATGGAGAGGCTGGGGCAAAGACATGGTTAGCGGGGCTTAAAAATAACCTCGCCCGTAAGCCTCAGGGTAACGACCGGGCCCAGGTGAAAGCCATTAAGGAGGGTGAGTGTGACGTGGCAGTCATTAATCACTACTACATGGCGAAGATGTTGAAAGATCCAGAACAGGTGCCTTGGGCGCAATCCGTCAATGTTATTTTTCCGAATCAAAGCGGCCGGGGTACCCATATGAACGTGAGTGGTATGGCGCTGACCAAGCATGCACCAAATAAGGCCGATGCGATCAAGTTAATGGAATTTCTTGCCAGCGACCAGGGGCAGAAGATGTATGTCAAGAAAAATGGGGAGTATCCGGTCAAGGCTGGTATTCCATGGAACGATCTGCAAAAGTCGTGGGGGAAATTCAAGGAAGACAATCTTAGCCTAGCCGTGATCGCGGACAATCGTGCCACTGCGATTCGAATGGCCGATCAGGTGGGTTATAACAACTGACGCGATAGCAAAAGTGGGTGCACTACCAATCCCGGAGGGCGTCTCCGGGATTTTTTTTGGGAAGGAAAGTTTGGTTTGTTGTTTTTTCACAACGTTTTTTCTAATGATGGTTTAAAATGAATATTACCGAATACGAATCATTCGTATTTGCGTTTATAATATTAACCTGTACTTGGTTCTAACGTTTCAGGCAACACACTTAAGAGGAAAACAGCAATGAAGAAACACGGCATTGTAGCGGCGATCTCAGCCGTGCTGGCCTCACCCCTGACTGTCCCGGTCGCATTCGGAGATGTTGTGGTATCGGGCTCGATGAAAACTGGCGTCGCTTATGAGGATAATAAGTGGGCCATTGTCGATAACGGGTCAGCGCTGGCATTTGAGGTTGATCATAATATGGGAGAGGACCAGACCGTCTTTGCTCTTCTTGAATTTAACGTTGATTCAGCCAAAGGATCTATCTTAAGTGGAGAAGACGAAGGAGTGACGGTTGTAGGTCTGACGGGCGATTGGGGTCTGTTGAGTTTGGGCACCCAGGACAGCACGCTGAATAGTGTGGTCGGAGGATTTATGGACGTCGGTGAGCGCTATAGCGGATCAGCCTTCCTGGGGCAGGGGTCAATGATGAATTCAGCATTCATGGCTATGCAAGTGGGACAAATTGAGGTTATGGGCGACCTGCAGATGAATTCAAATGGAGAAGATATCGACAGCGCCACGATAGGTGGGTTGTTCGAGATTGGTGAGGTCGCTATCGGAGTGGCATACCAGAATAATGACGGGTCTGACGATTATTCCGGTGTCGGCGCTGCGATAAACTTGAGTGGTATAGATTTTGCGGGCGGTTATAACGAAATGGGCAGCGACAACGCCTGGGCAATTAATACCAGCGTTGCGGGCTTGACAGTGGAATATGATCAGGATGGTGTTGGAGTCGACAGCGTGACGGCGACCTACGCCCTAGAATTAAGTGAATTTGCCTTCGTTGTTGCAGAATGGAACGGCACAGGAAGCGAGAATTCCGGTATTGTTTTCCTGCAAATGGACTTTTGAACTGTTAGCTAATGGCACTGGGGAATACAAGAGTGCAATAGGGGGGCTTTGTCCTTTCCCTGGCGGCATTGAGTAGTTTCGACAGCCCGCCTCAGTAGCGACACTTCTAAGGATTGTTGACCATTGCGGTTTAGTCGGACGGGGCGTGGGTTACTTCCGGCTTGTGTCATTATTTTTGTCTCAAGCGCTACCCAGAAGTAGCATAGAATCCTCAGGCTGATGACCTCTAGCGCATCTTCTGCTCTGAAATTCATTCCCAGCCTGGGCCTGTCCCGCCCCGTCCAGGTGAGCGGGTGGACATTGGGCTCTGTTGTATTGGCGCTACTGGCATTGATGCCGGTGGGGGCAGTGGTGTTTTTCGCGTTCGACTCCAGTGGAGACATCTGGGACCATCTGGTCCGCACCTCTTTGTTTGGCTACATCAGCAATACGCTGTGGCTGTTGTTGGGGGTAGGAGTCAGTGTGTTTCTTACCGGCGTCTCTACCGCGTGGCTGGTGACGATGTGCCGTTTTCCCGGCAGGCGCATCTTTGAGTGGCTGCTGCTGTTTCCGTTGGCGATTCCGGCATATGTGATTGCTTATGCCTATACAGACTTTCTGGAGTACGCCGGGCCCGTGCAGGGGCTGTTGCGTACCCTGTTCGGGTGGCAGAGCGCGCGGGATTATTTTTTCCCGGAAATTCGCAGTCTGGGTGGCGCAATGATATTTATGGGGCTCGTTCTATATCCCTATGTTTATCTGCTGGCACGCTCTGCCTTTCTCGAGCAGTCGGTCAATGTGTTGGAGGTCAGCCGGGTTCTCGGCAGAGGGCCATGGCGCACTTTCAGTACAGTTTCCTTGCCAGCAGCACGCCCGGCGATCGTGGTGGGGGTGTCGTTAGCTTTGATGGANACGCTCAACGANTACGGCACGGTTGATTTTTTTGCGGTTTACACCATGACCGCGGGCCTCGTGGATGTCTGGCTGGGTATGGGCAGTCTCGCTGGCGGCGCTCAGATTGCAACGACGATGCTGGTGTTTGTCATCCTGCTGATTACGCTCGAGCGGATCAGTCGGCGCCACCAGAAGGTCTACCAGCAGCCAAGCAGTCGTTTCCGGCCACTGCCGGCTTATACCCTGAGAGGACCTCGCGCAGGTTTGGCAGTCACGGTATGTGCGTTGCCGGTATTCGCCGGGTTTGTTATTCCGGTACTGGTCCTGGGCAGGCTGGCAATCGTGTATTTTGAGGAATCCTGGACACCGGCTTTTCAGGCATATGCGTTCAATAGCTTCGCGCTTTCAGCATCGGCGGCACTACTGGCCCTGTTAGTCGCGTTGTTTATTGCCTACAGCCGGCGCCTTCATGGTGGTCGGGTGCTGGCACTGGCCACGCGCATTGCATCGCTGGGTTATGCGGTGCCGGGAGCGGTTTTGGCTGTTGGTATCCTGGTGCCTTTTGCCGCCTTTGATAACGCGTTGGATGCCTTATTGCGAGAATATGCAGGAGTCTCTTCGGGATTACTGTTGAGTGGTACTGTGGCGGCAGTATTGTTTGCGTATATTGTCCGGTTTCTGGCCGTGGCGCTGGGTCAGGTGGAATCCAGTCTGGAGAAGGTATCGCCCTCTATGGATATGGCTGCCCGCACACTGGGTTACCGCGCGGGACAGACCCTGGTGCGCTATCATCTTCCCCTGATCCGCGGTGGAATGCTGACAGCGGTGATGATCGTATTTGTTGATTGCATGAAGGAACTTCCCGCGACACTGCTGTTGCGCCCATTTAATTTTGAAACTCTGGCAACGCACGTCTACCAGTTTGCTTCTGACGAGATGCTGGGGGAGGCTGCTCTGGGCTCGTTGACTATTGTTTTGGTGGGGCTGATACCGGTCGTGTTGTTGAGTAGAATGATATCTCGTTCCCGGCTTATTCTGGGTGATCCCGCAGGGTAGCGGTATATGAATCCAACGCAATCCCAGGAGGGCGACCGATCACCAGTGGCTGCACGGCCACTGTTAGAGGTCCGGACCATCTCATGCAACTACGAGTTGGAGCGGGCGGTCTTTGATCTGAGTCTGACAGTGAATCGGGGTGAGCAGGTCTGTCTGCTCGGGCCCAGTGGCTGCGGCAAAACCACTGTGCTGCGTGCCATCGCCGGTTTTCACCCGGTGCTGACCGGTGGCATCTTTATCAATGATCAGCAGGTCTCAGCGGTAGGTGCGATGGTGCCGCCGGAGGCGCGACGCGTGGGCATGGTGTTTCAGGATCACGCGCTCTTCCCTCACCTATCTGTCCGACAGAATATTGCCTCGGGATTACGCCAGTTTTCCGAACGGGAAAGTACCCAGGCGGTTGGCGAACTGCTCGAGCGCATGGGCCTGGTCTACCATGCCGACCGTTATCCTCATGAGCTTTCGGGTGGCCAACAACAGCGTGTGGCACTGGCACGGGCGTTGGCACCAAAGCCGTTACTTTTATTGATGGATGAGCCTTTTTCCAGCCTGGATCAGGAGTTGCGTGAGCGCATGGGTCAGGAAGTTTCCGACATGCTCAAGGAGAGCGATATTACCTGTGTGATGGTCACTCATGATCAGAATGATGCCTTCGCGCTGGGCGATATGGTCGGGGTCATGGCCGATGGTGCCATCGTGCAATGGGATACGCCCTACAATCTTTATCACCGGCCCCGGGATCACTTCGTAGCTGACTTTATCGGCAACGGGATATTCCTTGCCGGGAATCTGGCTTCGGACAGACGTGTGACAACCGCGCTGGGCGATCTGGATAGTGATACCGTTCTCGACTGGACACAGGGTTCGCCGGTCGAGGTGCTGATCCGACCCGATGATGTGGTTCATGACCCACAAGGATCGATTCAGGCCAGGGTAATGCGCCGGGCCTTTAAAGGTGCCGAGATCATGTATACGTTGCGCACTGCCAATCACATCACCCTGCTGGCGTTGTTTCCCAGTCACGCCAATTTTGATATCGGGGATGAAGTGTCTGTCCGCCTGGAAGTAGATCACCTGGTGGCGTTTGCCCGAGGCTCCGAATCCGGTTAAACGGATCTCATCTGGGCCTTATCCTTCAGCGCAGGTGATCCAGGCGCCGGCGATGGTAGATTGAGTAATGGCGAACCGAAGCGGGAGCGTGAGCGATAGCGGTTGATAGGGCGAGCAGCACAAAAAACAGTGCTGTCGCGCTGTCGGGCCATATTGTCATTGCCGCAACTAAAGCCAGTTTGGCGATGACGGCCTGACCGCACAACTGGATCAACCAGGCGCCATTTGAAAAGGTGTACAGCCCGGCCAGGCCCAGCCCCGTTACCAGCACAGCGATGGCGGCGTTCTGTCGCAGGTACAAGCCTTCAACTGTTAGCAGCGATACCCCAAGCATGATGATCCCGGCCAGGTGCAGGGCGCGCAGGCTGATGTTGACCCAGCGCTGCCCAGGAAAAAAGCGTGAGTGCTGAGGGAAAAAGGATGCTTTGAGGAACAATGAATACGGGGTGTTGGCAAAGTGGCTGAGCGAGTTCAATCCGGCTCAAACGGTGTCAGGTAAGCATCCAGTATAGAGAGATTTTCAGCGCTTTCCTTGATCTCGATCCGGGCAATGGCTCGATGATGCACCTCATCGGGTCCATCGGCATAGCGTAGTGCGCGACCCCAGGTCCAGTGATCTGCCAGCGGGGTATCCGGGCTGACGCCCATGGCACCAAATGCCTGCATTGCCCGGTCCAGCACCGTCGTGTGCAGCATCGGCACCAGCGCCTTGATCATCGAGATTTCTTTGCGTGCGGCTTTGGCGCCGTGTTCATCAATAAGCCATGCCGTTTTCAGCACCAGGAGTCGGGCCTGTTCGATTTCGATACGGGAACGGGAGATCCATTCGGCCACACTGCCGTGCTCATGCAGGTACCGGCCGAAGGTCTTTCGCTCCTGTGCCCGACGCGTCATCAGTTCTAGCGCCAATTCTGCCGCACCGATGGAGCGCATGCAGTGATGAATACGCCCCGGCCCCAGCCGGGCCTGCGCCAGGGCGAAACCGGATCCTTCCTCCCCCAGCAGATTGCTCGCCGGAACCCGCACGTTTTCAAAAGTGATCTCGCAGTGGCCCTCGGGATGATGGTGATTCATGACGGTCAGGTTTCGCACCACCGTTACGCCGGGGGTATCCAAGGGCACCAGCACCATGCTCTGCTGGCGGTAGGTGTCAGCCTCCGGATTGGTTTTTCCCATGACGATGAGTAACTGGCAGTTAGGATGCGCCGCGTTGGTGATCCACCATTTTCGGCCGTTGATCACGTAATCATTGCCATCTGGAGTGATAGAAGTCTGGATGTTGGAGGCATCCGAGGATGCGGTGTCCGGTTCTGTCATGGCAAAAGCGGACCGGATCTCTCCGTTTAACAGCGGTGTAAGCCATTGCTCAGCCTGATCGGGCGTGGCGAACAGGTGGAGCAGTTCCATGTTGCCCGTATCGGGAGCACTGCAGTTAAAGACTTCTGAAGACCAGCTGATCCGCCCCATGATCTCTGCCAGCGGGGCATACTCCAGGTTTGTTAACTGGGTGCCAGGTTCATCAGTCTTAAGTCCTGGTAGGAAGAGATTCCACAATCCCTGTTGGCGAGCCAGTGCTTTGAGGTCTTCGATGAACGAGACCGGGAAAATTCCGCTTTCCACTTCTTTTTTCCACTGGCCAATCCGCGGCACAATGTGGGCGTCAGCAAAATCCTGAACCTGGGTGCGCAGACCTTCAATTTTGGCGGAATAGGCGAAATCCATAAGACTTATCTCCTGGGCTTGGGTCCCGATGCTAACAAGGATGGATCTGGCATTCCAACAGTTTGGGGTCGTTTCACGCCAGCGGGCGGTGGGGCCTGTTCAGGGTTCCAGTACAATTTTGCCCTGTACCAGGCGCTGTTGAATCGTTTCAAGTGCGTTTGCAGCCTGGGTAAGAGGCATTACCGCATGAAGCCGGGGTTGCACAGTGCCCACAGCCGCCATGTTAAAGAGCTGCTGATGGTTGGCTTGCGCCTGTGCTGGTTCATTCTCACAAAAACTGCCCCAGAATACGCCCACGACGCTGTAACCCTTCACCAGGGGCAGGTTCAGCGGTAGCTGTGGTATCTCACCGTCGGCAAAACCAATGATCAGCCACCGGCCGTTCCAGCCGAGCGAGCGGCTCAAGCTGCCTGCGAGTGTTCCGCCGACGGGATCAAAGATGACGTCTGCACCTGCGCCACCGGTGAGTGACTTGACGGCCTCGCGTATATCATCTTCGCTGGTATTGATCGCGACATCCGCGCCGTGTTGCCTGGCAGTATCCATTTTTTCCTGGGTAGAGCAGGCTGCGATCACACGCGCACCCAGGGCGTGGCCGATCTGTACCGCGGCAAGGCCGGTACCGCCAGCGGCGCCGGTCACCAGCAGGGTTTCACCAGTCTGTAATGCTCCCCGTTGCACCAGCGCGTGGTAGGCTGTGCCATGTGCACATAACAAAGCCCCCGCTTGGGCAAACTCAAGGGTTGGTGGTAAAGGATAGGCATGACTCGCGGGCACTGTCACTGCTGCAGCATAGGTGCCAAACCGCGGGCTCATTGCTGCGACCCGATCTCCAGGGGAAAAATCCGATACCCGCTCACCGACCGCATCCACCGTACCGGCGCATTCAATGCCAGGAATAAACGGCAGCTCCGGCTTTACCTGGTACAGTCCCTGCACCAACAGGGCATCGGGAAAATTGACCCCTACTGCGCTGACCCGTACGCGAATTTCACCCGGACCTGGCGTTGGCTTGGTCAGCTGGCGATGTTTCAGATTCTTAACCGGGCCATACTGCTCGCAGACCATGGCATCCATCATGGCTCCTCCTTATTGATTATTTCCATTCCCATCTGTGCCAGCTTCGGAGCCAGTTCCCCCACCTGGATGGCTTTCTGGCTCGATGCGTTACCTGCCAAAGCGCGCTTCATGACCCCCTGACAGATCGCCGCGAGCCGGAAAAAACTGAAGGCAAGATAAAAAGTCCAATGGGTGATCGGGCCAATACCACGCAAGGCACAGTATTGGGTGATGATCTGATGTTCAGTGGGAATACCCAGATCACCCCGGTTGCGCCCCGCCAGACCCTGGATCTGTCCGGTGTGAGGCATGCGCAGACACATGCAAAAGTAGGCCAGATCAGCAAAAGGGTGCCCTAGTGTCGACAGTTCCCAGTCGATGACCGCCTGGATCCGGTTGCAACCGGGTGTCATGATGAGATTATCCAGGCGGTAATCCCCATGGATCAATGCACTCTGGCCATCGTCTTCGGGTGTGTTGTGTTTCAGCCAGGTTATCAGTGACTCCATGGCCTCAAAATGAACAGTCTCGCTTGCCCGGTATTGATCAGTCCAGCGTCGGAGTTGGCGCTCAAAATAGTTACCCGGCCGTCCAAAATCAGTTAGTCCGATAGAGGCCGGTTGCAGTGAGTGGAGCTGCGCCAGGACAGCTATTTCGTGATCATAAATCTCTGATCGCTTCGCTTCGGGTAATTCTGGCAATGCCGGGTCCCAGAAAATCTGACCTTCTTCGTAACTCATGATGAAAAAGATCGATCCAATCACGCCTGGATCTTCACATAGGCACAGGACGTGGGGTACCGGTACTGCCGAACCCTCAAGTGCCTGCATTACCCGGAACTCGCGTTCTACGGCGTGGGCGGATTTCAGTAACACCCCGGTGGGTTTGCTGCGCAGCACATAGCTTCCATTAACACTTTGCAGAAGGAAGGTGGGGTTGGATTGGCCGCCTATGAATTTCTCTATCGATGTCAAAGTACCCATGCCAGGTGCTGCTGAGTTCAGGTACTGCTCCAGCCGGGCGAGGTTTATGGTTTCTTTGCTCATACTGAACGGATCATCGTCTTATGGCGCTGAGGTGATACCTCTCTTAAGGTGCCCCTCGGCAGGCTGGATTCTGAATCCAAGTCTACCCATATCAGAAATTGCCGTGGGTGTAAGATTCAGGGCAAAATCATTAGCAATCCTGCCCGCTGTGGATACAGCTGTTGTACCGTTCAGTCAGACGCGGATGATTTTTCCAGTTCCTCCTTTTTCTGCTGACGCCACAGTTGTGCATAAAGCCCGTTTTGGGTGAGCAACTGCGGGTGCGTGCCCTGTTCAGTAATCTGCCCATCTTCCAGCACCAGGATCTGGTCGGCATTAACCACGGTGGATAGTCGGTGCGCGATCACCAGTGATGTTCTTCCCTGAGAAATACGGGCCAGGTTGTTCTGAATCTCATTCTCTGTAGCACTGTCGAGAGACGAAGTCGCTTCGTCAAAGAAGAAAATCTCAGGATTGCGCAGTAGTGCTCGAGCGATAGCAACACGCTGTTTTTCTCCTCCGGACAATTTCAGACCTCGTTCCCCAACCAGCGTTTCATAGCCGGCTGGCAGGTTCTCTATAAAATCGTGCAGGTGTGCGGCGCGGGCGGCAGCCAGTATGCGGTCCCTGTCTGCCTGGGGGTCACCGTAGGCTATGTTGTAGTAGAGGGTATCATTGAACAATACCGTATCCTGCGGTACAACGCCGATCGCCCGGCGCAAAGAGTGCTGGGTGATGCTGCGAATATCCTGGCCATCGATAAGGACTTGGCCTGCTTGGGGGTCGTAGAAGCGCAGCAGCAACCGGCTGATGGTAGATTTACCGGCCCCGGTAGGTCCCACAATTGCTGTGGTGGTGCCGGGGTCAACGGTAAAACTGACATTGTGCAGAATACGCCGCTCCGTTTCATAGTTAAAATCCACATTGCGAAACTCTATGGCACCGCCGTTGTGTTTGAGGGGGTGGGCGTCGGCGGCATCGGCCACGTCGGTGCTTTCATCCATCAATGAAAAAAGATTTTCCATGTCCACCATGGCCTGGCGAATCTCCCGGTACACGGTTCCCAGCATATTCAGTGGGATCGCCAATTGCATCAGGTAGGTATTGACCACCACGAAGTCACCGACAGTCATGTCTCCATCGCGGATATCGAGCGCGGCCAATACCAGCATCAGGGTCACGCCGACGGTAATTACTGCCGCCTGGGCCACGTTCAGCAAAGATAGGCTTTCTCGGGTGCGCACGGCGGCTTTTTCATAATCTGCCAGAGCGCTGTCGAGGCGGTTAACTTCGTGGGCCTCGTTGTTGAAGTAGCGCACGGTTTCGAAGTTCAGCAGAGAGTCAACAGTACGGGTGCTGATGTCGTTGTCGGCATCGTTCATCTGTCGGCGAATCCGTGTACGCCAGGCAGTAATCACAAAGGTCAGCCACACGTAGACAGCGATGGTCACGATGGTGACCGCGGTATAGACAAAACCGAAAAGCGCCCAGAGTATGCCGCCAACGAGCAGCACTTCGATCAGGGTGGGGGCGATATTAAAAGCAACGAAAGACAGCAGGAACTGGATGCTGTTGGTGCCCCGGTCAATAAACCGGTTGAGCGCACCGGTCTTGCGCGACAGATGAAAGCGCACGGACAGGGCATGCAGATGCCGGAAGACTCGTAGCGCTAGAGTGCGCACTGCATTCTGGGCAACCCGAGCAAACAGGGCGTCGCGTAACTGGTTCAGCACCAGTGACGAGAGCTTGAACGCGCCGTAGGCGAGGATCACCGCGAGCGGAATGCCCAGCCAAAGCCCTTGCTGTTGGTCCAGATTGCCCAGCTGATCGACGGCATCACCCAGCACTAAAGGAACATAGACATTAGCCGCTTTGGCCAATACCAGGCTCAATAAGGCAACGATCACCCGCGCCTGCAGGTCATGGCGTCGGCTCGGCCACAGGTATGGCAGCAGCGTAAAAAAAGTTCTCAGCGAATGAGAACGCCCGGCTTGATTCATAAACAGTAAAGTGGTGTTAAGTGGCGTACGATGAGGTGCAGGGGCCGGGTTAATCCCGCATTACGCCCGGGCTCATCCCACGGGTTGCCATGTCAGCGCCGGTTCGTCCATCAAGGCGGCCTGTTCGCGCAGATCCAGAATATGCTGCTCCCAGCAGCGAGGCGTATTAAACCATGGGAAAGCCCTGGGGAAGGCGGGGTCCTCCCAGCGCCGGGCAAGCCAGGCGTAGTAATGCATCAGGCGCAGTGTACGAAGTGCCTCAATCAGATTCAGCTCAGCCGGGTCGATGTCAGCAAATGCGGTATAGCCCTCCAGCAGAATGGCCAGACTGAGTTCACGCTCATTTCGCTCGCCCGACAGGAACATCCACAGATCCTGTACCGCGGGGGCCATGCGAGAATCGTCCAGGTCCACCAGGTGCGGGCCATCGTCGGTCCAGAGAATGTTGCCGCTGTGACAGTCACCGTGGACCCGGATAAGTTTTATGTTGGGGCAACGTTGGTAACACCATTGCACCCGTTGAATCAGATCCTGGCTTAACGATTCGTAGGCGGGTACCAGTTCAACGGGAATAAAGTCGTTCTCGAGAAGAAACTTGGCACAATGGGAGCCGAAGGTCGTGACATCCAGTGTTGGACGATGCTGGTAACTTGTCTCAGAGCCCAACGCATGCATGCGCCCGATAAAACGACCCAGTTGGCGCAGTTGATCGGGGCTTTCAAAATCGGGCGCTCGGCCACCGCGGCGTTCAAAAAGGGCAAAGCGATAGTTGCCATGTTGTAACAGGGTGTTGCCCGACGCATTGGCCAGTGGTGGCACCAGGGCGATCTCACGAGCCGCAAGTTTCAGGGAAAAGTCATGCTCCTCGAGAATGGCGGCATCGCTCCATCGACCGGGTCGGTAAAATTTGGCAACCACTGCACTGCCATCTTCCAGTCCAACCTGGTAGACCCGATTCTCATAACTGTTCATCACCAGTAATCGACCGTCGCTACGATAGCCCTGGCTGTCTACCGCGGCCAGCACCTGGTCAGGGCCCAGTTTCTGGTAGTCGTTGTTAACGAGGTCGTTCATATCGATTTCAGGCGGCGTGTCATCCGGGTACCCTGGAGGGGGTCATCCGCATAGCACCCATGATGAGCAGGTTGCCCACTACTGCGTAGGCGCCAAACAGGGCACAGACCCAGTGTATGGGAAACCCCATGTCCATCAAAATTCCCATACTCACAGGCCCCAGCGCCGAGGCAAGTACCGAAATGGCCATGTACAGGCTCTTGATTGCTCCCAGGTGTTCAACGCCATAGAGTTCTGCCCACAGCGCAGAAACCGATGTATGTGAAAATCCCGTGTGGATTCCCAGCATCAGCATGTAGGGGATTGCTGCCAGGGGATGGTCTGCGACGGCCAGGATAAAACAGCCCGCCGCCAACGGGACCAGCATAATCTGCACAACCTTGACTGCACGAAAACGGTCAACCAGTGGCCCTGCGAAGAGCATGGTGACAATACAGGCCAGCGCGTAGATTGCGTAGGTACCCGTAATCCACTCGCCTGACCAGCCTTTGGCCTGTGCCACATTCAGATGATGAAAGAAGAAGGCGGTCCCAATCAGGGAAGAGGACAGGATTCCTGGGCTCATGACGTAAAACCGGGGGTCACGCAGTACTTCGGCACGAGTCCAGGAGGCCTTTCCTCGCCCGGTCGAATCAGCATTCTCCGAAAGGTTTTTCAGATGCTGCTGGTGGAAGCGATCATGGCCGCTTAACAGCCACAGCGCTGCCGGTATCAGCGTGATACTCACGAGCAGCGCGGCACCGGTATAGGTCCAGCGCCACCCTAGCATCGCAATGAATAGAACCGCCAGAAAGGGGAGTGCCGCCTCGCCAACGGTATAGCCCAGCGAGGCAATGGCAATAGCCCGGCCCCGGTCCCGGTCAAAGTAGCGCGCCATACTGGTGATGGCGATATGAGAGGCCAGCCCCTGGCCCGAATGGCGTAGCAGGAATATGCCCAGCACCAGGGCTACGGGTCCGGGGACTATAGCCATGTAGGTACAGGCACCGACCAGGAATACACACACAGCCAGGGCGTAGCGCGGCAGGCGAAATCGGTCAATTAACCCGCCTGTGAAAGGCATCACCAAAGCGCTTGCCAGGGTTCCTGCCATGTAGATGCTGCCCCAAAGCGTGTGGCTGAGACCAAATTCAGCTTGGATTTGGGGGCCGAATACACCAATGAAGTAGGTCTGGCCAAAACTGGAGTACAACGCCATCAGAAAACTGAAGATCACCAGTCGACTATTGGTGCGAAAGAGTTTTTGGTAGGCAGAGATTGGCATCTTTCAGGAGAAAATAAACGGCAATGATGAAATTGTTAATGGCTTTGTCTGAGGCCAGACCTGGTCGAGTTCAAAGGTCTTGGCGATATCATCACTCACACCAGCCATTTTGGCGAGCGGACAATAGCACAGGGCCTCAAGCTACCCACTCTCATCGTTGCTGAGATTTCTCATCACTCCCGCTGGATTGTGGCCGCGCCATCCTATGTAAAAAGCACGGGCCGGGACTTGATCGACAGCCCGGATAGTGGCCTTTTCTATAGGGAGGAAACTTACAGTCCCGACAGTGCAGCTGAGCCTGCCCCGGCTAGCTAGGATCATTTCTGGGTTGCCTGCCGGCGAAAAGCTGTGGCCTCAGTTTGGGAGTGGCTTCTGAGGGCCTTGTCAACGCCAGATTCTAAGTCGCAAATCCAATCTTTTGATAGCGACAGGGAGTTATTGCCCCTCTATAATGCGCCACCGCGCCTTTTGGTGCCTACCCCTCCAGGATACTCAGGATGCATCCCGCTATTGCCAATTTGCGCAACGTTGCAATCATTGCCCATGTCGATCATGGCAAGACTACGTTGGTGGATCAGCTGCTTCGGCAATCTGGAACGTTAGTCTCACACGGTGAGATGACCGATCGGGTCATGGATTCAAATGATCTCGAGCGCGAGCGCGGTATCACCATCCTATCGAAAAATACTGCTATCCGATGGCAGAAATGGCGGATCAATATCGTGGATACACCAGGGCATGCTGACTTTGGGGGTGAAGTCGAGCGGGTATTATCGATGGTCGATTCGGTATTGCTGTTGGTCGATGCAGTAGAGGGGCCGATGCCACAGACGCGTTTTGTGACGCAAAAAGCCCTGAGCCATGGGCTTCGCCCGATCGTAGTGATCAATAAGGTAGACCGTCCCGGCAGTCGTCCTGACTGGGTGGTAGACCAGACGTTTGACCTGTTCGACCGCTTAGGCGCCTCAGACGAGCAGCTCGATTTTCCAGTGATTTATGCCTCAGCGCTACTGGGTTGGTCGGCTAAGGGGGCTGATCCGGGCGCGGCCGATGATATGCAGGTACTGTTCGAGGCAATCGTGGCACACGCCCCAGTGCCGCCTGTTAACCCTGATGGCCCGTTCCAGATGCAGATCAGCGCTCTGGATTATTCTTCTTATGTAGGGGTGATCGGCATTGGCCGCATTCAACGCGGTCAGATCTCACGTAACGATACCGTGGCGGTGGCCGCACCCGATGGGAAGATTCGCAAGGGCCGCGTATTGCAGATTCTGGGGTTCCAGGGGCTCGAGCGGGTTGAATCAGAAACCGCTCTCGCTGGAGATATTATTGCGCTAACCGGGCTTGATATGCTGGGTATCTCTGACACGCTGTGCGATCCCGATGTAGTCGAGCCGTTGCCTCCCCTCAGTGTGGATCAGCCTACACTGAGCATGACTTTCCAGGTCAATAACTCCCCCTTCGCTGGCCGCGAGGGAAAATTTGTGACCAGCCGTAACCTCAAGGAGCGCCTTGAACGTGAGTTGATTCACAACGTCGCCTTACAGGTAGAACCCATGGAGGATCTCGATAAGTTTCGAGTCTCCGGCCGGGGCGAATTACACCTGTCAATTCTGATTGAGAACATGCGCCGGGAAGGATACGAGCTGGCGATTTCCCGCCCTGAGGTCATCATGCGTGAGGACGGGGGCGAAGTACACGAGCCCTTTGAAACCCTCACAGTGGACGTGGAGGAAGATTACCAGGGCCGCGTCATGGAGCGTCTCGGGGAGCGCTGCGCTGAGTTGCGCGATATCGTACCTGACGGTCGTGGCCGGGTTCGGATCGATTATTTTGTGCCCAGTCGCGGGTTGATAGGGTTTCGCTCCGAGTTTCTGACGATCAGTTCAGGCACCGGATTGATGTATCACGCCTTTGATCATTACGCCTGTAGGATCGAGGGAAATCTGGCTGAGCGTAACAATGGCGTTCTGGTGTCCATGTCGGCCGGTAAGGCACTGGCTTATGCGTTGTTCAATCTGCAGGAGCGGGGACGCTTGTTCATCGGCCATGGCGCCGAAGTCTACGAAGGTATGGTGATCGGCATTCATTCACGATCCAACGACCTGGTGGTGAACCCGTTGAAGGCCAAGCAGTTAACCAATATCCGTGCTGCGGGTACTGATGAGAATCTTTTGCTGACCCCGCCAGTGGTGACCACCCTTGAATATGCGCTGGAGTTCATAAACGAAGATGAACTGGTCGAGGTCACACCCAAATCAATCCGGATCCGCAAGAAATGGCTGCGTGAGCACGAAAGAAAGCGTGCCAGCCGCGCGGCTTAGCTCTGAAAGGGGTTCAACGCCAGAGGCTCAGACCTCTTCTCCGGCTAGATAGAGCCAGGTCGGTACGACACTATCCGGATTCAGTGAGACGCTCTCGATCCCCTCATCCATAAGCCAGTGTGCGAGGTCGGGGTGATCCGATGGCCCCTGACCGCAAATGCCAACGTATTTTCCTGCTTTACGGCAGGCTGAGATAGCCTGGTGTAGCAGCACCTTAACCGCATCATCGCGTTCATCAAACAGGTGGGCAATGTCTCCTGAATCTCGATCCAGGCCCAGCGTTAGCTGCGTCAGATCGTTGGAGCCAATGGAGAAGCCGTCAAAGAATTCCAGGAACGCCTCGGCCAGCAGAGCGTTAGAGGGAATCTCACACATCATAATGATTTTCAGGTCATTTTGGCCACGGACCAGGCCGTTAGCCGCCAGCAGTGCAATAACTTCACGGGCCTCCGCCAGGGTGCGGACAAAAGGGACCATGAGCCAGATGTTGGTGAGACCCATTTCATCGCGGACAAACTTTAGCGCTTGGCACTCGAGCTCAAAACACTCGCGAAAACTTTGGTCGATATAGCGCGATGCACCCCGGAATCCCAGCATGGGATTATCCTCGGCTGGCTCATAGTCCCGCCCGCCGATCATGTTGGCATATTCGTTGGATTTGAAATCGGATAGCCGGACGATCACCTGCTTTGGGCTGAATGCGGCGCCGATGTGTGAGATACCCTCGGCCAGTTTCTTGACATAGAAATCGATCGGATCACGGTAGCCCGCTATGGCTTCATCAACGCGGGCCCGCACGGCGTCGGTAAGCTGATGGTAATTCAGCAGTGCCTTGGGGTGAACACCGATGGTGTTGTTGATAATGAATTCGAGCCGTGCCAGCCCGACTCCGGCATTGGGCAGGTTCTGAAAATCAAATGCCCGCTCAGGGTTGCCGATGTTCATCGTGATCTTGAAGGGGAGTTTGGGCATGTGCGCCAGGTCTATCCGTTCGATTTCGAACTCCAGTTGCCCCTGGTATACATAGCCGGTATCCCCTTCGGCACAGGAGACTGTGACCGGCACGCCCTCTGACAGGGCAGAAGTGGCTTTACCGCAGCCGACTACGGCAGGGATGCCCAGTTCACGGGCAATAATGGCCGCATGACAGGTGCGTCCGCCGCGGTTGGTCACGATAGCTCCGGCCCGTTTCATCACGGGCTCCCAGTCTGGGTCAGTCATGTCGGTGACCAGGATGTCGCCATCCTGAACTTTGCCCAGATCTTTTACTGAGGGCACGACCCTGACCATTCCCGAACCGATCCGGTTGCCGATACTGCGGCCTTTGCAAAGTACCGGACCCGTTTCTTTCATTTGATAACGTTCCAGTACCTGCTGGGGGTTACGGCTTTGAACAGTCTCCGGTCGCGCCTGCAGTATGAATAATTCGGCTGATCCCCCATCCAGCCCCCACTCGATATCCATAGGCCGCCCATAGTGTTTTTCGATCGTCATGGCCATTGTGGCTAGCGCCTCAACCTGGTCGTCGTTGAGGGAGAAGCGATTTCGTTCCTGGGTGGTGGTCTCTACGGTTTTAACCGGCGGTGAGTCGCCCGGATCGGCATACACCATCTTGATTAATTTGCTGCCCAGGTGTCGTCGGACGATCGCAGGCCGCCCGCTTGCCAGTGTGGGTTTGTGCACATAAAACTCATCGGGATTAACGGAGCCCTGGACGACACATTCACCCAGCCCGACACTGGCAGTAATAAAGATCGCGTCGGTAAACCCGGATTCGGTGTCTAGCGTAAACATGACACCGCTCGCGCCGGTCTCACTTCGCACCATGCGTTGAATACCGGCTGAAAGTGCCACCTGAGCGTGGTCAAAGCCCTGGTGGACCCGGTAGGCTATCGCGCGATCATTAAATAGTGAGGCGAATACCTCGTGTACCGCAGTGAGCACGTTGTTGATACCGCTGACATTGAGGAAACTCTCTTGTTGCCCAGCAAAGGAAGCTTCCGGAAGATCCTCGGCAGTAGCTGAAGAGCGCACCGCTACCGGGCTGTCCTGACCCAGTTGGGCATAATGTTCCCGAATCTGCTGTTCAAGTGCCTCGGGCAGGGGGGTCTGCAGTATCCAGTCGCGAATGCATTTTCCGGTAGCTGCCAGACTGGATACGTCATCCACGTCGAGGTCTTGCAGAAGGCCATTGATCCGCTGTGCCAGGTTATCCGTCTCAAGGAAGTCCCAGAAAGCCTGTGCAGTGGTGGCAAATCCGTCTGGTACGTCGATCCCGGCATCATCCAGTTGGCTGATCATCTCGCCCAACGAGGCATTCTTGCCACCGACGACTGGGACATCATCCATCCCTAACCCGGTGAACCAGCGGATATAAGGCTCTTTCACTGGCATCGGCATTCGGTGAGAATAGTGCCGTACATTTGCTGAGCGGTGCTGGAATATAGCCAGCGGAGTTTGATCATGGGGTTACCTAAAAAATCTGTTTTTGTGGTTTCTGACCGGACCGGCCTGACAGCCGAGGAACTTTGTCGTAGCCTGCTGACCCAGTTTCCAGGCCTCCATTTTATGACAACCGTGCTCCCGTTTATTGATTCGGATGATAAATTGAGCGAGGTCGTCAGCCAAATAAATCTCGCGAGTGAGACCGATGAGTCAAGGCCCATCGTCTTTGTGACATTTGTCAACGCCGAGTATCGCAAGCGTATTGACCAGGCCAGAGCCCTGGTTATTGATGTATTCAGTTCGTTCATGGGCGTGCTCTCGCGTGAGCTCAACACGACGCCAAGCTGGCAGGCGGGTCACAGTCACGGCGTTACTGACAACGCCCGATATAACTCCCGGATTGATGCGGTGCATTTCGCGATGGATTGCGATGATGGTGTCAATACGGATGCTTACGATCAGGCAGATGTCATCCTGATGGGGGTTTCCAGAAGTGGGAAAACGCCTACGTGCGTGTATCTGGCGATGCATTTCGGGCTGTACTGTGCCAACTACCCCCTCACAGATGATGATTTCATTGATGACAAACTGCCTGAAGTGTTACGCCCTTATCGGGGCAGATTGCTTGGTCTGACCATCGATGCACGACGGCTGCATGAGATCCGCCAGAAGCGACGTCCGGATAGCCCGTACGCAGATTTGGCGCGGTGCCAGTCAGAGGTGCGACGCGCCGAAGGGCTCTACCGTCACTATCGTATTCCAATGTCTGATACCTCGGGAATCTCAGTGGAGGAGATCGCAACGATCCTGCTACAACAGACAGGAATCCGGCGTGAACTTCTCGGTTGATCCGCTCCGGATTGCTTGCAGATGACGGTACCGAAGGTTGGTTTTGTCAGTCTGGGCTGCGCCAAGGCAACGGTAGACTCCGAGCGGATTCTGACGCAGTTAAAGGCTGAGGGTTACGGGTTTTCAGAGCGTTACGAGCAGGCCGATGTGGTGGTGGTCAACACCTGCGGCTTCATTGAATCCGCCGTGGACGAATCTCTTGAGGTTATTGCCGACGCGTTGGGCGCCAATGGTCGGGTCATCGTTACCGGCTGTCTTGGGGCCAAAACCGAACTGCTTAAAGAGAAATTCCCGAACCTGCTGGCAATCACCGGGCCTCAGGATTGCGAAGCCGTCATGGCAGCAGTGCATGCTGAAGTGCCGCCCCGGCATGAGCCGTTTTATCACCTGTTGCCCCCTGGTGGCGTCAAATTGACGCCGCGCCATTATGCTTACCTTAAGATTGCCGAGGGCTGTAATCACAAGTGCACGTTTTGCATTATCCCGACGATGCGCGGCCGCTTGGTCAGCCGAATGCCCAGTGATATTTTAGGTGAGGCACAAAGCCTGGTTGAGGCCGGGGTGCGTGAGTTGCTGGTGGTATCCCAGGATACCAGCGCCTACGGGGTAGACCAGAGGGGCCAGACAGATCTGGCAACGGGTAAGGCGCTTCGCCCGCATATTACCGATCTTGCCCGGGGTCTGGGTGAGTTGGGAGTCTGGGTTCGGCTGCACTACGTATACCCTTATCCCCATGTCGATGAACTGGTTGATCTTATGGCATCGGGTTTGATCCTGCCCTACTTGGATGTGCCGTTTCAACATGCCAGTTCGAGAATATTGCGCCTGATGAAACGCCCGGCGAGCGGTGAGGGTAACCTGGCCCGGGTTCAGTCCTGGCGTGAAAAATGCCCGTCTCTTGCAATACGCAGCACTTTCATTGTGGGTTTCCCCGGTGAAACAGAGGATGACTTTGCCGAACTGCTGGACTTTCTACGTCAAGCGCAGTTAGAACGGGTGGGTTGTTTTGTTTACTCGCCCGTTTCTCAGGCCCGTGCCAACAGCTTGCCCGACCCGGTTGATCCGGAACTGGCTCACGCGCGCCGGGACGAATTGATGGCGCTCCAGGCGGATATCTCCCATGCCAGATTGGCCCGTCGGATCGGCAGCCGATGCACGGTGTTGGTCGACGAAGTGAACGGGGCCGAGATAGTGGCTCGTAGCGCAGGAGAGTCGCCTGATGTCGACGGTGTGGTGCGATTACCCGCCACCGAGGGTGTCGCAGTGGGTGATCGGTTAAGCGTGGAAATAACCGGTTGTGATGCTTACGACCTGACGGCGACGCTACTTGAGTTTGAGCCCTGACCGCATCGCGCTCCTGCCAGTCTCTTGGAACATATGGTCGTTATCTGCGCGGCCCGGCTGAAACCAGATAGTGCGCAGAGTGTGCGAATGTGGATGATCCGGATATGAGCTGGCGCGCAAGCCCGGTGTGGGTGATCACCCCGGTCAGGCGCCCGATCTGTCAACGCCCCCGTTAAGCCATCATCCCAAAACTTAAGGCAGGGCCCCATTGTGGATCCTGGCTCCATTAGAGGGTAATGATCGTTTAGTTGACTAAAAACTGAAATTATTCCATTCTCTGGCACTGATCCGTAAAAAAAACATAAATATGCTGGAAATAGGAAGTTCATTCAGTCTCGCAATTTCATTGATCGGTAGCCTTGACCCCGATTTGGTCGAGATCGTCAGTCTCTCATTGCGGGTCAGTCTGTCGGCAGTCGGGGTGGCGTTAGTCCTGGGATTGCCACTCGGCGCGGCAATTGCCATGGGCAATTTCAAAGGCAGGCTGAGTCTGATTGTGGTGAGTAATGCCCTGATGGGATTGCCCCCGGTTGTGGTCGGCCTGCTCGTTTATCTGGCACTCTCCCGATCAGGCCCGTTGGGTGTGCTGGGTTTGCTCTACACGCCCTGGGCGATGATCATTGCCCAGGTGGTACTTATTACGCCAATCGTTGTGGCACTGACCCGAGAGATCATAGAACAACTGCACGGCGAGTACGCGGAGTACTTTGCCTCTTTGGTGCTCAGCCACCCCCGCCGTGTCGGGACTTTATTGTGGGAGGGTCGTTTCAGCCTGGTTACCGTCTGCCTCGCCGGTTTTGGACGAGCTATTGCTGAAGTCGGCGCTGTGATGGTGGTCGGTGGGAATATCGACCATCTGACCCGGGTGATGACCACAGCGATCGCACTCGAGACATCCAAAGGAGATCTCGAGTTAGCACTGGCGCTGGGCATTGTACTGATGCTGCTGGCGCTGAGCGTTAACGCTGTGATTGCCCTGATCCGACCAGCAGATTCTCCCGGCGCGAGTGCCGTGACTGTACGGTGAGTGGCCTATGGTGTGCGCTGATCTTCAGCTTCAGGCAACCAAGCTTTAACGGCTGGTGGGCCCTTAATGTGAAGTTTATGAGCCGCAGTGTCTGCTATGCCTTTCCCCTGATCTTGATACTGGGATGGCCAACGACCGCGCTAGCAGATCAGGTCAGCATCATCGTGCAGTCAACGACATCAACCGCGAATTCCGGTCTGTACGATCACCTGTTGCCCCGGTTTGAGAAAGAACACGCCATCGTGGTGCATGTAGTCCCGGTCGGGACTGGCCAGGCAATACGCAATGCCATGAGAGGCGATGCAGACGTGTTGTTGGTCCATGCCAAGGCCGCTGAGGAGCGATTTATTCAGCAGGGCTATGGCGTTACGCGTTTCGACCTGATGTATAACGATTTTGTGCTGGTGGGCCCGTCGGCCGATCCGGCGCGGGTTTTGGGCGCCCACGGCGTGACCCAAGCCCTGTCGCGAATCACAGCGAGCGGTGTGCTTTTTGCCTCCCGGGGGGATGACTCGGGAACGCATCAGGCCGAGTTATCTCTGTGGCGGCGTGCAAAAATTGATCCGGCAGCGGCGAGTGGCACCTGGTATCGAGAGACGGGCTCAGGAATGGGTGCGACACTGAATGCGGCAGTTGGTATGGGGGCCTATACCCTGAGTGACCGAGCCACCTGGGTCAGCTTTAAGAATAAAGGCGGGTTTCGGGTTTTATTCGAGGGTGACCCGTCGCTGTTTAACCAGTACGGCATCATTCTGGTGAATCCTGCCAGGCACGCTCATGTAAAGGCCCAGGCCGGTCAAAAATTTATTAACTGGATGATCAGTGATGAAGGGCAAGCACAGATAGCAGCCTACCGTCGTAACGGGCAGCAATTGTTTTTCCCCAACGCCGTACGTTAGTGCCCGGATTTTATCCGGATCAGATGGTCTCAGCCGTTGAAATGCACGGTACCAAAGCCCCGGGTTTCATAGCCTGGCAGGCTGGCGGCTTTATCAGAAAATGCCGGTGAGCGGCAAAATTGTGCAAGGGTCTGCAGGGGCATTTCGAACCAGGCCCGTCGATCGATCAACAGGTCGAAGCGTTCTCGCATGAGGGGGATAAATTCCAGCTGGTAGCGCTCCGCCAGCGCACGCAGGCCCAGCGCCGCATCTGCCAGGCCTTCCAGAACAGCCGATGCGGCTTCGGTTTCATTGTGTGCCACGGTCGAGAACTGGATCTTTGCCGCATCGATTCCCTCTTGCTCGAGCAGGTGGCTCAGTAGAATCTGGCTGCCGGTACCCGGCTGGCGCCCCACCATGCGCCGGCCGATCAGGTCTGCAGTGCGGGTAATTGGGTGCACTTCGTCGGGATGCAGGATCAGCCCCCGCTCACGCCAGCAGAACTCGATCAACGTCACGGTGCGCTGGTTAAAACGCGTTCGGACAGTGCTGACATTCCACCCGGCATCTTCTGGCTCAAACAGATGCAACGCGCTGGCGATTCCCTTGGCGTCAGCGAACCGCTGCAGCCCATCGAGGCTGCCGCCAAAATTGCTGGCAATCCCGCAGTCCGACTCGTTCAAGGCCCACTCCAGCAAGGGGTCGTGACTTCCCAGGATCACGTCTGGAGGTGGGCCCGGATCATCTATACCTTCCGGACCGGTCTGGTTTGATTCGAGCCAGGCGTCGATGGCCGCCCGGGAGAAAAGAAGTTTACCGGTGGCTCGGGTGCAGGGAATACGGTCTGTGGCGACCAGATCGTAGACTTTCCGCTCTTTGATGCGCAGCAGTTGCGCCACTTCGCGGGTTGTCAGAAAGTCGGCAGGAGGAGATTGCATGGGGAGTACGGGTTCTCGCGAACTGTGAGAGATTATGCCGTATGCAGGCGCTGGAGGCGTGCCCCTAACCTTTGCTGCCTCCCGGGAAGGCATACGTTGATCCAGGTGCATGGGTTTGTGAGCAATCACGATTAGAATGGGGCTGTGCTCCCAGCCCTGAGAATCTTGTGCCCATGAATCCTCGCCGATGGAAAACCCACCAGCGGATCATTCGTCTGCGCCGGCGTCGGTCGGTTGATTTTGCCAAGTACAACCCACAGATGCCCTTGCCTTTTGCCCGATCGTTTCGCCCGACAGGGTTTGAAACGGATCCGCGCGATTCACGGCAAGAGCGCTGAGTTCACGCTGGCAAAGTTCCCGGGCGTGACGATCACGATCTGGCTGTAGTTGGGGCTTTGCCTGGGGGTGATCGGCATCGCCGGGGTGTAGTTGTCGCGTTACGGTGATGCCATCGCTGTGTTTATCTTTAACGCCTGGGCGCTATACCGTTTTGCCTGAAATGCCCAGCCGACGCCGGTTATAATCCACCCTCTTTTTTGCATCATCCACCACGGTTCCATGTCAGATCACCTCGACGAGGTGCATCGGCGACGCACGTTCGCCATCATCTCTCATCCTGATGCGGGCAAGACCACGCTGACGGAAAAATTCCTGCATTACGGCGGCGCTATCCAGGAGGCGGGAACGGTGCGCGCCCGTAAGAGTGGCCGCTATGCAACCTCCGACTGGATGAAACTGGAGAAAGAGCGGGGAATTTCAGTCACTTCGTCGGTGATGCAGTTTGAATACCGGGGCTTCATCATTAACCTGCTGGATACTCCGGGCCATGCTGATTTCTCTGAGGATACCTACCGTACGTTGACTGCGGTGGACTCGGCACTGATGGTGATCGACGCCGCAAAAGGGGTCGAGGAGCGCACCATCAAACTGATGGATGTATGTCGGCTGCGCGATACCCCAATCATGACCTTTGTCAACAAGATGGATCGTGAGGGCCGGGATCCGGTTGAATTGCTGGACGAAGTCGAGTCGGTGCTGCGTATTGATTGCGCGCCGATAACTTGGCCTCTAGGCTCAGGCCGGCATTTCATCGGGGTATATCGATTCCACGAGGACACCGTGTCGCTGTTCGACCGATCGGCTTCAGGTGGCTCTCCAGCGAGGATCATCCAGGGCCTGGGAAATCCAGAACTCGACCTGATCGCTCCAGAGGATGCCCAGCGGCTGCGCGAGGAGGTCGAGTTGCTGCAGGGGGCATCACATCCCTTTGATCGTGATGCGTATCTGCGGGGAAAGTTGACGCCGGTGTTTTTCGGATCGGCGCTGACCCATGACGGAACAGACGAATTGATCGATGCTTTTGTTGATCATGCCCCAGCGCCGCAACCCCGGGCCGCCCAGACCCGCGTGGTCGACAGCGATGAGTCCGGCTTCACCGGGTTTGTTTTCAAAATCCAGGCGAACATGGATCCGGCCCATCACGACCGGATTGCATTCGTGCGTATTACTTCAGGCGCCTTTGAAAAGGGCCTGCGGGTACGACATGTCCGGGCCCAGCGCGAGCTTCAGTTGCACAACGCCATCACCTTCATGGCATCTCGTCGGGAATCAGCGAGTACCGCCGTCGCCGGCGATATCATCGGCTTGCATAATCATGGCACGATCCAAATCGGTGATGCCTTTACCTCCGGGGAGGATCTCAAGTTCTCCGGAATTCCCAGTTTCGCGCCGGAGCTTTTCCGCCGCGTGCGTCTGGCAGACCCTTTACGGGCCAAAGCATTGAACAAGGGCCTTAATCAACTGAGCGAAGAGGGGGCCACGCAGGTTTTCCGCCCGTTGCTGAGCAATGATCTGGTGCTCGGCGCGGTCGGCATACTGCAGTTTGACGTTGTGGCCCATCGACTGAAGCATGAATATGGGGTTGAGTGTGCCTTCGAGGGAGTTCCCGTCAACACCGTAAGGTGGGTTGATAGTGGGGATTCGAAACAAATAGACGAAATTAAGCGTAAATCGCCACAAAATCTCGCTTTGGATGCCTCTGGGGCATTAACCTACCTGGCCCCCAACACCGCCAATCTGCGTTTGACACAGGAGCGGTGGCCGCAGATCCGTTTTCACGCGACCCGGGAGCTTTAGCGGTAATTTTTAAACTAAAGAACATTCTAATATAATATTATTCAGTATAATATAGTACCTTGGCCGCAACCCACCGGGCGCCTTGCTCCGTTGCTTTTTGCACCGGGCAGGTCAATCCTCATTGGCCTTAAAAGTGGAGGGTGCTGTGTACCACGCGATCGCCACCAGACTGTCCCAGTGGGGGCGCTCGCCTTTGGGGAGTGGCCACTTGTCCGGGCCACGCATGTTCACCCTAAGTGGGTCAGACCAAGTTGAACTCACCAGTTGTACCTGGCTCAGCGCATCGGAGGTGTCTTTGTTATGAATCCTGAGGTGTCGTGGTTTACCTGCCTCAGTTCAAGTTTTAGACTCGCGATCCATAAACATTCTGGTAAGTGACGGTAGAACCAAAAGAGTCTAATTTTCTCATCCCTCAATCTCATTCCAAGGAGTAAATTTGTGAAAAAGCACATCGCATTTATCAGCATCGCCATGTTGGGCCTGACGCCACTGGCGGCACAGGCGGACGGCGCGGCTGTCTACAACAGTGGCTGTATGGCTTGTCACGCAGCTGGCGTAGCCGGCGCGCCCAAACTGGGCGACCAGGCAGGCTGGGTCGAGCGGATTGCCCAGGGGCCGGAGTTGCTGTACGAGCACGCGATCGCCGGCTTTCAGGGGAAGACGGGTTATATGCCTCCCAAGGGCGGTTTTGCCCATATCAGTGATGATGATGTAAAGCTGGCGGTGGACTACATGGTTGAACAGTCCCAGTAAAGTCAACGATCACAGATCAGGCGCACGGCGCACCTGATCAGCAAAAGCCGTGAAAACCGGACCCGACGGTCCGGTTTTTTATGAGGGTGTTGGAGCGTCGAGTCAGAACCGGGTGTGGCCCGGCGACAAAAGAGCGCAAAGGTGTTCGAGCGTGAGCGCCCGGCCTGCGGGGATCTTCTCTGAGGCATCAGGTGTGGCTTCATCACCTGTGGGTGCGATTTCATTGAGCACCAGAGCGGCCCCGGTGAAATCCTCGTCCCGGGTCAATGTGTTGCGACTGATTACTGTGACCAGGCCGGCCGCACGTGCCGCAGCGAGACCAGTTTGAGAATCCTCGATGGCAATCACTCTGGATTCATCCAGCTGGAGTTGTTGCAAAGCTTTTAGATACACATCTGGGGCGGGTTTCACCCGTTCAACCTGATTGCCGCCGACAATGCAGTCAAATATTGTCCACACGTCAACCTCGAGCGCCTGCGTCATGGTGGATTCAATAGTTTTGGAATGGGCGGTGCTGGCAATTCCCAGGCACAGCCCGTTGTGCTGCGCGTCAGTCAGCAGGGTGCGCACACCGGGCCTCAGGGTCAACGGGTGCTGCTCAAGCCGTTGCTGTATTCGAGCATTTTTGGCAGCATGTAATTCAGTGGCCAGTGTATCCCGCCCTTTCGTGTCCATGTCCGGGCATTGTGTTTCAATCCAGGCGCGAATACGTTGTCGCCCGCCAGGTACCGCGAGCAACTGCAGATAACGGGGCACGTCCCAGTGCCAGGGCAGGCCTGCATCAGCAAAGGCCTGGTTGAATGCGGGCAGGTGCAGTTCTAACTCGCTGTCGACCAGCGTGCCGTCAAAATCAAAAATCAGCCCCTGGAGTTGTGCGCAGCCTTGCGGTGTGCTGACCCGGCTCACTGGCTGGTCAGGGCAGGGGATTCGAAGAAAGTCTTGAGTGCGAGATAAAGCCAGGCCGGGTCATGCCAGCCTGTGGTCTCACGCGGTGAGTGCATACCCAGTTGTGGCGCGCCCACGTCTACCGCATCGACTCCCACTGCAGCGGCGGTAATGGGACCGATCGTGCTGCCACAGGCCATATCGGAGCGCATCGCAATAGATTGAACCGGTACCTGGGCCTGCGCGCACAGATCACGAAAGATGGCCGCGCTGGTGCTGCTGGTGGCATAACGTTGGTTGGCATTGAACTTGATTACCGGGCCTGCATTCAGTCGTGGCCGGTGTTGCGGATCATGTTTGTCTTTGTAGTTAGGGTGTACTGCGTGGGCATTGTCGGTCGACACCAGCAGTGAACGGGATAGGGCACGGGCCATGGATTCCCCGTCACCACTGAGACGCTCCAATATCGAGCGCAGAAAAGGCCCTTGGGCGCCTGCGGCCGAGGTACTCCCGACTTCTTCGTGATCATTGCATACCAGTAGTACTGTCTGTTCGGTATCGGCATCAAGCAGGCTGCGTAATCCGACATAACAGCTCAGCAGGTTGTCCAGGCGCGCGCTGACAAGGTAATCCCCATTGATACCCAGGCGTTGCCCCGGCTGCACGTCATAGCAACTGATCTCGAAATCAGTCACGGTCTCGATATGGGCACTGGGGTATTGGTGGCGGGCTTGATCGGCCAGGTTCTGGCGGAATCCCGGTTCTACCCCCTCGGCCAAGTCACACAATATCGGCACCAGTTCGCGCTGTGGGTTGATAGTGCGGTCCTGGTTGATGGTACGGTCCAGATGAATGGCCAGGCTGGGAATGGTCGCGACCGCTCTTTTAAAATCGATCAGCAGCGACAGGTGCTTGCCCTGGCTTGTTCTGCAACTGATCCGTCCAGCCAGCGACAGGTCTCGATCGAACCACGGGGCCAGCAGTACGCCACCGTAAATTTCGACTCCCAGTTGTATGAAGCCTTCGCGTTGAATGTCAGGCTGGGGCTTGATCCGTAGGCAGGGGCTATCGGTATGGGCGCCAATCATGCGGATTCCAGTTTCGCTGATTGGGGCACTGCCCATGCGCCATGCAATGAGCGAGGAGTCGTTGCGGGTCACCAGGGCTTTGTCCCCACCCGAGATAGACCAGTTTGCCGATGAATCCAGCTTGGAAAAGCCCTGCTGCTGCAGTCGCTCGATCATATTGGCAACGGCGTGGAATGGGCTGGGTGAATGATCGAGGTATTCCAGCAGATCCAGATTGAAGTTTTCGGGGTTCACAGTATCTGCTCCAGGGTTGGGCTGCCGGTATCGTTGCCCCATTGCACATTGCGCCCTTCCGGGAGCCAGTGGTGCGGCTTTGCGGGGGTGTCGAGTGCCGTGAAATCAAACAGATCGCGATCGGCCAGTTGGCTGGGCGCTACCTGGGTCAGGCTGCGAAAGATGCTGGCCATACGCCCCGGGTGTGTTTTCTCCCAGCCCGCGAGCATCGTCTTGATCGCCTGGCGTTGCAGGTGATCCTGTGAACCGCACAGGTTGCAGGGGATGATGGGATACCCGCGCATCTGGGCGTAGCGGGTGATGTCTGTCTCTCGGCAATAAGCCAGGGGCCGGATGACCACGTTATGGCGGTCATCGCTCAGCAGTTTGGGCGGCATGGATTTGAGTTGACCCCCGTAAAACATGTTCAGGAACAAAGTCTCGATCATGTCATCGCGGTGGTGTCCCAGTGCAATCCGGGTCATGCCCTGTTCACGGGCATAGCGGTAGAGAATCCCCCGGCGCAGCCGCGAGCACAAGCCGCACATCGTCTTTCCTTGGGGAATAACGCGTTTGACTATACTGTAGGTATCTTCATCAATTACATCGTAAGGTATCCCGGTTGTTTCGAGATATTCCCTCAGGGTGTCGACCGGGAAGCCGGGCTGATTCTGATCCAGGTGCACCGCCCTCAGTGTGAAAGAAACCGGGGCCCGGTGGCGCAATCGCTCAAGGATATCGAGCAGAGTGAAAGAGTCTTTGCCTCCAGAGACGCAAACCATGATCCGCTCACCCTCGCCAATCATCTGGAAATCTTCGATCGCCCGGCCGGTTTCACGCCGCAGTCGTTTGCTCAGCTTGTTATCGTCAATTGGTTTTTTCATGTCATTCCAGGCCTGTTTACTGATGGCCGGTATCATTGGGGCCTTAAGCCGCTATGTGGCCTGCTTTGAGGCTCATCTTGGGGTATCTTAGCCACCATGAACCGCCTTCGTCTCGCCCCGACTTCATGAGCGACCCCTGCTCGCATCTCAGACCATGAATCTGCGCAGGCGGCTTATTCTATCGGTTGTCACGTTACTGGTGGCCGTGCTGGCTTTGCCGGTGCTGGCATTGCAGTATCTGAACTGGGATACCCATCGTGATGCGCTGGCACACTGGCTTGGGTCTGCCCTTAACCGGCAGGTGACAATAGCGGGTCCGCTGGACTTTCAGCTGTGGCCGGTAACCCGACTCCAAGTAGCCGGGCTGCGCCTGGCCAGCCCAGGGGATGATTTTGATTCTGACCTGCTGAGTCTCGAAAGTGCAGCAGTGGAATTCTCAGTGTGGCCGCTTCTTTCCGGGACAGTGGTGATCGACCGCCTGGAACTGGATAGGCCAACGGTACATCTGACCGTCAGCCCCCAAGGCCAGGCTAACTGGCATTTTGACCAGAACAGGCCAACTGATGAGCTCTTCGGGGCCATGTGGCCGGTGGTGGTACGTGATGCGCTGATCCGCGATGGGCAGGTTGCGTTTGCCGGGCGCGATGCAAGACTTCACCAGGACCTGCAGTTAGCCCAGCTGACCCTGGTACTGCCGGAGGGGGCCCGTGACAGTTCGGTGGCGCTGTCGGGCGCGCTCAACGGCACACCACTGGATTTGCAGGGGTCCTTGCGGCTCGCCGGCAAAGATGATCTGGAAGCTGTCCTGGATCTTTCGCTGGGTGCGCTGGTGGGTACGGCTCGCGGCGGTATCGCAAACCTGATGAGCGGGGGTGAGGCTGACCTGTCATTGCAGCTCAAAACCCCTGACCTGAAGCACACGGTGCAGATGTTTGTGCCGGGATTGTCTTCGCGAAATGCGCAACTGCTCGATGGTGATGCAACCCTGAGCGCCACGTTACGCGGTCGGCCGGATCGTGACCTCCGCCTGGAACACGTTGACATCACAGCAGCATCGGCATTGCTTCGTCTGACAGCTTCGGGCTCGCTCAGTCTGGTGCGCCCAGGCCGGCGGGACTCCCCTGCCTCCAGCCGTTTCCAGGTGCTTATCGAGACGGGGCATTTGGGTGATCTGGTCAGCTTGTACCGGGGTCGCGTGCCGTTTGCTGCCACGGCGCAGGCGCAGGGTACGCTCACGGGCTCTCTTGGAAACTTCCGGATCGATGATGTCACGATCGATGCCACGGGGGAGCATGGGAATCTGCAGGCGACGGGATATCTGACAAAACTGGGCAGTCCCGGTGGGCCCTGGGTGGATTTCTTTGCCCAGACTTCCACCAAAGAGCTTGGCCACTTTCTCAGATCTTATGGTCTGGTGCTGCCGTATACGGGCCACGGCTCTGCCGGGGCCCGAGTCAGCGGTAGGCCTGGAGATACCCACGTCACCGACATTGATCTTGAACTTCGTTCGGATTCTGTCCCTTTGACGATAAAGGGTACCGGTAACATCGGCCCGCTGGGCAAGCAGGCCCAGTTC
>PBSU01000031.1 GCA_002726415.1 Acidiferrobacteraceae bacterium | reverse complement strand
CCCCAGACTCCTCCCCGTTCTCTCGACGAGTGGCTTTTACATATTGAATCATTGCACCGACGAAGCATCGACCTGAATCTTGACCGGCCCAGACGGGTTTTACACCGGCTCCGGCCGGAGCGTCCACCGGTAGTGATTACGGTCGCTGGTACCAATGGCAAAGGGACAACCGCCGCTATGCTGGAGGCGGTGTATCGAGAAGCGGGCTACAAAGTAGGCTGTTACACCTCACCCCACCTGGTGAGTTACTGTGAAAGGATTCGTATCGACGGCAAGGCGGTATCAGAGTCGGCGCTTTGTCGGTCCTTTGAGCGGGTCGAGCAGGCCCGTTCGGGAATTCCACTTACCTACTTCGAATTTGGTACCCTGGCGGCGTTGGACAGTTTCGCCACCACGTCGGTAGACCTGGCGGTACTTGAGGTGGGTCTCGGTGGGCGTTTGGATGCGACCAATATTGTGAGCCCGGACCTATCGATCATTACTGCAATCGATCTTGACCATCAGGACTGGCTGGGACCCAGTCGGGAGTCGATCGCATGCGAGAAGGCAGGAATCCTGCGCTTTCGCGGGAAGGCCGTTATTTCTGACCCCCGCCCGCCTTTGTCTCTAGAGCGTGCACTGCGGACGCTAAAGTGCGACGCGCGAATCTTGAATCGGGATTTTTCGGTCAGCCAGGGCAAAGGGGGTGCCTGGTGTTGGCGAGCGGACAAAAGTCAGTGGCCCCGCGGCGGGCAAGAATGGAAATGGTCAGACGAAGGCGCCAGCCCCAGCCGAATCCAGAATCTTGCGGGTGTTGTGGCGGCGGTACGTCAACTGGCTCATCGGGTACCCACCCGGGATTCTCATCTTAAGGTACTGGCCTCAGTGTTGATCCCCGGCCGACAGCAGTTTGTGCCAGGTCCGGTTAGCCAGATTTTTGACGTTGCGCACAATGCTCAAGCGGTGGCGGAGTTGGCCTGTCTGCTTGGCCGGACTGCGCCGATAGGTAAGACCCGTGCGGTGTTTTCCTTGCTAAAAGAGAAAGACCTTGCCTCGATTATGAGCGAGATGGAAACGCATGTTGATGTTTGGTATCTTGCCGAGGTCGACACCGACCGGGCTATGCCGTTCAAGGACCTGCACACAAACATGTCGGGATTGGTTATTGCGGATCTGGGGCATATCAAGGAGCCCCAGAAGGTTTATCAGCGGGCGTTACAAGACGCTTCGCCGGGAGATCGGATAGTGATTTTCGGCTCGTTTTATTTGGTAGGTGCTATACTGGCCGTGGGTTCTGAGAGGACCGCTGCGTAAATGGCTACGTCACCGGATCTTCCGTTTAACCTTAAGCACCGCCTGATCGGCGCACTGATTCTGGTGGTGGCACCCGTGATCATTCTGCCATGGTTGCTGACCGGCGACGAAAACAGGCAGATAGATGCATCCCCCAGGTCCGAACTCTCATTCGCGCCCGAAAGTGAATTCGTGGCGACTATCGGCCAGCCTGGCACGCCAGATTCCGTGCCCCAGGATAAAGTGACACCGAGTGATGCCTCATCGACCGAGAACGCCCAATCACTTAACTCTGCCACAGAGGTTGCATCGCGTGACTCCGGCTCCACTGAGCAGCAGGGCTGGGTGGTCCGAGTGGGGGTTTTCGGGGAACCAGTGAATGCGACTAAACGCCGGAAAGTTTTGCGGACCAACGGAATGGATCCGCGCAGCGAGGACATTCAGCTAAATGGTCGAAACGCGGTCCGATTGTTCCTGGGGCCATTTCCCAGCGAAGATGAGGCCGAGCGTGAGCGCGGTAAGGCGGTGCTGGTGACAGGCGAGCGGGCATTTATTGTGAAGGTTCCATGAGAGGAACATTTTGGAGTACAAGCGGGTAGATACCAATGGCCGGTTTTGAGAATTTTGCAATCCCTGGGGTTTTTGACATCCTACTGGCAGGTGCAATTTGCCTGTCGTTGATGATTGGCCTTTTCCGGGGTCTGGTGCGGGAAATCCTTTCGTTGGTTTCGTGGGTGCTGGCATTATGGTTAACTTATCTTTACGGGGGGGCGTGGGGAAGCCGGCTCGGTGAGTGGCTTCAGAGTCCGGAAGTGGCGCGACTGGTGGGATCGGTTTCGGTGTTTGTTGTGACGCTGATCCTTTTATCGCTTGCGGGAAGCCTGATCAGTCGGCTATTTCGTGCTACCGGGTTGACCGGGATGGATCGGCTACTAGGAGGGGTCTTTGGTGCGGCCCGAGGGTTGGTTTTGGTTGCCGCGGTTTTACTGGGCGCAAAGCTCACGCCAGCGACTGAACAGGATTGGTACAATCAATCCACGCTGGTGCCGTATTTTGATCCTGCGGTAAAGGCGCTCTCAAATAAAGTGGGTAGCACGCTCATGGATCCAGGCTGGGGCAACACGCCGGTACGTGTACCGCAGGACGGCGGTGCCGCGGTTCAGGAATCGAGCAAGGAATGAAGCCATGTGTGGGGTAGTCGGGATCGTCGGACATGAGCGTGTCAATCAACAGATATATGACGCGCTCACGGTTGTTCAGCATCGCGGGCAGGATGCAGCAGGCATCATGACCTGCGATGGCCGTAAAGTCTTTCTGCGAAAAGACAGCGGGTTGGTGCGCGACGTGTTCCGCGCTCGCCATATGCTCCAACTTCAGGGCAACATGGGGTTGGGCCATGTGAGATACCCTACTGCTGGAAGCGACAACCGGTCCGAGGCGCAGCCGTTTTACGTTAATTCGCCGTTTGGGGTTGCCTTGGGGCATAACGGTAATCTGATTAACGCCCAAACATTGAGCAAAGAGCTTTTTCTGGATGATTTAAGACAGCTGAATACCGGTTCTGATTCTGAAGTCCTACTCAATATTTTTGCCCACGAACTGAAAGAGTCGGTCGGTAGCAGCCGCCGGGCATTGGACAGCCAGGATGTTTTCCGCGCAGTAGGGCGGTTGCATGAGCGTTGTCGGGGCGCTTATGCGGTAGTGGCAATGATCGTGGGATATGGCCTGGTCGCCTTTCGCGATCCGTGTGGAATCCGACCCCTGGTGATGGGCGAGCGCCGGGAAGATTCACGCACCTCTGTCATGATTACCTCAGAAAGTGTGGCGCTGGATGTCCTGGGATACCGCTTGGTTGGTGATATCGCGCCCGGTGAGGCGGTTTTTGTGCGCACCGATGGGAGCATCGAGCGCCAAATCTGTGCCTCGCGGACGTCGCTTACACCCTGCTTGTTTGAATATGTTTATCTGGCAAGGCCTGATTCAATTATTGATCAGGTAGCGGTGTATAAAAGCCGATTGCGCATGGGAGAGAAACTGGGAGCCCAATTGCAGGAGAGTTGGCCTGATCATGACATTGATGTGGTCATCCCTATTCCCGATACGAGCCGGACATCGGCATTGCAACTGGCGAATTCATTGGGCCTGAAATATCGCGAAGGGTTTATCAAGAATCGATACATCGGGCGCACTTTCATCATGCCCGGTCAGGCAGAGCGTAAAAAATCGGTCAGGCAAAAACTTAACGCAATTGATCTGGAATTCCGGGGAAAGAATGTGCTGTTGGTCGATGATTCCATAGTGCGGGGTACCACGTCACAGCAGATTATCGAGATGGCCAGGGATGCGGGAGCCCATAAGGTCTATTTCGCCTCGGCGGCTCCGCCGGTCCGCTATGCCAACGTCTACGGGATTGATATGCCCGCACCTGACGAACTGGTAGCGAACGGGCGTTCGGAAGACGAGATCCGGGCGTTTATCGGTGCTGATCGGCTCATCTACCAAAAACTTGAAGACCTTATCGCTTCAGTCCATGAGGGTAACCCACAAATAAACCGGGTTGACGCGTCATGTTTTAATGGAGAGTACGTTACCGGTGATGTCACTGATGAATTCTTGCAGGGGGTAGCGGGGGAGAGGGGCGATGCCGCAAAACAGGCGGACTCTGGCTCACTCGATATTGCGGAACTCAGCGTATATCATTAAAAATACAAAGCATCAGCCTTTGTGTCGTGCCTCAGTTCGAGGTGGGAAGCGTGAATACAGATTGAGCTTGGCCCGGTGGCCCAGTCCCCGAGTACGATGCGGTGACCCGATTGAGGCCCCGACAGCGCAAATTGATGAATCGCAGGTCGATGGGTGTGTCCATGAATTAGTAAGCGGACTTGGTGCTGATGCATCACGGCCTCTACTGCTGGTTGCGTTACATCCATGATCTCAATCGCCTTGGCCACTTTCCCATTCTCGCTGCGGTAACGGACTGCCCGAGCCATTGCGTCGCGCTCTGGGACAGATTTAGCGAGAAAAGTTTGTTGCCATACATCGGTACGGACCAGGCTGCGAAATGCCTGGTGTTCGAGATCATCGGTGCAAAGGCTGTCGCCATGCATCAGCAGGATGCGATGATCCCCCATTTGCAGGATGTGTTCATCTTCCAGTAAGCCTACGCCGCAACGGTCGGCAAAGTCTGTCCCCGCCAGAAAATCCCGGTTTCCACGCATAAGCCAAACCTTAGTTCCATTAGCGGTAAGTCGGGCTAGAGCCTCCTCCACCGGGCGCTGGCCCAGGAATTCAGCTGCATCATCACCAAGCCAGTACTCGAAAAGATCGCCGAGCATGTAAAGGGAGTCACTGGGAGTCAGTGACGAAAGGTAAGTCGTGAAACGATGAAGCAGCGCATCGTCATCGGGGCTAAGGTGCAGGTCTGAGATCAGGTGGATCAATGGAGACTCTTAGCGTTAATTTGCGATGAATCTTGCCGGGCCGAGTACACGCCAGGTTGGAGATCAGTCTGCATTTGGTTACCATTCGTCTCCCGTTGATTCTTCCGTGCCCCACTATGTCGATTCACATCTATAACAGCCTGACCCGAGCGAAGGCGGCTCTGGTGCCATTGAAACCTGGGAACGTGCGCATGTATGTGTGCGGCATGACGGTCTATGATTATTGCCATCTGGGGCATGCCAGGGTCCTGGTGGTATTTGACATGGTCGTGCGGGTGCTTCGATCGCGTGGTCTGGATGTCGAGTATGTTCGGAATATAACGGATATTGATGACAAGATTATTGCCCGGGCGGCCGAAGTGGGTGAACCCTTTGAGGCCCTTACGAGTCGATTTATTGAGGCGATGCATGAGGATGAGGCCTTGCTCAACGTATTACCACCCGATGTGGAGCCCCGAGCGACAGGCTATATCAGGGAAATGATCGCCATGATTGAGACCCTGGAGAAAAAGGGGTTTGCTTATGCGGCGGAAAATGGCGATGTTTATTTCCGTGTACACCAATTTCCTGGATACGGAACCCTATCCGGCCGTTCGTTGGATTCTCTCTTGGCTGGGGCCCGCGTAGAAAAAGATGAGGCAAAGGAGGATCCGCTCGACTTTGTGCTCTGGAAGGCGGCAAAACCGGCTGAACCGCAATGGCCATCGCCGTGGGGCCCAGGAAGACCCGGGTGGCACATTGAATGTTCGGCTATGTCCCGGCGATGCTTGGGCGACAGTTTTGATATCCACGGTGGCGGCATGGATCTGCGTTTCCCGCATCATGAAAATGAGATCGCGCAAAGTGAAGGCACAACCGGGAAGAAGTTTGTTGCCACTTGGATGCACAACGGGTATGTGCAGATCGAACAGGAGAAAATGTCCAAGTCATTAGGAAATTTCCTCACCATTCGCGAGATAGTCGGCGAGAGTGCTGATCGTGCGCGAACTGGAGAGGTGATTCGTTTTATGATTCTGTTGAGTCATTATCGCAGTCCCTTGAATTTCTCTCATGCCGGCCTTTCTCGGGCCCGGGCCGGAATTGAGCGCTTGTATCAGGTTATCCACAGGTGTGAAGGGCTGGCTAGGTCGCCGGCCGAGGACATATCAGAGGACTATCATTCGCGCTTTGACGAGGCCCTGAATGATGACTTTAATACGGCTGCAGCGATAGCCGTGCTTTTTGAGATCGCGCGCGATGCTAACCGGGATCTCGAGCGTGGCGAAAAGAGCTTGGCAGCTTTTCGGGCATTCCAATTAGGGGAGTTGGCCCAGATTCTGGGATTACTCTATCAAAAGCCTGAGCGATTTCTGGGGATAACGGGTGGTATCAATGATGAAGGTTTCCAAGAGGCCGCGGCCGCGGTTGAATCGTTGATTGAACAGCGTGCTCAGGCCCGGCGGGATAGTGACTTTGAAGCAGCCGATGCGATCCGCGGAACCTTGGAGTCACGAGGTGTCGTGCTGGAGGATCTACCGGACGGTACGACCAGTTGGAGGCAAACGTGAATTTACAGCAGCCCAGATAACTGTTTATACTTTAAGTTTTTGGTCTTCTTGCGGTTCGTATCGGTCGCCTGACCGATTCCAGCATTTTACCGAGGTTCGCTAATGGAACTGACCGGCGCGCAGATCGTCGTTCAAAGTTTAAAGGATGAGGGGGTCGACATCGTGTTCGGCTACCCCGGGGGCGCGGCCCTGCACATCTATGACGCTCTTTACAATCAAGAGGGTGTCCGGCATATCCTGGTGCGTCACGAACAGGGGGCGACGCATGCGGCAGATGGCTACGCGCGTGCCACGGGCAAGACTGGTGTTGTGCTGGTGACGTCCGGCCCCGGCGTCACGAATACGATTACGGGCATCGCCACGGCTTATATGGATTCGATCCCAATGGTCATCCTGACGGCCCAGGTACCCACTAGCTTGATCGGGGACGACGCCTTCCAGGAAGTAGATACCGTTGGAATTACCCGACCTTGCGTTAAACACAATTTTCTGGTGCGTGATGTCAAAGACCTGGCCTTGACGATTAAAAAGGCCTTCTTTATCGCCAGCTCAGGTCGACCCGGACCAGTGGTAGTGGATATTCCAAAGGACGTCACAGCTGAGACGACCCGTTACCAGTACCCCAAGGATGTTCGGATCCGTTCTTATGCGCCGGGGCGTAAGGGTCACTCGAAACAGATATCGCGTGCAGCGAAACTGTTGCTCTCAGGGAAACGCCCGATTATTTACACAGGCGGTGGCATTATCCTGTCGGGCGCGACGGGTGTGCTCGCTGCCGTGGTGGAGGCGCTGGGATACCCATGTACCAATACCTTAATGGGGCTTGGCGGGCTACCCGCTGATCACCCGCGTTTTCTGGGCATGCTGGGCATGCACGGAACCTATGAGGCAAATATGGCGATGCACGGGTGTGATGTGATGCTCGCGGTCGGCGCTCGGTTTGACGATCGGGTTACTGGCGACCTCAAGAAGTTCTCACCGAATGCTCAGGTTATCCATGTAGATATTGATCCGGCCTCTATTGGAAAAAATGTTCGTGTCGAGGTGCCTATCGTCGGGGATGCGAAAGTGGTTCTGGAGCAACTACTCGATGCGATTACGAAGTCTAAAGCCCCGCGTGATGAGGAGAGTTTATCTCGCTGGTGGGCGCAGATCGATGAATGGAGAAGCCGTGACTCTCTGGGGTATGTAAATAGCGATGAGGTGATCAAACCGCAGTTCGTTATTCAGAAACTCCATGAAGTAACCCAAGGCGAGGCGTTTGTGACTTCCGACGTAGGGCAGCACCAGATGTGGGCGGCACAGTATTATGGTTTTGGGGGCCCCAGGCGCTGGATTAATTCAGGGGGGCTTGGCACGATGGGGTTCGGGTTGCCTTCGGCGATCGGGGTACAACTGGCCTATCCCGAGGCAACGGTTGCCTGCGTGACGGGCGAGGCAAGCGTTATGATGTGCATCCAGGAGTTATCGACTTGCAAGCAGTACGATCTGCCTATCAAAATCGTGAATCTGAATAACCGTTACATGGGCATGGTGCGCCAGTGGCAGGAGTTTTTCTATGATCGACGATACTCACACTCGTATATGGACTCACTGCCTGATTTTGTTGAACTCGCGACCAGCTTCGGCCACGTCGGGGTACGGGTCGAGAAGCCCGCGGATGTCGAAGGCGCACTTCGGGAAGCCGTTGCTGCTAAAGAGAATCTCTTCTTCCTCGATTTTCTCACCGATCAGACAGAGAATGTCTACCCGATGATTGCTGCTGGCGCCGGCCACAACGAGATGGAATTAAAACCCAGTGCCGATGGCTCAGCACCGGCAGAGAGGGAGCTGGCCTGATCGATGCGCCGCACACTGTCTTTACTTGTCGAGAATGAACCGGGCGCGTTGTCCCGGATCGCGGGCCTGTTTTCCGCGCGAGGTTATAACATTGAATCGTTGACCGTAGCGCCAACCGAAGACGAATCACTTTCCCGCATGACTATTGTGACTCGAGGTTCCGAAGAGATCATCGAGCAGATAACAAAACAGTTGAATAAGCTGATTGATGTTGTCCGGCTTCTGGACCTCACCGAAGGGCGGCACATCGAAAGAGAACTATTGTTGCTCAAGGTGCGGGCACAGGGGGCAGACCGGGAAGAGATCAAGCGATTGGTGGACATTTTCCGAGGCCGTATCATCGACGTTGACGAGGAAACCTACACCATTGAGCTGACGGGGCCTGGAGACAAGTTGGACGCCTTTGTCGACGCTTTGCCCGCGGCTGAGATTTACGAAGTGGTTCGCTCCGGGGTGTCCGGGATAGCTCGGGGAGACCGGGCTTTGCGACTATAATTTAGCCCAACTGTAACCTATCAAGCCATTTTTTAGAGGAAGTTCCCAATGAAGGTTCATTATGATCAGGATGCCGACCTGAGTATTATTTCTGGCAAGACTGTTGCTGTGATCGGCTATGGCTCCCAAGGGCATGCCCATGCCAACAACCTTCGAGACAGCGGTGTAGATGTCGTCGTCGGACTGCGGGAGGACTCGAGTTCGCGTTCCAAAGCGATAAACTCGGGACTACGCGTTGCCGCGGTATCCCAAGCAGTAGCCGAATCCGACGTGGTGATGATGCTGGTTCCGGATGAACTGGCTGCGCAATTGTACACAGAGTCGGTAGCGCCCCATTTAAAAGCTGGAGCCGCCTTGGCTTTTGCGCATGGATTCAATGTCCATTTCGGATTCATCGAGCCAAATGAGAATATCGATGTGATCATGATAGCCCCGAAGGGGCCCGGTCACTTAGTCCGATCTACTTACACCGAAGGAGGTGGGGTGCCTTGTCTGATCGCGATACAGCAAGACCCCAGCGGAAACGCGAGAGAGATTGCACTTTCCTACGCGAGCGCGATCGGCGGCGGCAGAGCGGGTATTATCGAGACAACGTACAAAGAAGAAACCGAGACCGATCTGTTCGGAGAGCAGACGGTATTATGCGGCGGGATCACCTCATTGATTCAATCGGGCTTTGAAACCCTGGTGGAGGCCGGTTATGCGCCTGAAATGGCTTATTTTGAGTGCCTGCATGAGACCAAGCTGATCGTTGACCTGATCTACGAGGGCGGGATTGCGAACATGCGTTACTCGATTTCAAATACGGCTGAGTACGGAGATGTAACCCGTGGCCCCCGGGTGGTGACCCCCGAAGTCAAAGCGGAAATGAAAAAGATTCTAGAGGAGATTCAATCCGGAGATTTCGCCCGCGAATGGATGGCGGAAAGCCGATCTGGCGGAGCCCATTTCCAACAACTACGCAAGAATGGCAGTGAACATCAGATCGAGGCGGTCGGTGAAAAACTGCGGTCCATGATGCCTTGGATCCAAAAAGGCAAACTCGTCGACAAGGAGCGTAACTGAGCCCGGGCGAGCCCATACCAGGCCCTCAACCGGGGGAGCGTCTGACGCAGCCGCTGGTCGCGCGTGAAGGCTGGAGCCGGATCGCAGTTGCGTTCGCAATTGCTCTGACCGTGCAGTTATTCGGGGGTTTGTGGTGGGCCCTGCCTTTTTGGCTGTTGGGTGGGCTGGTTCTGCAGTTTTTCAGAGATCCCCCCCGCGATATTCCGGTGCTGCCTGGCGCCGTGGTCGCACCGGCTCATGGAAAGGTGGTCAGCATTGAGCCGGGTGTTGACCCCTTCAGCGGTGAAGCCGCGATTCAGGTGAGTATTTTCATGAACATTTTCTCTGTTCATTCCAATCGAATCCCGATCTGCGGATCTATCAAGCATCGTCGGCATTGGCGCGGGCGCTTCTTTAATGCCGCGCTTTCCAAGGCCTCAGCCGAAAATGAGCGCTGCGGAATTCAGATCGAAACCAAAGAGGGAACTAAGGTCAGTTGTGTACAGATTGCAGGCTGGGTCGCCAGACGGATACTGACCTACGTGCACGTGGGCGACGAGGTTAAAACAGGGCAGCGTTACGGTTTCATCCGTTTCGGGTCCCGTGTCGACCTGTACCTTCCGCCCTATAGCGAGGTGCTAGTAGGCCTTGGGAAATGGGTCTTGTCAGGGAGTGATATCATTGCACGCCTACCTGAGACCGAACGACATCATGGCTAAGTTGCAGAAAGTTTCGACACTAGATTCATCTGAGAGGCCGCCCAAAGGTATCTATATCCTGCCAAATCTTTTTACCACCGCGAGTCTGTTTGCGGCTTTTTACGCGATTATCCAGTCTACGGTTGGGAACTTCGAGAATGCTGCCATCGCCGTCATTATCGCTGCGGTTCTGGACTCGCTTGACGGTCGTGTCGCACGGATGACCAACACGGTGAGCGATTTTGGGAAAGAATATGACTCCCTGGTGGATCTGGTTGCGTTCGGGCTCGCACCTGCGCTCATTCTCTTCGAATGGGGCTTGAAAGATCTTGGGAAAGTCGGTTGGTTAACTGCATTTATTTATGTTGCCACTACTGCGCTACGCCTCGCTCGTTTCAACACACAGGATAGCCCCAGTAAGCGATATTTCCAGGGCCTGCCGTGTCCCGCAGCGGCGGTACTCCTTGCCGCGGGAATCTGGACAGCGGCTACGTACAATGTAACCGGTGGTCTCTACACCATCGTTGGCCTGGGGACGATGTTTTTGCTTTCGATGGCCATGGTCAGTCCCCTGCCATACCGAAGTTTCAAAGACCTCGACCTGAAGCACCGTGTTCCGTTCATGGCGGTGCTGGGGCTGGTTTTGGTTTTCGTGCTCATCTCATTCGATCCACCCCGTGTCCTGTTGGTCGCATTTAGCAGCTATGCTGTTTCGGGCCTGATCGTCTGGGGCTTGCTTCGTCGTTCGGGAGAACAAGTCTTCGGCCAAAAAGATGCAAAAAGCCCCGAGGAGCCCGAGGGAGACCCTATTGTTTCTGGCGAGAACGCTTCTGGCAGGGTAAATCGGCCTTAGCCTCCCAGCCCCGTCGGTTTTTGCGCCGTACGTAAGCGCCGCGGTATACTGCGCCCATGCTGATCCCTTCTACTCTTCAACGCCCTTTGCACCGGGGCTTACCCGGCCAGGACAAAGTCCGGCGTTGCTCCCTATTCTCTCAAGACTCATTGCTGCGCCGGCTGGCGCACAATCCTCTTTAATCCCCATCATAGATTCTTACCCCTGCCGTTCTAGCCAATCGACGGCAGAGGATTCCAACCCTGAGTGGGTTGACTCGTGACAACGAAATAATGGGCGGATTGTTCCGCGGAGAACGGAGAATGGACGACCAGCTGATCATATTTGACACCACACTTCGGGATGGAGAGCAAAGTCCCGGCGCCTCAATGACGGCGGAAGAAAAAATTCGCATCGCTCGGTTACTCGAAAAGATGCGGGTGGATGTAATTGAGGCGGGGTTTCCTGCGGCCAGTGTTGGCGATTTCGAAGCAGTGCGTATGATATCCCGCGAGATCTCAGGTGCCCGGGTTTGCGCTCTGGCGCGGGCTAATCCGGGAGACGTCGCGCGAGCCGCTGACGCTGTCCGTAACGCGCAGGCTCCAAGAATTCATACCTTTATCGCNACATCACCNATTCACATGAAGGCGAAGTTGAGAATGTCNCCGGANGATGTNNTGGAGAAGGCCGTGGCGGCGGTACGCCAGGCCCGAGACAATGCTGATGACGTGGAGTTTTCAGCGGAGGATGCGGGCCGGTCGGATGAAGACTTCCTTTGTCGCATCTTTGAGGCCGTGATCGAAGCGGGAGCGGGCACGGTTAATATTCCCGACACCGTTGGTTACACCATGCCGGGCCAGTTTGGTCAGATGTTTTCCAGGTTGATGAATCGGATCCCCAATGCCGATAAGGCGATTTTTTCGGTGCACTGTCATAATGATCTCGGTGTTGCGGTGGCTAATTCGCTTGCTGCGGTCGAGGCGGGGGCCCGTCAGGTTGAGTGCACGATCAACGGTCTCGGGGAACGGGCGGGAAATGCATCTTTGGAGGAGGTCGTTATGGCCATTCGGACCCGCCAGGATGTTTTCACCTGCGACACACAATTGGATGCAACCCAAATTCTGCCGGCAAGCCGGTTGGTATCAAGCATTACCGGTTTTCCCGTTCAACCGAACAAGGCTATTGTGGGGGCCAATGCGTTTGCTCATGAAGCGGGCATTCATCAGGATGGGGTATTAAAGCAACGGGACACATATGAAATCATGCGGGCCGAAGATGTGGGCTGGAGCGCCAACCAGATTGTGCTGGGTAAACACTCGGGCCGGAACGCGTTTAGAGAGAGGATGGCCGCGCTGGGCATTGCCTTTGGCAGTGAGGCCGAACTAAATCGGGCGTTTGACCGGTTCAAGGAACTAGCCGACAAGAAGCATGAGATATTCGACGATGATCTACAAGTGTTGGCCGGTGAATACACTGCCGTGGACCAAAAAAAGCAATTGCAATTCGTGTCCCTAAGAACCGTTGCGCAAACCGGGAGCCTGCCGCTTGCGGAACTAATCCTTGAGGAGTCGGGAAGCAAGGTTGAGGCCCAGTCTAGTGGAGATGGTTTGGTGGATGCAGCCTTTAAAGCGGTTGACAAAGTCGTGCCGGGAGAGAGGACCTTGTTGCTATACTCGGTCAATGCGATTACCGCTGGATCCGATTCGCAAGGCGAGGTGAGTGTTCGACTGCAAGAAGGGGGGCGTATTGTGAACGGGCAGGGTGCCGATACCGATATTGTTGTAGCCTCAGTTAAAGCCTATGTTAATGCTTTGAATAAAGTTCATGCCATGCCACAGCGGTTTCACCCGCAAAGTGGCGAAACAGTCTAACTAAAACATTATGAGCAGCAGTGTGGTTCATCTCAAAGAGATGGGACTGACACGCTGGGTCTTTACCACAAGTGACAAAAGTCAGATTCCTGAGCCCATAACGAAGGGGACTGGCGATGGTTTAGGTCTGCAGGAATTGTCTGACTCAAAATGGGTCGAATTGCAGAACCGAGTATCAGACTGTCAACTGTGTTCGCTACATGGGTCGCGTCATAACACTGTCTTTGGCACTGGAAATCCCAAAGCTCATTGGATGCTGGTCGGTGAAGCTCCCGGGGCCGAAGAGGATCGACAGGGGCAGCCCTTCGTCGGCCGTGCGGGACAGCTATTGAGTGCGATGCTATTCAGTTTGAATCTGTCGCGACACACCGTATTTATCGGTAACGTGTTGAAGTGCCGGCCGCCCGATAATCGAGACCCGCTTGGCGATGAAGTGAGGCAGTGCGCGCCGTTTCTGCATGAACAGATCCGGTCGATTCAGCCAAGAATTATTCTTGCGATGGGGCGGTTTGCAGCTCAGGCATTGCTTCAGGCAGACCAATCGATAGCGCAATTGCGGGGCCGGGTGCATTGTTATCCTATCAACGATACGCCACTGGTAGTCACTTATCATCCGGCGTATCTCCTCCGTTCACCCCAGGCCAAAGCGAAGACCTGGGAGGATCTCCAACGAGCGCGAGCCCATTACGTGGGACAGGTGTGTGGTGACCAGTGAAGTCAATCCTTGTGAGCCGGTACGCATGGGACAGGAGACCGTACACGCCGCGGTGCTTTTGGAAGCCAGCGTTTCTCCATCCCCCTGGACAGAGGGTATTTTCCGCGACTGTCTTACCGCAGGTTACGACTGCTGGGTTTTGCCCGGTGATCCACTGGTCGGGTTCTTGGTTATCGCATTCGGCAGTGACCAAGCACACTTGTTGAACTTGGCAATTCATCCTCAGCATCAGCACCAGCGACTCGGCACTCGACTGCTTGGGTTTGCACTCGAGTGCGCCCGCCGGCAGGGTATTGCGCGTGTTTACTTAGAGGTTCGCCCCAGCAATCACAAAGCGCGTCAGCTCTACCGTTCGGCCGGCTTCGATTTTTTGAGTTGCCGGCCTGCCTATTATCGGGGAGCGGACACAGAGGATGCGTTGGTGCTTAGCCTGGCGCTGGATTCATCGCCGCCGGGACTTCTCAGCGGCTCGGCGAATGGGGTCCGCGGTTAATGGGGAATCGTGCCTCGCGAGGAGCACAAAGTCCGGGGCTCTGCGATCGTTCGGATTCGGATTATGATCTGCAGGCTTGGCACGCTACCCCTTTGGGATGCGCTCTCTCACAGGCGACACTGGAGCACGTCACTCGCCTCATCCCCGGGGTGTATTACCCCACCGCGGTACAACTCGGGATGCACCATCTCGATCTGTTTGCAGGTGTCGACCGGGGGCTCGCGGTCCAGATAGCCGATGCATCGCAGGAGTTCGATTCGCCCGACGTGATCGCAGCGTGTGAGGCCCTTCCTTTTGGCGCCCGGTCTGTTAATTTACTGATTCTCGCCTATCTTTTGGACTTCGCGCAGGAACCGCATCGGGCGTTGCGCGAAGCTTGCGACGTCTTGGTGCCTGAAGGGTGTCTTGTGGTGTGCGGCTTTAACCGGTGGAGTCTTTGGGGTTTGCGGCGTTTGCTGACCCCGCATCCGAGGCCAGTGCCTTGGCAGGGCACCTTTCTCTCCCCTGGCCGTATCCAGGACTGGATTCGACTTCTGGGCCTTGAATTACTATGTGCGACAATGGCGTTTTACCGGCCACCGGTTTCCACGACCGCTGTTCTCTCGCGACTGCAGTTTGTCGAAAAAGTGGGTGATCGCTGGTGGCCCATGTTGGCTGGAGCGTACATCTTGGTAGCGAGAAAAAAGCAGTTGGGGCTGAGCTCAAGAAGAGCGTGGGAACCTAAGCGTGGCGGAATCGTACTGGAAGGTCTCGCCCCCGCCATCCCCCGGAACTCGGCGGCGCAAGGAGGGGTGCTTGATTATTCATAACGGGGCATCTGAAGGGGTGCAGATCTACACCGATGGCGCCTGTCGTGGTAATCCAGGTCTCGGGGGGTGGGGGGTGCTGATCCTTGCACAGGGGAATGAAACCGAGCTTTGTGGCGCAGAAGCACTGACGACAAACAATCGCATGGAATTGCAGGCCGCAATCAAGGGGCTTGAAGCCGTGTCGGCCCAAGTGGCTGTAGCGGTCTTCACCGACTCCACGTATGTTCGTAACGGGATCCTGGATTGGGTGCCCAATTGGAAACGAAATGGTTGGCGCACAGCTGCACGTAAGCCGGTCAAGAATCAAGATCTTTGGCAAGTGCTTGATCAGGCCATATTAGGCCGGGAGGTGTCCTGGCATTGGGTCCGTGGGCATAGTGGTCACCCACAGAACGAGCGGGCGGATGCTTTAGCGAATCAGGCGATTGACGCTTTTAACAATCCCAGCGGGCAGGTCTCAGGATGACCCTGGTCGTTCTGGATACCGAGACGACCGGGCTGGATTTCAAAGAGGGTCATCGCGTGATAGAACTGGGTTGTGTCGTGTTAAAAAACCGCAAACATACGGAACAACGTTTTCATAGTTACCTGAACCCCCAGCGCAGCGTCGATGCGGCAGCCCAGGAGGTTCATGGCATTACCGAGGCGTTCTTGGAAGACAAGCCGGTCTTTGGGGATGTTTTTGAGGCATTCTTAGAGTTCATCAGCGGCGCTGAATTGGTCATTCATAACGCGCCATTTGACTTGGGATTTCTTAATCATGAGCTGGAACTCGCCGGAGACTCACGTCGGCTGCAAGAGTTGTGTCGCGTTACGGACACGTTGAAATTGGCGCGTGAGCTGCATCCAGGTCAACGCAACAGTCTCGACGCGCTGTGTCGTCGCTATGGTGTTGACAACAGTGGCCGATCTTTGCACGGCGCACTTTTAGATGCTGAGATACTGGCCGATGTCTACCTGGCAATGACGGGAGGCCAGACCGCACTCCGGTTGGATGCGCCGATGAGCTACACCGGTGCGACAACCGAGTCAGAACGGCGCGAAAGCGCCCCTAATGATAACTTTAAAGTCATTCGAGCGAGCGACGAGGAACTCACGGCCCACCAGAGTTGGGTCAAACTGCTTGGTGAGCACAGCGCCTGGGGTCCGCTTGACTCCTCAGGGTCAGATTGACTAACTTAGTGTGCTGACATTTGGGGGTGATTGTGCGTGGGTGCAGTCCGATCCACTTGAGAATTCTTTTAGAATATGTCGGGGGTTGGATCGAAACCGATTAGGGCACCGAGGAGCAGTTGATGAGCGATAGCATAATTCACAAAGTTGATCCGGCATTTGCCGAA
>PBSU01000030.1 GCA_002726415.1 Acidiferrobacteraceae bacterium | reverse complement strand
AGAGTTACTGCAAGCACGTCATGACATTCCAGCTTTGAGGTTCTGTACCAGTTTGGTCACTCTAACAGTAGCTTAACCTTTGAAATTCTATGAATACGCTAATCAGGATGCGGTTGGAATCTCCGACTTAATCAAACAAGGCGAAGTCTCTGTTCAGGAAGTATTGGAAACAGCGATCAAAGTGGCAGAAGCGGTCAATCCGAAATTAAATGCGCTGGTGATGTCCAATTTCGATAACGCTCGTGAATTTATCGTGGGAAATCTTCCCGATACGCCGGTCTCGGGTGCTCCCTTTTTTCTCAAGGATGTAAATCAGTACAGCTGGGATATGCCGACAACATTTTCATCGCGATTCTTTGATGGGGCGGCTCCAAAACCCGATAGCGAACTGGTAAAACGGTGGCGTCAAGCAGGACTGGTTGTGCTTGGCAAAACGAACACGCCGGAATTTGCTGAAGATTTTGTTTGTGAGCCGACATTTCGGGGAGTAACGCGGAATCCATGGAACTCGGCGGTGACTACCGGGGGTAGTTCCGGGGGCGCTGGGGCCGCCGTGGCATCGGGCATGGTTCCTTTGGCACACGGCACAGACCTTGGCGGCTCGATTCGAATACCTGCGGCCTGCTGTGGTGTGTTTGGACTGAAACCAACGACGGGACTGAATCCGATGGGCCCGTACTACATGGAACTTTCGAATGGATTCAATTCCGACCACGTACTGACGCGGTCAGTGCGCGATAGTGCAGCTGCCCTGGATTGCTCAGCGGGCCCCCTGCGTGGCAGCAGGTATCATGTTCGCCCGGAAGTCGAATCCTATCTGGCACTGCTCGATCAGAAACCGCCCAAGCTTCATATCGGTGTATCCACAACGACGCCATACGGGGGTTCAGTGGGTGATAACCAGGTGGCCTCGGTAGAGCGGGTGAGTGCGGTACTGGCAGATATGGGGCACGAAATCGATGAATACACTTATCCTGCCGATCTGGTTTTGGGAGGCTGGATGGAAGATCTCTGGATGGTGGATGTTGTCTATGAGATCGAAAACCGGATCAAGGAAGTGGGGCGCGAGCCGTTGCACGAAGAATTCGAGGCGCTAACCCATTTTGTGCGGGAGCGGGTAGCCGCTTTGAGTGCAATGGACCTTTATCGTGCTCGTCAGGGTGCTCACGAAGCATCGATTCGGTTAATGAATTCGATGAGCGAGCTTGACCTGGTGTTAACTCCTGCGCTGGGCAGCGATCCGATTCCGGTGGGCTATATGGACAGTCGCACAGCCGATTTCAACATGGATACCTGGGGCCAAAAAGGGCATGCATTTGCACCTTTTGCCTATATCTGTAATGTCAGCGGCCAGCCTGCAGCCTCGCTTCCCATTCAGCTTAATGCCGGGGAGCATCCGTGTGCGGTGCAGTTGGCAGGGCACACGGGCAAGGACCATTTAATTCTTCAGGTTGCCGCTGAGCTGGAGCGAGAGCTTCAGTGGCATGGGTACCGACCTCCGGTTTGGGCCGGGAATTTATAGTCGAACGCTCTGGCAAACCGAGCTGGGCTTATAGTCTAAGAGTTCTTATCAACCCTGCGAATGGGTTGGTTCTCGCTGAGACCATAGTCACCTTCAGTCAGTGATCCCGATGGGTTGCAACGGGTGAAGTCTGAAGGCAATCCAGCATCATCTGGGTCTGGTCAAGGCCCCAAAACCGTTCGGAATCGATGGCAAAGGTTGGCACCCCATAAACCCCGGCAGCAATGGCTTGTTCTGTAGTGTGCCGTAGGCGGTTTTTCACTTCCTCGGTAGAGATCAGTGTCACCGGATCGTCCAGTCCCAGTTCAGACGCAAGGTTCATGAAGCCCTCAGGGGTATGAGCCGGGTTGCCCTCGAGCCAGATGTAATCGAAGATTGTCTCAATCACGCCAGGACTATTTTCGAGCGCCAGGGCCAGTCGCAGAAAAGGCAAGGGATTAAAAGGGTGGACTGGGGGCATTTGAAAACCGATCCCTGATTTGGCGGCAAGCCACTGGCAGTAACGGTACGTATCGACCCGTTTGGGCGCAATCTCTGCAGGGCCTTTATGACCCCAATGCTTCAGCAGAGCGGAAAACAATATGGGGACGGGCTCGCACTCAAGCGTATCCGGCAGGCGATTGAGGCTTTTAAATTGTAAATAGGAAAATGGCGAGACAAAATCAAAATACCACGTGGCTTTTTTGGGCATCTGGCGGGACTCTGGTGTTGCGGGTTATCTTCAGGAGAGCATAACGGTTGTCCGAAAAATATCCACTGAGTGCGTAAAAAGAGTTGCCAGCGTGACAGAGTGACCCTGTTTATTGCAAAGTGCAGGCAAGGCGGATCAAATACGGGGCCGTGCCATCGGCGGAGAACAATCGTGTTAAAGGGCATATCAGAGGGCAAGGAATGGCGAATCGCTTGAACCGTCATTATGTTTTTGCGGTTGTGGCGCCGGTTTTTTGGAGCCTTGCCGGGGTCATCGTCAAATCACTGGAGCACGCCACCGAGTGGCAGATCAATTTTTACCGCTGTGGGTCGCTGGCGCTTTTCGTGGCGTTGGTGATTCTAATTCGCTATCGCCGCTCAACGGGTGTGGTCATGCGCGCGGGGGGCTTCAAGGCACTCTTCTCGGGGGTTTTGCTCAGCGGGGCGATGCTTTGCAATGTCGTGGCACTTAAGTACACCACGGTTGCTGTCGCTGTATTGGTTATGGCAGCGGCACCGATTTTTGCCGCGATTCTGGGAAGTATTTTTCTGGGAGAAAGCGTCAATACCCGGGTCCGGGTCAGCATTGTGTTGGCCTTTGTGGGAATTACGATCATGGTGGGCGGCAGCCTACAACTGGGAGACACGTTGGGCGTAACGGTCGCCATACTAGGCATCCTGTTCTTCGGCGCTTATACCGTCAGCCTGCGAGTGGGTAAGAGCGCCGACATGACGCCGGCTGTTTTCTATGGAGGCGTTATTGGCGCCCTAATCGCAATGGGCATGAGCTTTGCAAGCGGGGTCGGGCTGACGGTGCCGCTCGTCGAGGCGTTGTGGTGTGTTCTGCTGGGTGTAGTGCAGTTGGGTGTCGGCAGTGTGTTATTTGCTTTGGCGGCGCAGAGTGTACCGGCAGTGCAACTGACGATCTTCGCATTGGGAGAGCCGCTGTTGGCGCCGTTATGGGCGTGGATTGGGGTAGGTGAAGTGCCGACCTGGGCCACACTCGCCGGTGGCGCTGTACTTTTCAGCGCGCTTGGTCTGCAGGTTTCTGCAAGGCGTGACTAGGCAGAGTGTTTTTTGAGTGACTGGGGGATTCGGGATGACCAGTACAAAAAGTACGCCGTAGCGATGCCGGATGCGCCAAATAACATGCACATGACCAGGATCTGGTAACGCACGGCAATCAGGGGTGATACGCCGGAGAGGACCTGGCCGGTCATCATGCCCGGTAGTGAAACGAGGCCCACCGCCATCAGGGAATTGACCAGCGGGATCATTGCCGCCTGCATTGCAGTGAGCCGAGCCTCTCGCGCCGTGTGGCCACTCGTTATTTCACTCTGGTAGCGTTCTGCTGCGATACTCACCGAGTTCATTGCGTTCGCCAAGATCATGCCAGCCAGAGGGATCAGGTAGCGCGGGGAGTACCAGGGGTCGACATCGATCACAACCTGGGTTGCCAGAGCCAGGATGGGTAAACCCCCGATAGTAATGGCGGCGAGGGAAATCCGGTATAGGCGGGGCCTTTGGGCGCCGAGCGGGCGCAGAGCAATCCAGCTTGCGGTACTGATCATGACCAGAAGGATCATCGATACCAACAGCGGGCTGTCTGTCTCAAAGAAAAAGACCAACACGTAGCCAACTGCAAGCAGTTGGGCCAGCATTCGGGTGATACCGTAGATGGTGGTCCGGGCTGATAGTGACCATCGCCACTGGATCAGAATAACGACTAGTACCGGGATGAAAATAAGCAGCAGCCGGGCCAGGGGGATCGGCTCTACCGATGGATTCATAGCTAAAGTGCGAGCACCCGGTGGTCGGCGTGATTACGGTCTAACGAGAGTGTTTCGGGACCGATAACACGGCCAGTGCCTCACCACACTGATTGAGCTTTGTCAGACTTTCTTCTTGGGGATTGTGCGCAGATTTAAATCTTCGATAAGAAGACCGCAATATTGTGTGACCTCGCGCTTGGTTCCTTGTCGGTATCCGGTAACTGATGAGACGGAGTTGGCCACCACGTAGCGGTAACAGTTTCCGTTAGAGCCGCCACTGGGGAGCTCGGCTTTTTCGATTTCTACGACATTGTAGGAAAGATGCGCGAAATCTTCAAAGTTGAGTACAGGTTCGGGCTTTTTTGACGAGGCCTTGGATTGGGCCATAGGGCAACTCCATAGTTCGAGGCAAGCACTTGGCGGCGGCTGCGCATCGCGCCACAGCGGGACGAAATAATACCCTGACTTAGGGCAACCTCTAATTATAGCAGAGAAATCAGGGCCTTTGAAGTTAGGGCCTTTGAAATTAAGGCTTTCTGTTTTCAACCCCGCACAACATGCCGGGGTCGGACCGCCGGCGAATCCAGGCGACTACCCATAGGTAACGCCTTGGGCTAGTACAGCGCCAACCCAAGATCACAGGGCAGCTGCCATTGGTCTACGGCCAGACCTGTCAGTGCGCTGACGCGGTATCAATCATGGCTACAGGAGTGCCGGTGTTGCAGACAGAGGCGAGTTCCAGCAGGGCCGGGGGGTCCGCGATCGTCACATGACTGCCCTGAACCGATATGATGCCGTTGTTCGACAGGTTCTTAAGAATCCGGGAGAAGGTTTCGGGTTTGATAGACAGATGTGATGCCACCACCTGTTTGGGTACCTGCAGCTCTAGGTGGCCTTCGCCGTTGGCGGCTTGGGCGAAGTGCGCGGCTACTCGACAGGTTCCAGTGTGGAGGCTGAGATCACTTAACTCACCCAGCATACGGTGCAGTCGTTGGCTCATAGCCCCCATCATCGCGAAGCAGGTATCGATTGACTCACGCAGAATCGCTGCAAAATCTGCCGACTCTAATGCCACGACCTCGGCAGGTTTAAGCGCCTGGGCCGAAATCGGGTAACTCGCCCGGTTGAGAAATATTAACGCCTCGCCGAAGGTTTCTCCTGGTGTAATGATCCGCACGACCTTTTCATCACCGCTTTGTGAGAGGTTAAACAGCTTGAGCCGCCCGGACGCGGAAATATAGAATCGCTTCGCTGGATCGCCCTGTTCGAAGAGGGTTTCTCCCTCGCCCAGTTTCAGCCAGAGGGCTTTCTCGGCAATACGTTCGAGTTGTAGTTCATCAAGACCGCTCAGTAGGGCGCACTTTCGCAGGGTCTCGTTCAGAGGGGTTTGTTGAGGCAACGACGGTCTCCATTTCAAAAGGACCCCGACACTCTAGACGTCAGCTGACCGTTACAGCCTGATTTAGGTCAATCTCATGATTAGCCATCGGCCCCATCGGGTCGACGGGAGAAAAGGATTGGGGTAAAGCGGATCGCAAACAGTACAAACCCTCCAAGCCACAGTGCCCCGCCCACATTAACCCAGGCAAGGGACTGGGCCGGTGCTATAAGGGGGCCGAACACGCGGGCTATGCTACCCAGTTGCACTGCCCCAAAGGCACCCAATATTGACAGGCCTGTCACCAATGTGCGGCCGGTATGGCCAAGCGATACCCGGACCATCATTCCGATGACAAAACTGCCAACGCCACCCATGGCCAGGGCGTGGGTAGTAAGCGCCATCGGAAATAACTCAAGCGCACTGAGCCCAGTCAGAATCATCCCGATGATCATCCAGCCGTATGCAAGGTGCAACACGCCCAGAATCGGGATTCGCCACACGCCGGGATGGTGCCAGAGGCTCAACCGAGCCAGGTGAGCGCCGGCCGCGGCAAAGGCTATGATTGCAATGAGCCAGTGACCTGGCAAAACGACATCCACCATGCCCAGGCCGATCAGTGCCACCGTGGCACTCCGGCGTAGCCAGGGGGGATTGCGAGGAGTGCTCGCAGGAACTGCACGCTGAGTAAAAAAGGGCACCACACGGCCACTGATCCAGGTGATGGTCAGGATCACCAGGTATAGCATGGCTTTGCCGGCGCTCGCTGCGCTCGCCGTATCGCCTTGAATTAAGGCGGCGTGGAAAATACCGTTGGTCAAGGCCATGACGCCGAAAAGCAGCAAAAAGAAACGGTTGCTTGACTGGTTTGTGTGCCATAGCGCGGGTACCAGTCCGACCGCCAGAGCCGGGATAAAGGCAAGGTCAACCAGGGCGCTCAGCCATGGGGTGGTGCCTGGAAGCCATGGCGCCAGTCGACCCGCCAGCCACAGTATTGCAAGAAAAGCGAGCATGCCGCCACGGGGGGTGGGCGTACCAGACCAGTTGCGCGATGCTGTCAGAAGAAAGCCGGCAATCACTGCGATCGCAAAGCCAAAAAGCATCTCGTGGAGGTGCCATAAGGAGCCATTGCCGTAGGGAGCAGTCGATCCGGGCGAGGCCAGCATATGCAGCCAAAGTGCGGGGAGTAGTGCTCCTGCTGTCGCTCCCAACCAGAAAAAAGGGCGAAACCCCAGAGCGAATAGCGGCCATCTGGAATCCGGTTTTTGTGCCTGCGTGTTCAAAAAAATGGTCTCAATCGTTGATTTGCGAGACCGGAGCCTAGCGGGCTGAGGCTCCCCCTTCTTTGATATGAATCAAGCGCAGCAGGGTGGGTCGTATCGGGTCAACGCCGTGTGATGATGTTCATCGGGTTCCGGTATGGCCAAACCCACCAGTGGATCGCTCGCTCTGATCAAATGTCTCCACGAGTTCGAACTCGGTCTGCAGTACCGGCACCATAACCATCTGGGCGATGCGGTCACCGGGCGCAATATCAAAGGAATGAGTGCCGCGGTTCCAGCACGAGATCATGATCTCACCCTGGTAATCGCTGTCGATCAGGCCAACCAGGTTGCCCAGAACGATGCCGTGTTTGTGACCCAGTCCAGACCGGGGCAACAGTACAGCCGCAAGCGTTGGATCTGAGATATGAATCGCCATGCCGCTGGGAATGAGCTCACACTGGCCTGGCTGGAGTGTCAGAGGCGAATCGAGGCAGGCCACCAGGTCAATCCCGGCCGACCCGGCCGTGGCGTAGCCGGGAAAGGCAAATTCGTCGCCCAGACGTTTATCGAGAAGTTTAAGTTGAACTTTTTTCATGGTAGCGCCGTGCGATCTCCTCAACCAGCTGCGCCGCAAGTACCGCTTTGCTATCAAGGCCAAGATCGACCTCATCATGCGGGCCAATCAGTGTAAGTTGGTTATTGTCACTGCCAAACGGGCTATCCTCGCCGCCCACCTGGTTCACTGCGATCAGATCCAGGCCCTTGCTTTGTAGTTTCTGCCGCCCATATTCGATCGCGTGATCGGTTTCAGCTGCAAAACCAACGGTAAAGGGGGCATTCGGGCGATGGGCCACCTGGGCGAGAATGTCCGGGTTACGCACCAGCTCAACCGTTAGGGTCTGAGCGTCTTTTTTGATTTTAGAAGCGGCCGTTTGAATCGGACGGTAATCCACCACTGCCGCGACTCCAATGAAAATATCACATTTACTGACACCCTTCTCGACCGCCGCCAGCATCTGCTGGGCTGTCTGTACTTTTTGAATTTTAATATCCCGGGGTGGGGGCAGGGTTACCGGCCCACTGATCAGATCTACACTTGCTCCGGCAGAACGTGCTGCCGTTGCAACTGCATAACCCATCTTGCCCGAGCTGTGGTTTGACAGGCCGCGAACCGGGTCCAGCGCTTCCCAGGTCGGGCCCGCAGTAATCATGACACGCATCCCTTCAAGAGCGCCTCGAACTTGTGGTCCGCTGATACTGTTGATGAGTTGTTCCGGCTCAAGCATCCGACCCGGCCCATCGTCCCCGCACGCCTGCATTCCCGAAGCAGGACCGAGCACCGTGATGCCGTCGGCCTCAAGGGTGGCCAGATTGCGCTGGGTAGTGGGCTTGCGCCACATTTCCTGGTTCATCGCCGGCGCCAGGTACACGGGTGCTGGAGTGGCCAGGCAGACTGTGCTCAAAAGATCCGATGCCAGGCCAACTGCCAGCCGGGCAATAAAGTCTGCGCTGGCAGGGGCTACCAGTACCGTGTCAGCCCAGCGCCCCAGCTCAATATGACCCATTCCGGATTCTGCCTCTGGGTCGAGCAGGGTGTCCCGGACAGGTCGGCCGCTGAGCGCCTGCAGGGTCAGTGGGGCGATGAAAGCCTTGGCGGCGTCGGTCATGATGACCTGGACCTGGGCGCCCTGGTCACCCAGCCGCCGTACCAATTCGGCGGATTTGTAGGCGGCGATGCCGCCTGTGATGCCTACGAGGATGTGTTGATCAGCCAGATGGGACATGGTCTTGAAGTCTAACGGTTGGGGTTGCCCCGGGGAAATCAGGCTCCCAGGCGCTGTTTGAAGGGGTTTCCCCAATGATGAAGGTCACTCCCCTAGGAAATAGGCGCAAAATCTGTTATAAAACGCGCCCTTTACAGGATACACCACAAGGTTTGCGCAATGGCTAGAGTCTGCCAGGTAACCGGCAAGCGGTCGGTGACGGGAAACAACGTCTCGCACGCTCACAACAGGACCAAACGGGTCTTTAAGCCGAATATTCACGATCGACGTTTCTGGGTTCCAAGTGAGAATCGCTGGGTTCGTCTGCGGGTTTCGCACCAGGGCCTACGCATTATCGACAAGAAGGGAATTGATACCGTGCTCGAGGAACTACGTGGTCGGGGTGAAAAGGTCTAGTAGGCCAGGAGAATCAGATCATGAGAGACAAGATTAAGCTGGTATCGTCTGCAGGAACCGGTCACTTTTATACGACCACCAAGAACAAGCGCAACCAGCCTGAGAAAATGGAAATTCGTAAGTACGATCCGGTGGTGCGCAAGCATGTTGCCTACAAGGAAGCCAAGATCAAGTAATCTGGCGGGCGCACAATCGACAGTTTCACAAGGCCCCCGCGATGCGGGGGCTTTTCGTTGGGGCTGTCGTCAGCGGGCTCGATAGGTGATACGACCCTTGCTCAGGTCGTAGGGGGTCAACTGCACGGTAACTTTGTCACCGCGCAGGATACGGATGTAATGTTTACGCATTTTGCCCGAGATGTGGGCAGTAACGACATGTCCGTTCTCGAGTTCAACCCGGAACTGGGTATTGGGCAGGTTCTCCAGAACCGTGCCTTCCATTTCGATATGTTCTTCTTTTGCCACGCGATAAAGTGGGCCCCGGCCCGTGGTATTCTCAAGAGCGCGGAGTATACCCAAGTTCGGCACTTTCGATGTGTTTGAGAATCAGGTTCATCGGTTAGGGCATAATGCCACTGCGTCTCTCCCCTTGGTTCTTTAGCCCCATATGGCAGCAATAACATGATCGAGTTATTTTTCTGGCCCACCCCCAACGGGATGAAGATTCTGATCTTTCTGCTCGAAGCAGGGGTGGATTACCGGGTCACTCCGGTCAATATCAGCGAGGGCGAGCAATTCACTCATGATTTTCTCCGTATCGCACCAAACGGTCGGATACCGGCGATCGTTGATCATGCACCGGCAGATTCGGCCGAACCGTTGTCGGTGTTCGAGTCTGGGGCGATTCTCACCTACCTTGGTGAAAAAACCGGACAGTTCCTGCCCGAAGACCCCAGACCCCGGGCCGATGTGCTGCAATGGCTGATGTGGCAGATGGGAGGGCTGGGCCCCATGTTAGGGCAGAATCATCACTTCAATCGCTACGCGCCTGAAGAGGTGCCCTATGCCATTCGCCGCTACAACCAGGAAACGTCTCGGCTTTATGCAGTGCTGGATACGCATCTGAATGGTCGGGATTTCATCTGTGATAAATATTCGATCGCAGATATGGCCTGTTACCCGTGGGTCGCGCGATACCGGTGGCACAAGACGGATATTGACGAATTCCCCAATGTGAAACGTTGGTATCAGGTTATTAAGGAAAGGCCCGCTGTTGTTGCGGCCTACCAGGAATCGTGCGCTATCCACGATGGCAAAGCGGTGACCGCGGTGGGGCAGGACATCCTGTTCGGCCAGACTGCGGAGACGATGCGGCGGGCTGCGCGCCCCGAAAACCTGAGCGACCAATAGGCCGCCCGCGCGCCTATCACCGGGAATCCGCTGCAGGAAAAGCCAGGTCAATGCAAAGGCCGGGATCATTGCCACGAAGGGTGATCTGTGCGCCGTGCAGATGCGTAATAGCCTGGACCAGGCTGAGACCTAATCCATTGCCTGTGCTCGAACGGCTGGCATCGGAGCGATAGAAGCGCTGAAAAACTTTGTCCCTTTCTGCGGGCGCGATGCCGGGGCCGCTGTCACAGATCGAAAAAACCGCCTTGCCGTCTCGGGTTAACAGGTGGATGTCGATGATCCCACCGATCGGCGTGTACTTAACGGCATTATCCAGCAGGTTTGCCAACGCCTGAAAAAGCATATCCCGATCAGCATGCACTATCGGTAATGTTGTTGTCCTCACGCCCAGTTTCTGGTGTTTCTCCTCGCTCAGAGGCTCGTACAACTCAACCACATCGCGGGTGAGTTGATCCAGATTCAGTCGCTGCAGCGAGGGGTTGATAGATTCGGATTCGATGCGGGCGATACGCAGCAGCCCGTTGAACAGGCCCAGCAGGCGATCCGCCTCATCAATGGCCTGTTCAAGGGCGTCGTTCTGCGCATAATTCGCCCCCTCATGTACCGACAGCGATTCCAGGCGCTGGCGTAGGCGTGACAAGGGTGTTTTCAGGTCGTGGGCAATGTTGTCACTGACCTGGCGGATGCTGTCCATAAGTTCCTGAATCTGATCCAGCATTCGGTTGAGGTTGCCGGAAAGCCGGTCGAATTCATCGCCCCGTGGGCTCACAGGGACACGCCGGTCCAGCTCCCCTGCCATAATCCGCTGACTCGTGTCGTTGATGATGTCGATACGGGCGAGCATGCGCCGGCTCATAAAAAACCCCCCGGCCAGACCGAGCACAAGTGTCAGGACCACACCCCAGCCCAACGCAGTGATTACCCGCAGTCGCGCTACCTTGAGTTCCTGAATATCCTGCCCGACCAGCAGGCGAAAACCCCCGGTCAGTTGGAACTGACGTGCACGGGCAGGGTGCAGGTTGGGTCTATCCGGATTCTGGGTTTCCAGGTTGAAGTTAAGCCACCCGTCTTCGCTCTTTACAGATGGCCAGCGGTTGATGTTGCCGACCACCAGGCGCCCCAGAGGATCCGCTAGCAGGTAGATTGAGGTGCCTGTGGGTTGCTGGCGGCTTATACGGCCAGAGATCAGACGTCGTAGTCCTGGCAGGCCCCGGCGCTCGTACTTTTGGGCCAGGGTATTGATTTCTGTTCGAATGGCCGCATCCGATTGATCCGCCATATACCGCACACTGGACCAGTAGATAAAGCTGAACAGCACCAGTACAGAGGCCGTGAAGAGCGCCACGTACAGCAATGCCAGGCGAAAGGTGGAACTGGCGAGGAAATTACTCTGGTTCACGTAGCATGTACCCAGCACCGCGGACGGTATGCAGCAGAGGCATCGGGAACGCGCGGTCAATTTTCGATCGTAACCGACTGATATGCACGTCAATGACGTTGGTCTGTGGGTCGAAATGGTAATCCCAGACATTTTCCAGCAGCATGGTACGGGTGACGACCTGCCCGCTATGGCGCATCAGATATTCCAACAGGCGGAATTCCCGGGGTTGCAGGCTTATCACTTTGCCGGCGCGACGAACCTGGCGGGCAAGGACATCCATTTCCAGATCAGATACTTTTAACTGGGTGTTGGCAACATGCGGGTGCGTTCGACGCCCAAGCGCTTCGACCCGGGCCAACAGTTCTTCAAAAGCGAAAGGTTTTGGCAGGTAATCGTCTCCGCCGGCGCGAAGGCCTATGACCCGATCTTCGAGATCACCCAGCGCACTCAAGATCAGTACGGGGACATTTTTTTCTTGCTGGCGCAGGTGCTCAACCACAGAGAGGCCATCCATAGCGGGCAGCATCCGGTCGATAACCAGCACGTCATAAGGCTCATGGCTGGCCAGTGCGAGGCCGTCAGCGCCGTTGTCCGTCGTGTCGACTATGTGCCCGGCTTCGTGCAGCCCCCGGGCCACGTAGCGGGCTGCTTCCCGATCATCTTCAATCAGCAGAATACGCACAGCGGTGAGTTTACCGGTGGCAGTGATAGCGGGAAGATTCTAACCGCCGAGGCCGACCGGGGGGTGCCCCCGGTCGGGGCGACAAAATACAGTCCAGTTCAGCCGGTTCTGACTGCGACATAACGTTGATCCCCATTGCGTTCCACCAGCAGCAGAACCGCGTTGGCTCCCTTGTTGGCGTGGGCGGCATCCACCTCATTAACCACGTCTTGCGGTGTCATCACCGACTGGTGTCCGACCTTGAGGATAATATCTCCCGGGCGCAACCCTTTACGCGCGGCCGGACTCTGTGGGGCTACTCCCTGGATGAGTACACCCGCGTGATCCTGGCCTAAGCGCGCTCGGCTGTCGGTGCCCAGCATCGACAGGCTCAAACCCAGTTTTTCCGCCGGGTTGGACATCTGCGTGTTTGTTGCCTGGCCAGATCCTGGTAAAGCCTCGAGCGGGATCTCGAGGGTAATTTCTGCTTCGTTACGCCAGACCCGCAGCGTTGCGCTTTCACCCACCGGTGCTTTGGCAACCAGTCGGGGCAATTGGCGCAACCGCTTCACCGCTTTTCCGTTGAAACCCAAGATAATGTCACCGGGGGCGAGCGTACTACGGGCAGCGGGGCTGTCGGGGCTGATCCGGGATACCAATGCGCCTCTTGCCCGGTCCAGGCCCAGGCTATCCGCGATATCCCGGCTGACGGCCTGAATTTCTACTCCCAGCCAGGCACGCGCGACGCGGCCGCTATCGCGTAATTGCTCAACCACGTGCTGTGCGGCAGTTGCCGGGATGGCAAAGCCGATTCCGACACTGCCGCCATTGGGTGAGAAGATTGCGGTGTTGACGCCAATCACCTCACCGGAACTATTGAACAACGGCCCGCCAGAGTTGCCCCGGTTGATCGAAGCATCGATCTGGATGTAATCAACATAAGGCCCGTTGTTGATATCCCGGCCTCGTGCTGAAACGATGCCAAAGGTCGTGGTGCCGCCCAGTCCAAAGGGATTGCCGATCGCAATAACCCAGTCGCCGACACGGGCGCTATCAGAATTGCCAAAATTGACGTGTGGAAAAGTATCCTTAGATTCGATCTGTAACAGGGCAAGGTCAGTGCGCTTATCGGCGCCTCTCACGGTAGCGGGAAAACTGCGCCCGTCATCCAGAATCACCTCAATCTCATCGGCACCTTTAATGACATGGTTGTTGGTGACCACCAGGCCAGTGGCATCAATAATGAATCCTGATCCCAGTGAGCGACCTTCCATGGGGCCGCGAGGGCCTGGATGCGACGGGTCACCCAAAAAACGTTCCATAAACCGGCGCATTTGCGGTGACCCATTAAAGCCAAATTCTTGGCCATGGCGGCGGGGAAAAGACGCCCCGGGGCGCTGATCGCCCGGTTGCGCAGAGAGCCGTTGTACCGTGCTTGTCGAGATATTAACGACAGCAGGGCGGACAACCTCAACCAGGTCTGCAAATCCGCCAGCTGCTTCGTAAGGCGAGATCAGGGTTGCATCGGCACTTTGCGGCAGTGCGGTGGCAGTGCGACCGGAATACAGCACCGCACTGATGCTTGCGATAGCTGCGAGGGTTGTAATCGCGATCTGAGGCGCAAATCGCCGTAGTGTTTGGGGTTGGTGGGCCATAAGGCGTCTCCCTGGTAAGGTGGTAGTCGATCCAGGGCACCTTAGAACATGACGCATTACCGCAAGTTGACCACCTTATTACCGTTCGGTAATGCAATAACGCCAGGCAGGGTAGCTTCAGGTCAGCAGGCGGGTGAGCACGCCCTCATAGATATTGGAGAGCATCTGCAGGTCGCCCACGCTGGTCGCCTCATCCACCCGGTGGATGGTCCGGTTGATAGGACCCAATTCGGCAACCTGCGCCCCGGTGGGGGCGATGAAACGCCCATCGGACGTACCACCGTCTGTGGAGAGTTGTGGTTTGAACCCGGTGGTTGCGTAGATTGCATCGCCTATGGCATCTAGCAGGGTGCCGGGCATGGTTTGGTAAGGCAGGCCCAGGGGGCTCCAGTCTATATGGAAGGCCTGCGTCTGCGCAGCGCAGATTGACTCGATCGTGTGGCGGATAGATTCGGCACTGGTGTCGGGGCAATAGCGCAGGTTGAACTGTGCCCATGCTTCGCCGGGGATGACATTACTCGCGCCTGTACCACCGGCAATATTGGAGACCTGGAAACTTGTCGGAGGAAAGTGCTCGTTGCCCTCATCCCAGCGGTGCCTCACAAGTTGGCTGATAATGGCTGCCAGGTGATGCAGGGGGTTATCGGCCAGGTGTGGATAAGCAACGTGCCCCTGGATGCCCTGTATGGTCAGGGTGCCGCCCAGGGATCCGCGTCGCCCATTTTTGACCGTGTCGCCGAGTTGCTCTGAACTGGTGGGTTCACCGACCACACACCAGTCGATCGTCTCGCCACGCGCGCTCAGGGTTTCAATTACCCTTACGGTACCATCCACTGCAGGACCCTCTTCGTCACTGGTCAGAAGTAGCGCGATCGAGCCGTTGTGATCCGGGTTTAACTCAGTGAATCGTTGGCAGGCAGTCACCATCGTTGCCAGACTGCCTTTCATATCGGCCGCACCGCGTCCCTGCAACATGCCGTCAATCACGTCACCTGAAAAAGGAGGGTACGCCCATCGTTCCTTGGGCCCGGTTGGAACGACATCGGTATGCCCGGCAAAGACAAAAAGAGGCGCTTGTGAGCCACGGCGTAACCACAGATTACGTACATTGCCAAAATTCATGAACTCGGGTTCAAAACCATACGGCTTCAGTTCGTCGGCAATCAGAACCTGGCAGTCTTCATCGGCAGGCGTTACCGAAGGTCGACGAATCAGTTTCTGGGCAAGTTCTGTGATCGGGGCCATCTGGGTATCTGTCTGGTGAGGCCGCATTGTAAGGGTTTAGGCTGAAAAACTGTCTATTGCCTCAGGTGTTTGCCGTATCACGGGGACGCAGGTGTCCCAGCCAGCGTTTCTCCCAAAAGCGAAAGCCTTTGCTGATAAAAAAGACCAATATCATGTAAAAGATCATGGCTGTGATGAATCCCTCGTAGGCGAGGTAGTAACGCCCATTCAGCCAGCGGCCCACACCCAGGATATCCTGGAGGGTAATCGTGCTCAGCACCACCGAACTGTGCAGCATGAAGATGACCTCATTGGAATACGCGGGTAATGCGCGACGGAACGCGCTCGGCAACACAACGCGCCACATCATCCGCCTTGGTGACATGCCGCAGGCCTGGGCAGCTTCGATCTCACCTTTGGGTGTATTTTCGATGGCGCCACGTAAAAACTCCGTGGTGTAACCGGCGGTATTGAGGCTGAAGGTGATCAGAGCACACCACCAGGCGTTCGAAAGAATAGGACCCCAGAGAAAACTCTCGCGAACGAAATCAAACTGAGCCAGGCCGTAGTAAACCAGATAGGTCTGTACCAGTAGGGGTGTGCCGCGAAAGAAGTACGTAAACCCAAAAATGGGACCATTCAGCCAGGGATGGCGGTAGGCCCGGGCGACCGCCAACGGAATTGCCATGGCGCCACCGATTAGCAGCGCGAGAACCGTAATTTCGATTGTCAGCAGTGCACCATAAAAAAACTTATCGATATGGTCCGCCACCAGCATGAAGTCCAGCGGCGAGTGGTTCTCGCTGATATAGGCGAGATACTCAAAGAAGGTGCGTTCTTGCTCTGCCATAGCGGTTAGGCGCGATCCACGCCTACGTTGTAACGCCGATCAAGCCAGCGTAATCCCACGTCCGAGCAGGCAGTGAGTATCAGATAGATGATCAGCACCGCAAACATGAAAGTAAAAGGTTCACGCACCGACCGTCCGGCGGTGGAGGCATTCCAGACCAGGTCATGCAGACCAATCACCGAAACCAGGGCAGTCGCCTTGATCAACACCAGCCAGTTATTGGTAAAAGAGGGCAGGGCGTGGCGCACCATCTGCGGCCAGGTGATCCGACGGAAAATTAACAAAGGCGCCATACCGCAGGAAATCCCGGCCTCTATTTGACCACGAGGGATGGCAAGGATCGCCCCGCGAAAAGTCTCAGTCATGTAGGCGCCAAAAACAAAACCAATAGACCAGACGCCGGCAATGAACTGGTTAATTTCGACGTAATCCCACAAGCCGGTGGCACTGCCCAGATCGTTGACAATCTGTTGCCCGCCGTAAAACAGCAACATCATCAACACCAGATCGGGAACACCGCGCACCAGTGTGGTGTAAGCGTTAGCAACACCCCGCGAGGTCGTGTTGGTTGCGAGTTTGGCAGATGCCCCGATCAGGCCGAGCAACACCGAAAGGGCAAGCGAGGCCAGTGCTAACTGCACTGTGACGATGGTGCCCTGAAGCAACAGGCCACGGTATTCCCAGACGGAATCCATTATCAAGCTCAAAAATGAACGGGCCCGCAGGGGCCCGTTCAGTTCAGATAAATATCAACGTGATCCGGTTAATTGCCGTAGATATCAACCGCGAAGTATTGATCGTTCATCGCTTTGTAGGAGCCATCGCCACGGATGTCCAGAATGGTCTGGCTGAGCGCGTCGCGCAGGGCTGTGTCTTCTTTGCGTACGGCAAAACCTGCACCGACACCCTGACACTCAATATCGTCGATTGCATCGCCTAAGAAGTCAAAATCTTTGCCAGCGTCAAGTGCCAGAAAACCCTCATAGGCTTGAAGTGAGTCAGATAACTGGGCGTCGAGTCGGCCAGCTGAGAGATCTTGCCAGACTTCTTCCTGGGTTCCATAAAGCACCAGTTCGGCACCGGGGTAGAGTTTTTCCGCAGAACACTGGTGAGTGGTAGCGCGTTGCACCCCAAGGCGCTTACCTTTCAAGCCAGCTGCCGTACCATCAAACCCGGCGTTCTTCTTGGCGACCAGTTTGGCAGGCGTGTTGTAGTACTTGATAGTGAAATCGATTTTTTTCTTGCGTTCTTCGGTAATCGACATGGACGCAATGATGGTGTCGAATTTCTTGGCTAAAAGGGCCGGGATCATGCCATCCCATTCCTGCTCAACCAGCACGCACTCGCGATTCAGTCGTTTGCAGACTTCCATCGCCATGTCAATATCAAATCCTTTCAGCGTGCCGTCGGCCTCTTTCCAAGAGAACGGAGGATAAGCACCTTCCACACCGACCCGAAGTGGGTCGCCCGCAGTCGCAGCGCCAGTTGCCAGGGCAAGCAGTCCTGCCAGGCCCAGCATGGTCAATTTCTTTTTCATCATTTCTCTTCTCCCTTCGGTTGTTGGAAAATCCAGCGCCATAATAGTACACCGGTAAGTCCGGCGTGTGCGGCGTGGGCTAATGCAGTGCGTTCGACAAAAACTGTCGAAAACGCTCCGATTCCGGGTTGCCAAACATCTGGGCAGGGGCGCCCTGGGATTCAATCGCCCCTTCATGCAGAAAAATTACCTTATTCGATACATCCCGGGCAAAGCCGATCTCGTGGGTTACCACAATCATGGTGCGACCCTCATCCGCCAGGGCCCGCATCACCTTGAGCACCTCACCGACCAGTTCGGGGTCCAGTGCCGAGGTCGGCTCATCAAAAAGCATTACCTCGGGCTCCATCGCAAGTGCCCGCGCAATGGCAGCCCGCTGTTGTTGGCCACCCGAAATATGTGCCGGGTAGTAGTCCTGGCGATCAAACATTCCGACTTTATCAAGCGTTGCGCGAGCACGATCCAGGGCATCAGGCTTGGACATCTTCAGCACCTGAACCAGGGCTTCGGTGACATTCTCCAGCACAGTCATGTGCTGCCACAGGTTGAAGCTCTGGAATACCATCCCCAGACGGGAGCGCAGCCGGATAACCTGGGACATATCGCTGGGGACCGGCTGACCTGTTTTGTCGGTTGTCATGCCGATGGTCTCGCCGTGTACGCTGACTGTGCCACTGTCTGGTGTTTCAAGCAGATTGATGCAGCGCAGAAGGGTGCTCTTGCCAGAGCCCGATGCCCCGAGCAGGGAGATAACATCGCCCACAGCGGCATCCAGATGTACACCCTTGAGCACCTCGACCTCTCCAAAGCGTTTGTGCATGTCCTCTACCTTCAGCGCCAGCACAGTTTCTGAGGGGTGGGTCATGCGCTCTTTGGCCTCACTCAGGTTGGGCGGATCCCGCGTAGGCGTTCGCTGCGCCGGCGCAGCAACTCAACCGTGGTCAGCAGGCAGATCGACAGAATAACCAGGATTGTGGCTACAGAGAGAATGGTCGGGCTGATTTCCTGACGGATCCCCGACCACATCTGCCGCGGCAGCGTGATCTGATCGGGCCCGCCGATAAAGAGCACGATAACGACTTCATCAAAAGAGGTGATGAAGGCGAACAAGGCACCGGAAATGACGCCTGGCAGAATCAGAGGCATCTGCACTTTGAAAAAATTGCGTACCGGCCCGCCGCCCAAACTTGCCGCGGCCCGGGTGAGGCTGGCATCGAATCCGACCAGGGTCGCTGTGACCGTGATCACGACGAACGGCAGGCCCAGGATTGTGTGTGCGAGTATCAGCCCGGTGTAGGTCGAGACCAGATTGAGTTTGGCAAAGAAAAAGAACATGCCTGATGCCGTGATAATCAGCGGCACAATCAATGGCGAAATCATAAGGGCCATGATCAGCTTACGAAACGGCATGATCGGCCGGCTAAGCCCAAGGGCCGCCAATATGCCCAAGGTGGTCGCCAGTGCGGTGGCAATGATGCCGATGAACAGGCTATTCTTGGCACCTATTTTCCAGTTGTCACTGCAGACCGTGGTGATACCCGGATCCGAACAGTCCCCCATCATCATCCGATACCAGCGCAGGGAAAAAGCGTCGGGGTCCAGCCGGAGCATCTCCGGGGTAAATTGGAGGAACGGCGAGACGCTGAAGGAGATCGGAATCACAGCCACCAGCGGCATCACCAGAAAGAACAGCACGAACGCGCAGATCGTGAGGTAAATATAGTGCCACAGGCGCTGGCCCGGGCTGGCATAGGCAGGAAGTCCCATCGTCTTAGCCCAGTTTCATGTTGTCGATACCCACGATCTTGTCGTAGATCCAGTACAAAACCAGAATTCCAGCAAGCAGGATGGAGCCCATGGCAGCTGCCAGTCCCCAGTTAAGGGATTTTTGCATGTGGTACGCCACCATATTGCCGATCAGGCGCCCATCCTTACCACCGACGAGTTCCGGTGTAATGTAGTAGCCGATAGCCACGATAAAGACGAGTATGACACCCGCGCCGATCCCGGGAAGCGTCTGCGGCATATAGACCCGCAGAAAGGCCAGCGCGGGCGGGGCGCCGAGATTCTGCGCGGCTTTCATATAACTTGGCGGAATCGTTTTCATGACGCTGTATATGGGCAGGATCATGAACGGCAGCAGGATCTGGATCATGACGATGACGGTGCCCGTAAAGTTGTACATCATTGGCAGGCGGTTCTCATCTGAAACCACGTGCAGCATCACCAGGGTATCATTGACTACCCCCTCCTGTTGCAGCATGACCATCCAGGCGACAATACGTACCAGCAGTGATGTCCAGAACGGCATCAGCACACAGATCATCAGGATATTTGAATATTTCAGGGGTAGCGTTGCCAGCAGGTGGGAGACCGGGTAGGCCAGTACCAGGCAGCCAACGGTCACAATCAGGCTGACCAAAAAGGTACGCCACCACAGCAGCACATAAACACGCCGTTTTTCCGGCTGCATTTCGACTTCGCTATCTTTATTCCACTTGCGATCGATGGCGTTCAGGTAATAGCCCGTCGTCTGGGGATTTTGCATCGAGATCAGCGTTTGCCAGAAGGCCACATCACCCCAGCGTTTATCCGCCTTGATCATGGCATCCCGGTACGGTGGCTCACTGACCTTCTTGAGTTTGCGACTGGATTTTTTGATCAGGCTTTTAAAGCCGGGTTTCCCATAGTTCAAACGGGTGCTGGATTTGCCCACGAGAAACTTATTCGCTGACCTGAGGTCCTTATAGAGCGCCTTAAAAAGCACCTCGTCAGGTTCGGTAGTGCCATCCCAATTCAGTAACACCTTGTATAACTTGGTGCAGTCGGCGTTTGTGAGGGGCGTAAGGTAAGCGCAGATCTTAAACTGGGCTCGTTTGGCCTGGTTTTTTCTTTCTCTTTCTGTGCCCTGAGCGTTTGCGCCCACCAAAGCAATCTCGCGAATCGGGTGCCAGGTGCTGGGTGATCGCCAGCGGGGATCAATTGTGATCATGGCATCGCGATAGGGTCCTTTTGGGGGGATTCGCACCCGCCAGGCCGGGTCATCAGGATCTACCGTATCGGCAAAATTATCGCTGATCAGATATTTGTTCAGGCTTGAAAGATCGAGGTACATNGCCTCAAAGAGGCTTTCTTCTGGCAGTTGCTCGCGATCCCACTGATCGATCATGGCGAAGGTCAGCGGCANCTGNTAGTTAATCAGNGTGTCGTCGGTNCTGCGGGTCAGCAGATTGCCGATGGGGATGATAAAAAGGCCAAGCAGAAAGAGTAACGGTGGCAGNACCAGGNNNATCGCCCGGAGNTTGCTGCGGCGCATCGAGCGCTGCAGGCTGNNTTTAAGNGGNNTACCGTCGGCTGTCAGCAGTGGCTGCGCCGACGCCGGGTGGCTATTTGTCATTCACATAGACCGACGAGGAAGGCCCGGTAATTGCACCGGGGGTACCAGAAAGGGGCCGGTCGACTGACCGACCCCTTCTGCATAAACAACTACCTATCCAAAGAGGACCTTACTGGCCCATCCAGGCAGTGAATCGCTCGGAGATTGAGTCACCGTTGTCCGCCCACCAGCTCGGGTCAGCAAACAGGTGCATCTGACTCAACGCGGCCGGTGCATTAGGCATCAAGGGCATGATATTCACGCCAGTGTTGAACCAAGGCTCGCCGGCTTCGATGAGATCGATACCTGAAGCACGCATCGGTGCATAGGTGATCCATTTGGCCTGTCCAGCCTGTTGCTCTGGCGCACTGGCATGAATCAGGAACTTAAGCGCTTCATCAGCATTTGGTGTGCCTTTGAGCATGGCCAGCCATTCCTCTTCGAGGACCTGTCCATCCCAATTGATGACAAAGGGCGCGCCTTCTGAAAGCATGGCAGCGCCGATACGGCCGTTATAGGCCAGCGCCATGGAAACCTCACCACTGGTCACCAGCTCGAGCGGCTTGGCACCTGAGGACCAGAATACGGCGTGATCCTTGATGGTGTCGAGTTTGGCAAAAGCGCGATCCATGCCTTCGGCAGTATCTAACACAGAGTAGACGTCGCCAGGTGCTACGCCGTCGGCCATTAAGGCCATCTCAACGAGTGCGTTGCCCCAGGTGTGAATACCACGCTTGCCCGGAAATTTTGCGACATCAAAAAAGTCAGCAATAGTCTTGGGGTTGCCAGCGGCGTTACCGTCAAAGGTGCCTTCCTGATAGAAGGGAACATATGACCAGAAGATCTGTGGTACGACGCAGTCATTTGGTACGGGTACCATGATGTCGTCGTCCATCGAGGTGCCATCGGGCGCCTTGGTGAAGACTTCACGCGGCAGTTCTTCAAAAAGACCTTCATCACAGCCAACGCGGGCTTCGTGTGGCAGGACATCAACGATATCCCACGTCACATTGCCCGATTCGACCTGGGTGCGTACTTCACCCAGACCGCCGTTGTAGTTGACAAAGTTGGCTGTGCCCTCGGACCAGGTATCTGCATAGGCCTTCTGCTGGCTCATGGTATAGGCGCCGCCCCACGAGGCGACGGTGACATCGGCGTGTGCGGGTACGGCCAGGGCCGCCCCGATCACTGCCGAGGCCAGGGTGGTTGTTAAGAGATGCTTACTCATTCCCATTCCTCCGGTATCGGTTGATTGTCGTCATTAGACTGACGTTAGAAAACGTGTCGCCGAGGCCACATTCAGTTGGGTGCCTCGAAGACATCAAGCGCGCGGCAGTCCTCCATGGACCAGCCGAACTTGACTATGTCTCCCTCGTTTAGCGCCGCATGATGCGATGCGTTTGGGATTTTAACAATAAAATCACTGTGCCCACAGACCGAGGCCCGGGTGCGGATATGATCGCCCAGGTAGATTAATTCCTCCACCTTGGCCTCAAAAACGTTGGGGAATTTTCCGGCTTCGGGATTTACCTCGACCCGTTCCGGGCGCAACGATAACGTGGTTCTGGTTCCCACGGCACCGACGTTAACTTTGAGTGCCTGAATTTGTTCACCGTTGTCGAGTTCGACTTGGCAGTGATTTCCCTCGATGCCACGCACTGATCCCATCAGTCGGTTATTCTCACCGATAAACTGCGCGACGAAGGCATTCTCGGGGCGCTCATACAGGTCGCTAGGTGTCGCCA
>PBSU01000029.1 GCA_002726415.1 Acidiferrobacteraceae bacterium | reverse complement strand
TCTGAGCATGGCCCAAGCAAGGCAGCCGGCATTCTGGATCAGCTGTTGACTTGAGCTCCGCTTAAACGGGCCCCTATTTGTCCCGTCTTTCCTCTGAGCCGCTACGCCCGGTGAGAGCACTGCGGGCTGATATGGCGGCGTTCGCCCGATGGCTCAATGATAAGGACAGCGAACGCCGGGGTAGTGAGCTGCTTTTCAGGTTTGAGCTGCTGAGTTGGAGTTCAATATGCTCAGGCCGCAAGAGTGGCCCGGTCGCGCAGTTTACGGGCTGCCTCGTTGTGCCGGCGGATGAGGTTCGCTTCATCAATATGCGGTGCATGGCCATCGATCACCTTCCACTCGCCACCGATCATGACCCGATCGGCGCGGCTGGCACCGCACAGCACCAGCGCCGCCAGTGGGTCGTGATAGCCGCTGTGGCGCAATTCATCGAGTTTGAACAGCGCAAGATCAGCTTGCTTGCCCGGCGCTAACACGCCGATATCATCACGTCCCAGGCAGCGCGCACTGCCTTGTGTCGCCAGATGCAGTGCATCGAGGTGACCGAACTGGCTGGCGCCTTCACGCAGTCGCTGCAGCATGAGTGCCGCGCGCACTTCCTCAATGGCGTTGGAAGCATCGTTGGATGCCGATCCATCAACACCCAGCCCCACTGGGCTGCCCGCGCGTTGCAGTACACAGACTGGGCACAGGCCCGAAGCCAGTGCCATGTTCGAATGCGGGCAATGCGTTACCGCAGTACCGGCATGCCCCAAACGCTGGATCTCGTCATTATTGAAGTGAATGCCGTGTGCCAGCCAGGTGTCTGCACCAAGCCAGCCGCAGTCCTCAAGATAGTCGAGCGGTCGCATGCCGAGCTTCGCCACGCAGTAGTCATTTTCGTCCTGGGTTTCTCCCAGGTGCGTGTGTAGGCGCACCTTCAGGCGGGCCGCGAGCGCGGCAGTTTCTCGCATCAGCGTTTCGCTGACCGAAAAAGGCGAGCACGGTGCGAGTGCCACCTGGACCATGGCGTCCGGGCCACTCTGGTGATAAGCGTGAACGACGCGTTCACAATCATCCAGGATGGTTTCGGTATCCTGTACCACCGAGTCTGGCGGCAGGCCGCCGTCTTTTTGTGACAGATCCATTGATCCCCGGGTCAGCATGACCCGCATCCCGATCTGCCCGGCCACTTTTGCTTGTATATCGATTGCCTGCTCAAGCCCGGCAGGATAAAGGTAATGATGATCAGATGTCGTGGTACATCCTGAGAGCAGCAGTTCGGCCAGGGCCAGTTCGGTTGCCGTAGCGAGTAGTTCTGGATCGAGCCCTGCCCAGACCGGGTACAGCGCTCTTAGCCAGTCGAAAAGTTCTTTGCCCAGTGCAGGTGCGAGGGCCCGGGTCAGAGTCTGGTAGAAGTGGTGATGGGTGTTGACCAGCCCCGGTAGCAGCACGTGCGAGGAGGCATCGAAAATCTCACTGGCCGTGTCGGGTCTTTGTCCCGCCGGAACAAGTTCCCTAATCCTTCCATTTTCAATCACGATCCCGCCGTTCGCATCCTTGGCAAGGATCGCGAGCGGGTCACGCAGCCAGAGTCGTGCCATCAGTTTGCCCGTGCAGCCGAAAAAAAACCCGCCCCGGGATCGGGGCGGGTTTTGCTCATATCGGCTTCAGACTATTGGGGCAGCTTGTCATCGATACCCTGAACGTAGAAGCTCATACCGGCCAGCATGCCATCATCGGCGACCGCACCGGCGGCCACCACTTGTTCACCGGCCTGGTTATGAATGGGTCCGGTAAAGGGGTGAAATGCCCCGCTGCGGATCGATTCTGCTGTTTTGGCAGCAAGCGCTGCGACATCAGCCGGCATGTTGGTGTAGGGCGCCATTACCACCATGCCTTTGTCCATACCATCCCACGTATCCGTGGAGGCCCAGGTACCATCGAGCACGGCTTTGGTTCTCGCCACGTAGTACGGGCCCCAGTTATCGATAATCGAAGTCAGCTGTGTTTTTTCAGCGAAATGAATCATGTCGGATGCCTGACCGAAGGCATAGATGCCACGCTCCGCAGCGGCCTGCAGTGCAGCAGTGCTATCGGTGTGCTGGGTGATGATGTCAGCACCCTGGTCCATCAGTACCTTGGCGGCATCGGCTTCCTTGGGTGGATCAAACCAGGTGTACACCCAGACTACCTTCACCTTGATATCGGGGTTGACCGAGTGTGCGCCCAGTAAAAAGGCATTGATGCCGCGTACCACTTCGGGAATCGGAAACGAGGCGATGTAGCCGATCACGTTGGATTTGGAAATCTTACCGGCGATGACACCCTGCACATAGCGCCCTTCATAAAAGCGGGCAACGTAGGTGGAGACGTTATCGGCACGCTTGTACCCGGTGGCGTGCTCAAACTTCACGTTGGGGAAGCGTTTGGCCACCTTCAGGGTTGGCTCCATGTAGCCAAAAGAGGTGGTGAAGATCAGTTCATGGCCGGTCTCAGCCAGCTTGGCGATCGCGCGCTCGGCGTCAGGGCCCTCTGGTACGTTTTCAACAAAGGTGGTCTGGACGTGGTCACCGAGTTCTTTCTCGATGGCAAGACGGCCTTGATCGTGGGCATAGGTCCAGCCATGATCTCCCGGCGGGCCGATATAGATAAATCCGACCTTGGTCTTGTCGGCGGACACGGCCCCCGTGGTCAGCGCCAGCGCACCGGCCAGTGCCAGGGCGGTCAGCTTGATGATATTTTTCACTTTGAAACTCCTCTACTTGGTGATTGACGGTTTGTAATATTTAGCTATCAGCGTTCAGCCCGAAACGGTCTGCCCAGACACGCTGGTGCGTTCAGCCGGATGCGGATCGGGTCTCGGGAAATCAAGACTAATACAACTATGGTCGCAATGTAAGGGAGCATCGACATAAAGGCACCCGGGATGCCAAAGCCGGCGGCCTGGGCATTCAGCTGCAAGATGGTAATGCCCCCGAACAGGATGGCCCCCAGCAGTACCCGTGATGGCCTCCAACTGGCAAAAACCACCAGCGCCAGGGCAATCCAGCCTCGTCCGGCGGTCATATTTTCGGCCCACAGCGGGGTATAGACCAGCGACAGGTAAGCGCCCCCAAGGCCTGCCATGGCCCCGCCGAAGGCTACCGCCGCATAGCGGATCGCAATGACCGGGTAGCCGATCGCGTGGGCTGAGCCATCTGAGTCGCCCACGGCGCGCAGAATCATTCCCCAGCGGGTGTGTTTGAGAAACCAGCCGCTGAGCCCCAAAATCACAATCGCGAGATAAACCAGGGGATCGTGGCCAAAAAGCAGCCGGCCGACTATGGGCAGGTCGCTCAGCACCGGTAGGTGTACTGCTCTGATCTGGACGATGGTTTCACCGACGTAATCCAGCCCCACCAGCGCCGAAAGCCCGGTACCGAAGATTGTCAGGGCGAGTCCGGTGGCCACCTGGTTGGATAGCAGGGTGAGCGTCAGCACGGCAAAGATCAGCGCTGCCAGTAGCCCCGACAGGCTCCCCACCAGCAGTCCAGCCAAGGGTGTGCCGGTCAGGGTGACCGCCGCAAAGCCGAACACCGCGCCGATCAGCATCATGCCTTCTACACCCAGATTCAGCACACCCGATTTTTCGGAGACCAATTCGCCAGTAGCGGCGAAGACCAATGGGGTGGCCGCAGTCATCATAGTCATAATCGAGGCGATCAGCAGTTCCATTATGCGGCGCGCTCCCCGCGGCGGATACGTACCAGTCGGTAACGGGTCAAAAGATCAAAGGCCAGCAGGTAGAACAGGATGATGCCCTGAAAGAGGCCGGTGACTGCTTTGGGCAGGCCAGCCGAAATCTGCGCCCCTTCACCGCCGATGTAGGTCACGGCGATCGCGGTACCCGCGAGTGCTACCCCCACTGGGTGCAGCCGGCCCAGAAATGCCACGATGATTGCGGTGAAGCCATAGCCCGGAGAAATCTTCGGCATCAACTGGCCGATGGTGGAGGCCGCCTCCATCACGCCGGCCAACCCGGCCAGGCCACCACTGATCAGCAGGGTCGTCCAGACCATTCGGTGGTTGTTGATGCCGGCGTGGCGCGCGGCCAGCGGCGCGGAGCCAAATACCTGCACCTGGAAACCAAAACGGCTCTTGGTCAGCACAAACCACGCCAACAGTGGCACCGCCATCGCAATCAGTGTGCCCAGGTGAACCCGGTAGCCGGGAAACAGCATGGGCAGCAGGGCGACATCGGGAAACATGCGGGTTCCGGGAAAACCCCAGCCCTGGGGGTTGCGCCAGGGTCCTTGAACCAGGTGTACCAGTAGCAGCTCGGCGACGTACACCAGCATCAGTGAGACCAGGATTTCGTTGGCGTTGAAGCGGGTCTTTAAGAATGCCGGGATTGCCGCCCAGCCCATACCGCCGAGCACCCCCATGGCCAACATCGCCGGCAGGATCAGCGGGTTTACGCTGTCGTAGAAATACACCGCCGGGGCGCTGCCGAGCAGTGCCCCGGCAATAAACTGGCCCTCGGCCCCGATGTTCCAGACCCCGGCGCGAAATCCCAGCGACAGGCCAATGCCAATCAGGATCAAGGGTCCGGCTTTAACGGCGACTTCCGACAGGCCCGACCAGGAGGTTAACGGTTCGACAAAGTAGATATAGAGCGCGATTCCTGGTGTTTTGCCCATCGCCAGGAAGATCACCGCGCCGGTCAGCGCGGTTAGCACCATGGCCAACAGCGGCGATAACCAGGCGGCTGTTGCAGACTGTGTGGCCCGGGCCTCAAGCACCAGCATGGGAAATCTCCTGAGGTTGTTCCCGGCTGGCACCCATCAGCAGACCAACTTCCTGGGTCGTGATCTTTGCGGTGGGCCTGGGTGGCGACAGGCTGCCTTGGGATATCACCGCGATGCGGTCACACAAGGCAAAAATCTCGTCCAGATCCTGCGAGATGACCAGTGCCCCGGCCCCGGCACTGACCAACTGTTGTATCTGTTCGTGGATGGCCGCCGCTGCGCCTGCATCGACACCCCAGGTTGGTTGGGATACCACCAACAATTGCGGTTGTTGCAGGATCTCGCGACCGACAATAAATTTCTGCAGATTGCCTCCTGACAGGCTGTTGGCCAACGCCGCGGTACCCGCTGCCTTGACATCAAAACGGGTCAGGATCTCTCCGGCATAGCGCTCAACGCCGGCCCAATCGACCAGTCCGTGTGAGACAAAGCCCATGCGATCGGCCGAGGTTAAAAAACTGTTCTGTACCAGGTTCAGATCCGAGACGGCGGCCTGTCCAATACGCTCCTCAGGTACAAACACGGCACCCAGTCGACGCCGTGCCATCGGTGCCAGTGTGCTGACCTCGGTGGCCAGCATCTGAATCGAGCCGGCCCGGGGCGAACCGGTCTCACCGGACAGCGCGCTCATGAGTTCGATCTGCCCGTTGCCGGCAATGCCGGCGATTCCCAGTATCTCACCGGCGTGTACTGAGAAACTCACTCCGGCGATATCGGTGCCGTGTGGTTGGTCGGATTGTACCGACAGGTCGCTCACCTGCAGTCGTATCTCGGAAGAGGCTGAGGCGCTATGCCCTGGCGGTGACTCTACCCGCCGGCCGATCATCTTCTCTGCCAGAGAATGGGCGGTTTCTTTGGCCGGGATGCAGTCATCTACCCGCCGGCCGCCGCGCAGAATGGTGGCCCGGTCACACAGCATGCGCACTTCTTCCAGTTTGTGACTGATATAGAGGATCGAGCGGCCTTCACGGGCCAGCGTGCCCAAGGTGGCAAACAGGGTTTCGGTTTCCTGTGGTGTGAGCACCGAGGTGGGCTCATCCAGAATCAACAGGCTGGGGTTCTGTAGCAGGCAACGCACGATTTCGATGCGTTGGCGTTCCCCCATGGACAGATCATAGACATGCCGATCGGGCTGCAGTGCCAGTCCGTAGTCGCGCGCGGTCTGTTCCAGATGAACACGCAGTTCACCCAGGTTCTGCGGGGGCAGCGCCAGCGCGACATTCTCCAGCGTGGTCATCGACTCGAACAGCGAGAAGTGCTGGAACACCATGCCGATGCCCAGGGTCCGCGCTGCCGCGGGATTGGGAATCTCGACTGCATCACCGCGCCAGCGGATTTGCCCCTGATCCGGGCGCAGTGCGCCATAGATAATCTTCACCAGAGTGCTTTTCCCCGCGCCGTTTTCTCCCAGCAGGGCATGAATCTCACCTGGGGTCACTTCCAGGTCGATGTCATCATTGGCGAGACATCCCGGAAAGGCCTTGCGGATATTCTGCAGTTGCAGAAGGGGTTGCGGGGTCACCAGCGTTGACTCCTTTGATCAGAAAGCATCGGTATAGATTTTTCCGGGGTGCGGCTCATATTCAGTAGGGAATCTTATCCTCTTTTGCCAGCCATTCGCGCATCAGTGCCGTGGCCTCATCACTGTGATGGCGCACCAGCGGTAATTGCCTCTCATGCAGATCCAAAGAGACTTCCCGGTAGAGCGCAGCATCATCGAAGCCAATCCGGGCGGCGTCATCACGGGTGTTTGCGTAATAGATTGTGTCGATACGGGCCCACCAGATTGCACCCAGGCACATGGGACAGGGCTCACAGGTGGTATAGATAGCTGATCCGGCCAGTGAAAAGGTGCTGTGCGTGCGGCAAGCATCCCGGATTGCACTGACCTCGGCATGGGCGGTGGGATCATGACCTGAGGTGACTTGGTTCCAGCCACGGCCGATCACGCCGCCCTGATGCACGATCACCGCGCCAAAAGGGCCGCCGGCTCCGGCATGCATATGTTCCCGGGCCAGTTCTGCCGCAAGGTGCATATAGTGCTGGTGGTCAGTTTCGGTGTGACCCATCATTTGGCCTCTTTAGCTGTTTGCCCGTTTTCCGTTGGCGCCTTCACCCGGCTTTTTGGGCTGTCAGGCGAGGGGTGTTCAGAATTTCGCCCAAAACGCCAAGTGCGATCATTCCCGGCTCTTTACCCACAGGCCCGTCGACCCCGATGGGGCTGGTGAGATGCGCGATCTGGGAGTCGCTCAACCCGTCTTTTTTCAGGACCTTGCGAAAACGCTGTGCCTTGCTCTTGCTGCCGATCAGGCCGGTGTAGCATAGCGCCGATTGGCGCAGCAGGATCCGGCACAGTTCGTAATCCAGTGCATGACTGTGGGTCATGATTAGGGCGGCATCGTGATTGGTGAGTTCCCGGGCCCCGTGCAACGGGCTCAAAGCGGTATCAATCTCGATATTGCCCGAATCAGGGATCAGGGCACACTGATCCGGACGCTGGTCAAAAACGGTCAGCCTGAGCGGCAACTGGCTGGCGATGGTGCACAAGGCGCGACCCACATGCCCGGCACCAAAAACCGCCAATGCCGGGCGGGGGTCAGCGAGCGTCAGCACAAACATGTTTTCATTGACGACAGGGTCTGGACTGGAGCCGACTATGACTAAAGGTGGAACATTGGAATCGACCCGGTCAAACGCCACGCGGGAGGCATCTTGACGATACAGGGACGCCTGGGCGTCCTGCAGCCAGCCGCGGTCACCGGAGTCAATCGGTTGCAGCATCACTTCCATGGTGCCGCCACAGCACTGGCGCATATCCGATCCGAGCACGCAGTGCATGATCGAACGCGACCAGTCGCCGTTACCCGCCAGCATGGCCTGGCCGGCTTCAATCATCGTATGCTCGAGTTCGCCGCCACCAACACTGCCCAGGATCTGTTGCTCGTTGAGCAGAACCCAGCTGCCAGTCCCGCGCGGGGTAGAGCCGTGCTTGCCACAGACCAGCGCCAGTACGGCCTGCTGATCCTGTGCCAGCACCTGCAGCGCCGCATTGATCCAGTCACATGGGCCCGGTAGCGCCACAATCATGCCTGTTGATCTCCGGCACCTTTTGATTCTTGATTGCGTTCATTTTGAATGGCGCAAAGCAGGGCCTCTGGCGTGGCTGGTGCATTAAGTGGTGGCACACGGGTATAACGGCTGATGCTGGAGAGGGCATCTGACAGGGCCTGGTGTACCGAGATTGCCAGCATCAGTGGCGGCTCACCGACGGCTTTGGATCGATGAATCGTAGGTTCGCGGTTCTCGCCCCGGGGCCACAGGCGGATATTCATGTTGAGCGGCCGGTCAGAGCAGGTCGGAATCTTGTAGGTAGAAGGGGCGTGGGTTTTAAGGTGCCCGGCGTCATCCCACCAGAGTTCCTCGTTGGTCAGCCAGCCCATACCCTGAATAAAACCGCCCTCGACCTGGCCCAGATCAATCGCCGGGTTCAGGGAGCGTCCGGCGTCATGCAGTATGTCCACGGCGAGCACCCGGCTTTCTCCCGTCAAGGTATCCACCGCCACCTCGCTGACAGCTGCCCCGTAGGCAAAGTAATAGAAGGGCCGGCCTTTGGCCGCTTTGTGGTTGTAATGAATTTTCGGGGTGCGGTAAAAGCCTGTGGCAGACAGTTGCACCCTTGCCAGGTAGGCAAGTTCGACCAGGTCGGCAAACGTCAATGTGTTCTGGCCTGCATATACCCTGGCATCCGAAAAGCGAATCTCTTGCGGGTCGATAGCAAAATGCTGTGCTGCAAAAGCACAGAGCCGGCGTTTCAGAGTATTCGCGGCGTTCAGCGCAGCCATCGCATTCAGGTCTGAGCCAGACGACGCAGCGGTCGCCGAGGTATTGGGCACCTTGTCGGTCCGGGTAGCGCTGATCTTCACCTGTTGCCGGGGTACTGCCAGGGCATCGGCCACCACTTGTGCCACCTTGATAAAAAGACCCTGTCCCATCTCGGTACCGCCATGGTTCAGGTGAATGCTGCCGTCGCGGTAGATGTGCAGTAAGGCACCTGCCTGGTTAAACCAGGTCGCCGTGAAGGAAATACCAAACTTGACCGGTGTAAGGGCGAGCCCCCGCAGCAACAGGGGGTTACCCGCGTTTGCACAGCGGATCTGTTCACGGCGTTTCCAGTAATCGCTGCTCGTCTCAAGCTCGCTTACCAGCTCGTCCAGAATAAAGTCTTCTACCGGCATGTGGTAGGGGGTGAGGTTTCGCTCTGGACCACTATAGAAATTGTGTTTACGCACGGTCAACGGATCAAGGCCGGTGGCCCGCGCAACCGCCTCAATCATACGTTCACTGGCCAGCATGCCCTGGGGGCCGCCAAAACCACGAAAAGCCGTATTGGAAACTGTATTGGTGAAGCAACGCTGCGAACGAATATGCACAGCGGGAAAGAAGTAGGCGTTGTCTACATGAAACATGGCGCGGTCATTGACCGGGTCAGACAGGTCGAGCGCACAGCCACAACGCGAGGCGAGCTTGGCATCTACCGCAAGGATGCGACCGGTATCATCGTGCCCCACCTGCCAGTCGAACCGGAAATCATGGCGTTTACCGGTCAGGCGCATGTCATCGTCGCGGTCCAGTCGGCACTTCACGGCACGGTTGTTGCGTTGGGCGCCAACCGCTGCCAGTGCTGCCCATTGGCAGGCCTGGCTTTCTTTGCCGCCAAAGCCGCCGCCCATGCGACGCACTTCTACGGTGACGGCGTGTGCGGGTTTGCCCAGCACTTTGGCCAGATGTTGCTGAATTTCGCTGGGGTGCTGGGTCGAACAGTACACCCACATGTCGCCATCTTCCTGAGGAATGGCAAGAGAGATCTGCCCCTCAAGGTAGAAGTGATCCTGCCCACCGCAGTACAGCGTGCCTGAGGCGTTGTGCGGGGCTGAGCTCATGGCTTGCTGCCAGTCGCCCCGCTCCATAATTTTCTCTTCGCTGATAAAGCGCTCCTGGTCAAGCGCACCGTCTACACTTAACACCGGCTCTGTCGGTGTCACGTCGATCCGGGCGAGCGCTGCTGCTGCGCGGGCTGCGCGATGACTGGTGGCGACAACCGCAAATACTGCTTCACCGTCAAAGCGTATCGCCTCTTCAGCCAGCAGTGGTTCGTCACCGCGCCCCAAAGGGCTGACGTCGTTATGCCCCGGTAGATCACGCGCACAGAACACATCGATCACCCCGGGGGCATTGCGTACAGCGTCGAGTTCTATCGTCCTGATCTGGCCACAGGGCGCATCGGCGCCGCCCGTGGCAAGATGGAGTGCACCCCGGGGCAGCGGGATATCATCTATATAAACGGCTTCGCCGGTGGCGTGCTTCAGTCCGCTGTCATGCGCCAGCGATGCACCCGGACCCTGCTGGCATGCCTCAGTCATGAGCCGATAAGCCCGGCGCTTTGCTCACGGGATAGAGCAGTTCGAGTGGATCGCCACCCAGGGTGCGCAGACAGCGTTCCAGGAGTCCCCTTGCCACGTCGGTTCGATACGATGCGCTGGCACGCATATCTGTGATCGGCGCAAAATCATGTTTCAGTGCTGCTGCGGCAGGCTCCAGCGAAGTACAGTCGGCATTTTGTCCAACGAGTGCCTCCTCACAGTGTCGTGCACGTTGTGGGGTTGACGCCATACCACCAAAAGCGACCCGGGCCGAGATAATCGTGCCACCGGTAACGTGCAAACAGAATGCCCCGCACACAGCGCTTATGTCCTGGTCAAAGCGTTTGGAGATTTTCCAGCACTGGAGCTGGGTGAAGGCATCATCCGGGATACTGATCGTGTGGACGATCTCGCCAGGTGCGAGATCCTGTTTGCCGTAATCAACAAAAAAGTCCTCCAGAGCAATGCTGCGTTGGTGATCGGGGCTTACAAGGTGCAAGGTGGCGCCCAGTGCGATCAGGACGGGAGCGAGGTCGCCTATAGGAGAACCATTGGCGATGTTGCCGCCAAAAGTAGCCTGCGCCCGAACCTGAGCCGATCCAAAACGGCGCAACAGTGGGCCCAGGTCCGGCGCCAGGTCCGTCATCTGCTCAAGCCCCTGGGCCACGGTGGCGGTAGCGCCGATCTTCAATGTGTTTTGGGTATGTTCAATCCGTTTGAGTTCAGCCACGTGGCTTAGGTTGATGATGCTCTCAAAGCGTTGGTGGTGCTTATTGATCCAAAGACCAACGTCGGTCGCCCCGGCAATCAACTGCGCATCCGGATAAGTGCGCTGGGTCTGCCAAAGCGTTTCAAGGTCGGTGGGTATCGCAAAGCTGCCCAGCGGCCCGCTCATGTTTAAAAATGTATCGTCCTGATCCCATTCATCAAGAACACGGTGCGCGATTGAGCGCAGTGACCGGCTCTGCCCTGGTAGTGGTTGTACGCATGCCGTCCCAGCTGCACTCATGATGGATCCGTACCCGGTACAGCGACACAGATTACCAGCGAGCGTATCGCTCAGGGTTTGATGATCGGGGTTGGCATGGCCGGCATCACAGTCATAGTGCAGGCCGGCCAGGCTCATCACGATGCCCGGTGTACAAAAACCGCATTGAGAGCCATGGGCCTGGGCCATGGCCTGTTGAACCGGGTGGGGCTCGGGGTCAGCCAGGTGCTCAACGGTGAGCACCTGGGTGCTGTCGATAATCCCCAGGGGCACAATACATGCGTTGACAGGCTGGTAGTGGATTTTAGAATTCTCAAGACGACCCAGCAGCACCGTGCATGCCCCGCAGTCGCCTTCAGCGCAGCCTTCCTTGGTGCCGGTCAGACCTTTTTCAAGGCGCAGAAAGTCCAGCAGGGTCTGGTGCGGGTCGAATGAGGCAAGACAGATGATTTCACTGCCGAGAAGGCAGCGGAATTCAGATCTTGCGGTTGCCATGGGTTGCAAGGTGGGTGGTTTCAGCTGCCGCGGTATGTACTGTAGCCATACGGGGAAATCAGCAGAGGCACATGATAGTGGCTGTCGGCATCACTGATCCCGAAACGGATCACGACCGTATCGAGGAACGCCGGGGATTCAAGATCACCCCCTTTCTGGCGAAAGTAGTCTCCGGCGAAAAAATGCAGTTCGTAGGTTCCACAGGCAAAGGCATCACCTTGCAGGGCCGGGCCGTCGTTACGGCCGTCATCATTGGTGCGGCCCTGGCACAGTTCAATGTGCCCGTGGTCCAGTCGATAGAGTGTCCAGGCCATGTCCGCAGCAGGCCGGCCGGCTGATGTATCCAGAACATGGGTTGTCAGTTTGCCCATGGGGTTCTCCTCGAAGGCGGCTGTTAGTATCTGTAAGCCAGGGTTGCTGGTGCCAGGGCCGTTTGCGCGCTGATGCGGGTTTCAGTGTCACACAGGGCAGGGCGCTCGTCAGCCTTTAGCCTCCTTAAACACTTTCAACGATAATTTGATAATAACGGGAAATCTTCTCTAAAGTCTCCGCTAATATTCCCCCCCTGGCCAGACCTACAACGAACACCACTGAAACCTGATGAGTCATCCTCCCCCTTACCCCCGAGATCTCGTTGGTTATGGGCGTAACCCGCCGCAGGCACACTGGCCTAAAGGGGCACGCATCGCATTGCAGTTCGTCATCAACTACGAAGAAGGTGGTGAAAATTGCATCCTGCATGGGGATGAGGCATCCGAGGCCTTTCTTTCCGAGATTGTCGGGGCAGCGCCATGGCCCGGCCAGCGTCACCCGAGCATGGAATCGATCTATGAGTATGGTTCCCGGGTTGGCGTATGGCGTCTTTTTGATCTTTTTGCCCGCTACGATATTCCACTTACCGTCTTCGCCGTGGCGATGGCGCTTGAGCGTCACCCGGCCGTGGCTGAAGCGGCGATGGCCGCCGGTTACGAAATCTGCTCACACGGTTACCGTTGGATCGATTATCGCAACGTGCCCGAGAGCATTGAGCGTGAGCATCTGCAGCGCGCCATCGAGATTATCCGTGACCTGACCGGTGAGCGACCGCTGGGATGGTACACGGGCCGCACCAGTGAGCGTACCCGGGCATTGGTTGCGGCAGAGGGGGGATTTCTTTACGACGCCGATGACTACAGCGACGATCTGCCATTCTGGATTGAAGTCGATAGCAGGGCGCATCTGGTAGTGCCGTACACGCTGGACAACAACGATATGCGTTTTGCCACGCCACAGGGCTTCAACAGCGGTGACCAGTTCTACAGCTATCTGCGTGATGCCTTTGATGTCCTGTATGCAGAAGGGGAGAGTACACCTCGGATGATGTCGGTGGGACTGCACTGTCGGCTGGCGGGTCGGCCTGGCCGCCTGGGCGCGCTTGCCCGTTTTATCGAGCACACCCGGCGTTTTGATAAGGTATGGTATTGCCGTCGCATCGACATTGCCCGTCACTGGCGCTCAATGCATCCGCCGGCGGCATCATGACGCCCCTTCCAAGCCAGATGTCCCGCGAGGCATTCGTTGAGCATTTTGGCGGCGTCTATGAGCACTCTCCCTGGATTGCGCTTGGTTTATTTGATACCGGCTTAAGTGCTCTGGTGGATACACCGTCGGGTTTATCTCAGGCGATGATCGACATTGTTGCCCAAGCCGGCNACGAGCCCCAGCTGGCCCTGCTGCGCTCGCATCCGGATCTTGCTGGACGGCTGGCGGTATCCGGTGAACTGACCGTGGCCTCTTTCGCAGAGCAGTCCGGTGCCGGGCTGGATCAGTGCACGCCGGCACAATTCAGTGCGTTCAACGAGTTAAATGCGCGTTACACGCAGAAATTTGGCTTCCCCTTTATCGTTGCGGTCCGGGGGCTGGACCGGGAGGGTATCCTTGCGTGTTTCCATAAGCGCGTGGAGAATGATTTCGATACCGAGTTTAATGAAGCCTTGGCGCAGGTACACCGGATTGCCCGGCTTCGCATCGATACCCTTTTTACTGAAATGGACGTTTTGGCATCATGAGTCAGTCAACTGAACTTCCCGAGTTTGCCCGTCACCTGGTCAACCTGGCGTCGCCACGGCTGGGTGGTCAGGTTCTTGAAGCCAGCGACGATTTTTTTGCGCCCAAGGAGCGATTGTTACAGGACATCGAGCCGGTTTTCATAGCCGACAAGTTTGACGATCACGGCAAGTGGATGGACGGCTGGGAAAGTCGTCGTCGGCGTGGAGGTGGTCACGATCATGTCGTGGTGCGGCTGGGTGCCCGGGGAACCGTCCGTGGAGTGGATATGGATACCCGGTATTTCACCGGCAACTATCCACCACAGGCCTCCCTGGAAGCTGCCGACGGTGCAGCCGATACCCCCGTGAGTGAGTTGAAATGGCGTGAAATACTGGGGCCGATGGATCTGGGTCCCGATCGTCATCACTACCAGGCCATCTCGGATGATGGCCCTGTCAGTCACCTGCGTTTGAACATCTTTCCCGATGGGGGCGTGGCTCGACTGCGGGTTTATGGCGAGCCCCTGGCAGATTGGTCACGGTTCGATCGCGATGCCCTGGTAGAACTTTCTGCTATTGCCAACGGCGGGCGCATTGCGGGTTTTAATGATGCGCACTACGGTGATCCGTGGGTCATCCTCATTTCCGGCCGTGGTATCAACATGGGAGACGGCTGGGAAACCCGTCGCCGCCGTGAGCCCGGCCACGACTGGATCCTGGTGCGCCTGGGTGCTCCCGGGGCGATTGAGCAGGTTGAAATCGACACCGCCCATTTCAAGGGCAACTACCCTGATCAGTGTTCGATCCAGGGCGCCCTAATCGACAACCTTGATGATAGGGCGCTCGCAGCCCAGGCACAGCAATGGCCGGAATTGATGTTGCCAACCCAGTTGGAGATGGATCACCAGCACTTTTTTGAAAGGCCCTCGCTTGAGGATATTGGTCCGGTGAATTGTTTGCGGCTCAATATTTTTCCCGATGGCGGGGTCAGTCGGTTCCGGGCCTTTGGTCGACCGCAGCGCTGAGTTGGCAGTATGCAGATTACGCCCCAACCCCTGACAGTGCAGGCCTTTGCCCCCTTCGGTGATGTCATCGAAGCGCGCGATAGTACAGCGATAAGCATTAACCAGGGAACGGCCCGGCGCTTTCATGACCTGGCGGCAGTGGACGTCGCTGCTGAGGGTGGCCATGTGCTGGTGAATATTTTCCGTGCTTCGCCCTATCCGGTCCCGTTGATGCTTAAGATGATGGAAAAGCATCCTTTGGGGTCACAGCTTTTTATGCCGTTGGCGGATAACGCTTTTCTGGTCGCGGTCGCGCCGCCATCCGATGCCGTACAAGTAGACGATATCGTCGTGTTTGCGGCGCAGGGAGGCCAGGGTGTGAATTTTCGCCCGGGTACCTGGCACCATCCGCTGCTGGCGCTGGATCAGCAGCAGGATTTTCTGGTGGTTGATCGCGGCGGTAAGGGCGAGAATCTGATCGAGCAGGGGTTGGATCGCATCGTGGCTGTGATACTGGACTGATGCCTGGCGAACGGGGAAGGCTTCTGTGGAGAACAGGGACATGAAGATAATCACGATGGTGCTCACGGCTGTGGCGTTGTTGACGATCTCAAGTTCCGGTTTTGCATTACTGCCCGGTAAGGCAGAAGATGGTAGACCGCTGCATGACAACTTCTGCATGGGATGTCATGTCAGCATGCAGGGGGATGATGGCAGCGCGATCTACCTACGCAGCAACCGCCGGGTCAACAGTATTGAGGGACTGATGGGGCAGGTGGCATTCTGTAACGAGCAGATCAGGGCTGGCCTGAATGAGTACGAGATTGACGATATCGTTGCCTACCTGAACGAGGCGTTCTACCGGTTCGAGATAGATTAAGTCTTTCGGGATTCAGGGGCGCAGTATGACCTTGGGTGCGGCGCAGTGTCCGGCGTGCAGTTCCTTGAAGGCTGCGCCTCCTTCGCCCAGGGGTCGCTGGTCGATCCAATCCAGTGTGCCCAGAGCGCCCGAGTGCAGTTGTACCAGGGTAGCGCGAAGATCGACCGGGGTGTAGGTATAAGTCCCGATCAGTGTGATCTCCTGCAGGGTAAGGCGGCGGATATCCAGCCCATCGTCGTTATCGAGCAGCCCAATGTGCATGATGACGCCACCTGGGGCCACGGCCGTAACCCCGGCCTGACGCGATGCCCGCCCCCCCACGGCATCAATCACCAGATCGAAGTATGCCTCTGGTGCGGGCTGTTCCAGCGGATTGATCACGCTGGCGGTACCGGTCCGCGCCGCACTGTCGCGGCGCAATGCGTTGGTATCAGCCAGGATGACCTCGGTTGCACCCCGATGGTGAAGGGCCAGCGCTGCGAAAAGCCCCACTGAACCTGCACCGATGACCAGCGTCTTTGCTTCGCTAACCGGTCGGGCGAGCGATCGCTCAGCCAGGTTAACGGCATGGATCGCTGTTGCTGCGGGTTCTGTTAACGCGGCTGCGGCGGCATCCATGCCAGATGGAATCTCGATGAGGTTGCGCTCGGGTATGGCGATGCGCTCAGCAAAGGCCCCGGGACGGTACATGCCGATGAGATCCCGCTGGGGACACAGGTTCTGACGACCCTCGAGGCAGTAATCACAATGACCACAGGTGATCAGGGGGTTGATTACAACCCGCTTGCCAGTGTGTTGACCGTCCAGGACCCTGCCAGCCGCTTCATGCCCGAGGATCAGGGGCGGCACTCTTCGTGGATCATGTCCCAGGTAGGCATGCATGTCCGAACCGCAGATACCCACTGCCTCGATCTGGACCCGCGCCTCACCGGGGCCGATCGGTTGGGCGTCGGCTTCTTCGCGATACACCATTTGCTCGTTTGCGGTGTAGACCAGTGCTTGCATAGTGGATGTTATTTGGCGGTAAAGCCGCCGTCGACGAAGATCGTCTGCCCGGTGATATAACCCGACGCCGGGGCAGCCAGAAAGACGCTGATGCCGGCAAGATCTTCAAGTTCGCCGTTACGCCCCATCGCTGTCTGATTTGCCGCCCAGTCCCGGCGTTCGCTGTCATCGAATACCGGCGCGGTCAATTCAGTGGGGAAAAATCCAGGTGCGATGGCATTGCAGGTAATGCCATGGGCAGACCACGCTTCAGCCATAGCCCGGGTTAACTGACAAACTCCGCCCTTGCTCGCGCCGTAGGCGATCCCATCAGGAAACGCCCGTACCGACTGTAGCGAGGCGATATTGATGATACGGCCATAGCCGGCCTCTTTCATGCCGGGCACCAGTGCCTGGGCAAGAAAGAACGGGGTCGACAGGTTCAGGCGGATGGTTTGATCCCAGCTCTTAGGGGTGACCTCCTCAGCGGCCTCTCTCAAGTTAACGCCTGCCGCATTCACCAGAATGTGGGGATGGCCAAAAAGATCTTGGCACTGGGCTGCAATCTTCGGCAGGTGGTCGCGCTCATCCAGATCAACTACTACGGCAGCCGCATCACCCCCGCCACTGCGGATCGCAGCTACGGCGGCATCGAGGCGATCGGGGCGGCGGGCGACCAGGATGACCTGTGCGCCAGCCTGGGCTAAGAAACCGCCTATTGCCTGGCCGATGCCAGAACTGCCGCCGGTAACAACCGCAATGCGGCCGTTCAGATTAAACAGGGACGGTAGCTGTGGCTTCACGGTGCCTGCAGTTCGAATTGCTCGTCGGGGAAATACTTGTGCAGCCGATCATCTCCCGACAGGGCATGGCCTTCCATTCCCTCAGATCGGGAGATTCTGGCGCTGACCGCGCCCACGTCGCGGTTGGCCTCGCGATTCATGCGCTGCCAGGTAACCGTCTTGATGAATTTACCTACGCTCAGGCCACCGCTGTACCGCGCGGCACCCTTGGTCGGCAGAATGTGATTGGGTCCTGATGCCTTGTCGCCGTAGGTGACCGTGGTCTCTTCACCGAGGAACAGCGAACCATAATTGCTGAGGTGGGTCAGCCACCAGTCCAGATCCTGGGTATGGACCTCCAGGTGTTCTGGTGCGTAGAGGTCACTTTGCTGTACGGCCTCTTCGCGGGATTCGGCCACGATCACTTCACCGTAATCGCGCCAGGCATCTTCTGCCGCGGTGCGGTTGGGTTCGCCCAGCCGTGCAATACAGCCCGGCACCTTTTCGATCACTTTTTCAGCAAGGGATTGCGAGGTGCTGATAAGCCAGGCAGGCGAGTCAGGGCCATGTTCAGCCTGGCCGGCAAGGTCAGATGCGACGATGTCGGGATCGGCGGTTTCATCAGCAATCACGGCAATCTCGGTAGGTCCTGCGAACATGTCGATGCCAACGCGCCCGTACAGAATACGTTTGGCTTCAGCGACAAAACGGTTGCCCGGGCCAACCAGTATGTCGGCCGGGTGACCTGAGAAAAGGCCAAAGGCCAGTGCCGCAATACCCTGTACGCCGCCCAGTGCGAGAATGGTGTCGGCACCAGCCAGGTGCGCGGTATACAAAATCGATGGATGCACCCCTTGATCACCTCGTGTGGGGGAACAGGCGACCACGTGTTTGACGCCGGCAACCTTAGCGGTAGTGACACTCATTACGGCGGAGGCGATATGAGCGTAGCGCCCGCCGGGTATGTAGCAGCCCGCAGTTCCAACCGGGATCAGGCGCTGACCGGCCACCAGACCAGGCGAGAGTTCAGTCTCGAATTCTTTCATACTCTCAAGTTGCGCCTGCGCAAACTTCTCTACCCGCTCGTAGGCAAACTGGATGTCGTCCCGCGCCCGCTGTGACAGGCTCGCCCCGGCAGCTTCAATAGTTTCAGCCGAAACGATGATATCCCCGGTCCATTTGTCGAGCTTTTTGGCATAGTCACGCACTTTTTGTTCACCGCCTGCTTCAATGTCAGCCAACATGTCTTGCACGATCCGACGAGTGTCCTCTTCACCTGTGGTGGGGGACTTCGACGCTTTTTTCAGGTATTGCATAGTTCAGAGACTCTCAATCGGTTTTAAAATGGTCAAAAAAGAAGAAGCGGAATTATGTGCCTCGTCACTGGCTGTTAAGCACTTCGATACAGTTTGGTCATCACAAATTCCCGGTGACCCAGCGCCTCGGCAGCGGTCAGGCGGCCGTTGCAGGTGCGGATCACCATATCGATCAGAGCATCTCCGGCCTGATCCAGGTTCATCTCCCGGCGCAGCAGCCCGGAAACATCCAAGTCCACGTGTTCACCCATAGTCCGTACCGTGCGTGGGTTTGCCGTGACCTTGATGACCGGTTCGATTGGATTGCCAATGATGTTGCCTTGTCCTGTGGGAAAGATGTGCACCGCAAAACCGCCTGCGGCCTGCAGCGTGACGCACTCCGCGGCTGCCGAGGATGTGTCCATGAAATACAGCCCGGGGCCTTTCTCGGGAGCTTCGGCGGGTGCCAGTACATCGATGTACCTGGCGTTCTTGCCGATCTTCTGCAGGTTGCCCATGGCTTTTTCTTCGATGGTGGTTAAGCCGCCCTCAATGTTGCCCTTGGTAGGTTGGCTTTCAGAAAGATCACTGGTTTTGTTAGGCTCAATGACTTCATCCATGTAGGCCTGCCAGGTAGCAAACCACTTGTCGCCGATCTCTTTTGTTGCCGCGCGTTCCCGGCAAAGGTGCTCCGCGCCGGTGATCTCGGATGTCTCGCCAAAGCAGTTGGTCACACCCATCGCATCGGTCTTGTCGATAAAGTTGCCCACCGTGGGGTTGGCACCCATGCCCGAGGTGGTATCTGACTCACCGCACTTGTGTGATACCCAAAGATCTTCAATGGGGCATTTTTCACGACGCAGTTCGGAAGCTGCCTGCAAAAAGTTCTTGGCGGTACGGCTGGCTGAAGCAATGGTTTCGATATCACCATGCTGTTCGATAGCGAAACCTTGCACCGGTTTGCCGGTTTGGGCGATACCGTCAACCACCCGGGCAGTCCAGCCGGGTTCAATCCCGATAACGACAACCGCAGCGACATTCGGATTAGCACCGGCACCGATCAAGGTGCGAAAGTGCAGCTCCAGATCTTCGCCGAACTGCAGCCGGCCATAATGATGCGGCAGGGCCAGGGTGCCCTTAATGTTATTGGCGACCGCTTCACAGGCGGCGTTGGAAAGATCGTCTAGCGGCAAAATAACCACATGGTTGCGTATGCCAACCCGGCCGTTCTCGCGGCGGTATCCAAAAAAATGTAGATCACTCATGGCTTACCACTTATTGGTTTTGAGGTTGTGAACATGTACGTGGTTGCCCTTGGGGATATCTGCCACGGCGCGGCCGATATTTTCTCCGTACTTGATGACAGCTTCTCCGTCACTGATGTCCCGGAGTGCGAATTTGTGGCCTAGCGGGATTGGATCGTTGACTGTGATGCTCAGTGTCTGGTCGGTATCCATGACCCAGCCCTCAAGGCTTTGGTCAGTGGCAATGTCCTCAACGACCACGACGCCCACAGCGTCGCGTTCGTCATGGACGAGAAAATCGGGTGGCGCAGTGCTCAAGGTAATCTCCTAATCATATATTATAATTGGCTTATTCTTATATAAGAATTACAGATGTGTTATAACGGAATCTGATTTCGATGTCAATTTCGCTGTAAGCACAATCCAGGCGCTTTGAGAGCAGCAAGGAGCAGTTTTGGAAAAAAGACCCCTATACGAGCAAGTTAAAGAGACCCTTCTGGCCCGTCTGGCGGGGGACTACTGGCGCCCGGGGGCACTGTTGCCCAGTGAGCCAAAACTGGCTGGGGAGTTCGGCGTCAGCCAGGGCACCATCAGAAGGGCATTGGATGACCTGGTGTCGCAGGGCCTGTTGGCCCGGTACCAGGGTCGGGGCACCGCGGTGACCGAGCACACGCCGTTTGGGTTTTTTCATCTTTTCAGGGAGGACGGTACCCGTGAATTGCCCGAGAGCAAGACCTTGCGCATTTCAGTCAACCCGCCAAGCCGGGCTGAGCGTGATGCGTTGGAACTGGCCTCAGGAAAGAAGGTAATCCGTATCCAACGGGTGCGCTACCTTAATCTGGAGCCCAAGATATTTGAGACGATCTGCATATCACATGATCTTTTTTCGGGGCTGGCAAAGATGGCGACCCGTGATCTGCCCAATACGGTCTACAACTATTATGAGCAGAAATTCGGAGTTCCCATTGTGGGCAAACGTGAGCGACTGCGGGCGGCGGCCGCGACCCAGGATGAGGCGCGCTACCTTCATATCGAAATTGGGGCACCGTTGTTGGAGATTGAATGTATCGCTTACAGTCATCGCAGTCAGCCGATCGAATGGCGCATCAGCCGCTGCCTGACCGACGAGCATTACTATTGCAATCCACCGGAATGACACTGTTTCATTTCTAAAGGCAGATAAGATAAGCCATGGAGTTTGACTACATCATCGTAGGGGCGGGCTCAGCTGGCTGTGTTCTGGCCAATCGCCTGAGCGCAGATGGCCGCCACCGGGTGTTGCTGCTCGAAGCGGGCCCCAAAGACCGTTACCCGTGGCTGCATATCCCGATCGGCTATGCCAAGACGATGTTTCATCCCCGCTATAACTGGTGTTACGACACCGAGCCCGATCCTGGCATGAACGGCCGATCAATCTATTGGCCGCGCGGCAAAGTGCTGGGTGGGTCCAGCGCGATCAATGGACTGATCTACGTGCGCGGCCAGCCGCAGGACTACGATCACTGGGCGTCTTTGGGCAACAAAGGTTGGTCGTGGGACGAGGTATTGCCCTACTTCATCCGTTCCGAGCGAAATCAGCGCGGAGCTGATGCCTTCCACGGCGACAGTGGGCTGCAGGGTGTCTCGGATGTGGGGCGACCCAATGCCTTGGCCCGGGCGTTTATTGCCAGTTGTATTGAGGCGGGTTACCCCGCCAATAATGATTTCAATGGTGAAAGCCAGGAAGGGGCAGGACCTTACCAGCTGACTACCTGGAAGGGCTGGCGCTGTGGCAGCGCTACAGGGTATCTCAAGCCGGCCCGGGGCCGGCACAATCTCACCGTCAAGACCGATGCGCATGTTTGTCGCATTGAGTTTTCGGGGACCCGCGCTAATACCGTGGTCTACCGGCACAATGGTGGCGAGGTACGGGCCCTGGTGCGCCGCGAGATCATTCTCAGCGCGGGCGCACTGCATTCGCCGCAGTTGTTACAGCTTTCCGGAATTGGCGATACGGACCTGCTTCAGCATCACGGCATTGAAGTCCTGTGCCATCGGCCCGGGGTGGGGCAGAACCTGCAGGATCATCTGCAGACACGGGTGATCCATCGGTGTAATCAGCCGTTGACCACGAATGATGACATGCGCAGCTGGTGGCGCCAGGCGCGCATGGGAATGCAATACGTCTTTCAGCGTGCCGGGCCAATGGCGGTAGGGATCAACCAGGCGGGCGCCTTTCTGAAGACCCGTGCCGAACTCGACAGGCCGGATATTCAGTTTCACTTTGCCGCGCTGTCGGCCGATCTACCCGGATCGCCTTTGCACGACTTCTCCGGCTTTACTTCTTCGGTCTGCCAGTTGCGTCCCAGTAGCCGCGGCCGGGTCGAGATTGTCAGTAGCAATCCTCTGGCCAAGCCCGCCATGCACCCGGGTTATCTTTCTACGGAAGAAGACCGCCAGACGGTGGTGGCTGGCCTGCGGGTTGCCCGGCGGATTGCAACTCAGCCGGCACTGGCTGAGTATATTGTGGAGGAGTACAAGCCCGGGTTGGCCGTTGAGAGTGATGAAGCACTGCTGGAATTCGTGCGTGACAATGGCGTCACGATCTTTCATCCCTCGGGCACCTGTCGCATGGGTATTGATGATGATGCCGTGGTGGATCCCGCGCTCAAGGTACGCGGTGTGACAGGTCTGCGAGTCGTGGATTGCGCCATCATGCCAACTCTGGTCTCGGGTAACACCCATGCCCCGGCTGTCATGATTGCCGAGAAAGCCTCAGATCTGATTCTGGCAGATGCTGTTGGTTGACAGACCCCGGTACTAATTCTGGGTTTGTGCAAAAAACGCAGCTGAGGCCACGGCACGGTGCCAGGTGTTCAGTAGTGTCCGGCGTTGTGCCTCATCCATTTGCGGCGTGAAGGTACGTTCACTCTGCCAGACGACACCAAGCTCATCCAGGGAGTCAAAAACGCCAGCCTGTAATCCAGCCAGCCGGGCGGCCCCCAGAGCCGTGGTTTCCAGAAGAGCAGGGCGTTCGACCGGGGTATTGCTGATATCGGCTAGGTACTGTGCAAGCCAGT
>PBSU01000028.1 GCA_002726415.1 Acidiferrobacteraceae bacterium | reverse complement strand
AACCTGTTGCTGATCGCACTGGCACTCGCGCCCATGTGCGCCGGGAGATGGGCATCGGTACATCGGATACCCTACTGCTCTTTATCGGTTCTGGGTTTAAGACCAAGGGACTCGATCGTGTCCTGATCGCACTGTCGCACCTGGCTGAATCACTGTCGGGTGATACCCACCTTGTTGTAATTGGGCAGGACCAGACTGGGCCTTACCAACGCCAGGCTCATAAACTCCAGATTGCTGATAGGGTGCGTTTCCTGGGTGGCCGCACCGACATCCCCGAACTGCTGGCGGCGGGTGATCTTCTGGTTCACCCTGCCTACATGGAAAACACCGGAACGATCCTGCTTGAAGCAATTGCCTCTGGACTGCCTGTTATCGCCACCGATGTCTGTGGCTATGCCAGCCACATCATCCAGGCGGACGCGGGAAAGGTGCTGCCCTCCCCCTTTGACCAGGACCAGTTGAATCAGGAGCTCACTGCGGCACTGGTGACAAAGAACCGCAAAAGATGGTCAGCCAACGGTATCCGTTATGGTGTGAACCCCAGCCTCTATCGCATGCCAGGCAGTGCTGTGAATGCTATTGAATCTGTAACAAACCGACGTCGCAGGGATGCCCAGGTAGCGGTTGCGGGTATCCCTGCCGATCCATGTTTATTTTTGCGCACAGACCTTGGCCATATAGGTGATTTTCCGAAGATAATGGAGCTTGAGGGGGAAACTTTCCGCAAGGCGCCGGGGCGCAAGACCGTACGATTTTCACGCCAGGACCAGCGTTATTTCCTCAAGACCCACACCGGGGTAGGCTGGCAGGAAATCATCAAGAATCTGGTCTACTTCCGCCTGCCCGTAATAGGCGCGATGAATGAATGGCACGGTGCCCACCACCTGCAGCGCCTGGGAATCGATACGCTCAGCATCGCTGGCTATGGTAACGAAAGTGGCAACCCGGCTCGCCGCCAGTCGTTCATCATTACGGATGAAATTAGTCACGCTCAGAGTCTGGAGGAATTTTGCAGCACCTGGAAACATCACCCACCCAGGCGTGCTGCTGATGTACGCTTTAAACGCTGGCTGATTCAGCGTCTTGCGCAAACGGCCCGACAACTGCATAAAAGCGGAGCCAATCACCGAGATTTTTACTTGTGCCATTTTTTGCTGCAGCCAGGATACGAGAGCAATCAGCTTAGCGATCGGGCAAGTCGGTTGTTTGTGATCGACCTGCACCGCATGCAACTGCGTCGGCACACACCACCACGATGGAAAATCAAAGACGTGGCGGGCTTACACTACTCGAGCATGGATCTCGGTTTAACCCGACGAGATAAGCTCCGCTTTATAAAGTTATACAGGCCCGAACAAAGCTTGCGTGAAACCCTGGCTAGCGATGCCCGATTCTGGCACCGCGTTGACCGTCGGGCACAGCGACTGTATCAAGCCGAACGACGTCGTGCACCTAACACAGATATCGCAGTGGCGCGGGCGCTGCACGGTGCCGGCACACAACCCTGATTGAGCAACAGATCGTGACGACGATCTCGAGCATGACAGCGGACACCGGCTATACCCTGCTGAGCAGCCGCATCCAGACATGGCGTGGTAATGGTCTTCGTGCACAGTTTCTCTCGCGCTATGACTCACCGATGCTGCGTGCACTGCTGACAAACCCCGATGGCGCTTTCACCGAGCCCGCCGCGGAGTTGCTCAAAACTGATATCAAGACCACGCTATGCACCACTTCATTTGATGGTGGTCGTTTCGTAATCAAACGTTACAACATCAAAAATGCCTGGCACCGTCTGCGCCAGGCTTTTCGGCTGTCCCGGGCCCAAAACTGTTGGGCGTTTGCCCAACAACTGGAGGATTTGGGTATTACTACCGCACCCGCGGTTGCCTGGGTCCAGGAGTATCAGGTTGGCTTACGGGGAAGATCCTGGTTTATCTGTGAACATATCGAGAACGGGGAGCGCGGTGACACGCTGCATGATGGCGCCGATGCTGAACAAGTGGAACAGGTGTTACAGGCCGTAACCCGAATTTTTGTCCTGATGCGCCAGAATCAACTTTCCCACGGTGACATGAAACCCCCCAACATCCTACTCACGCCCAACCAGACTGTCTTGCTTGATCTTGATGCCATGCGCTACCACAGCAGCCCGGTAGCGTGTGAGCGCGCCCTGGCCGTCGATATAGCCCGGTGGGTACAGTGGTGGCGCAAAGACCAGCCGGAACCGGGAATCAGTGCGCGGATGCGAACCCTACTGCAAGAAGCCGGCTTTGTGGTTGACTAACAGCGGGTATTAGGACAACTGCAACCGAACAGTGAAAAACGGATGATCTGATGGCCCGGTGGGTGATGACCAGGCCTGATTGACGTGCAACCCGCGCACCAGGATCATATCCACCCGCGCGACAGCTTCGCCAGCCCCAGCCAAAGCGTCGACCGCGTCCGCTGGCATCCAGCGGCGCATCGCCGGGTGATCCATCCCGGCATTGAAATCTCCAACCAGAATGGCCCTGGGATACTGAGCAAAAGCGTGCATCACCGCCTGAAATGGTGCTTCCCCTTCGGCCGGTTTAGATAGGTGCGTATTGAGAATGTGCACGGGACTGCCTGCAACGTCGACCCGATACACGGTCACGTTGCGATGCGCCCGACCTGTTGAGGGGAAAAGTGCCAGCCGTTGCCAGGCGCTGACCGGGAAGCGACACAGCAACGCATTGCCCCGATGAGCAAAAAAAATCAGTTTTCGCGTGGGAGAAAAGTGTGCCGTACTGCGCAGATATCGACCGAGTTGGCAGGCCTGGTTGCCTGGCCGAAACAGACTGGGACCCTCCACTTCCTGTAATCCCACAATATCGCAATCATTAATGACTTTGGCAATACGTTCCAGGTCTCGCCGACCGTCGGTGCCGCGCGCACGATGGATATTGTAGGTCGCGACGGTAAACGTGGATCCTTTGAAAGTACTGGCACAGCCCAAAGAGGGCAACGCTCCCCCACGTATGCTCCTCAATGGCCAGGCCCGGCTGGCCAGAAAAACCAATCCCGCGGAAACGGCTGCGCCTAGACCCACCCACCCGATCATCACCAGACTCCTCCGCAAAACACCCCATCATCAATCAAAGAATAAGTGATTGGAGAGTTGTTTATACTGTATTTACGAGTAGGAACCATGTGCCACCTGTGAACTCGGATGCGATGCCTTTGGGTTAGCCCCAGATCAGAGCCGGTACAACCTGCCGAACAATCCGGACCCTGCGGGATTTTACTGTGCCACAAAAAGGCTGCCGAACAGACATCACATAATGAAAACCGCTTTTACCAGTGATCAGCGCTTCCTTGACCATGATACGGGGTCGGGGCACCCGGAACGCCCAGCCCGGCTGTCCCACACACTGGCGCACCTTGAGAAACAGCCCTGGTATGCGACGCTGCAGTCAATCCCAGCCGTGGCCTGCGATCCTGACCAATTAGCCCTGGTACATCATCAGACCCTAATCGAACGGGCCCGGGTCAGTTGTGAGCGCAACCTGCCCTATCTGGATACCCCGGATGTCGCGATCTGTCGCGAATCCTTTGACATTGCCCGCCTCGCCGCCGGTACCGTTATGGCGCTCGCCGATACCGTTGCCAGCGGCCAGGCCGACAATGGTTTTGCCCTGATACGCCCCCCAGGCCACCATGCCGAATTCGATGCCGCACTGGGTTTTTGCCTTTTTAACAACATTGCGATAACGGCACGTTACCTGCAGCGTCACCATGGCCTGGAAAAAATCCTGATACTGGACTGGGATGTGCATCACGGCAACGGCACCCAACACCTGTTTGAAGCCGATCCCAGCGTTTTCTATATCAGCACCCACCAGTACCCACATTACCCGGGTACCGGTTCACGTTCAGAGGAGGGGATCGGTGCTGGCAAAGGTGCCACGTTAAATTGCCCGATGGACGCCGGGTCAGGGGACGCTGAGTACATCCAGGTTTTTAGCGAGAAAGTACTACCCGCAATCAACCATTACCGGCCAGATATGATTCTGGTTTCTGCCGGCTTTGATGCCCACCATGATGATCCACTCGGTAGCATCAATCTCAGCACCGGGCACTACCAATGGATGACCCGGGAAGTGATGGACTGCGCCGCTCACCATTGCAATGGCCGAATCCTGTCGGTACTGGAGGGCGGCTACCATTTGGATGCACTTGCGCAGAGTGTGGCGGCCCACATCGGTACCCTAAACGACAGCAATACCGATCCTGTCGCTCACTGAATCACACCGCCAACATCGACAGGATGAACGAGATTGTCACAATCGATACTGCCGTGCTCAGAACAACCCCACTGCCTCCCAACGCCACGCCAGACTGGTAGCGCTCGGCAAAAAGATAGGTATTGATTCCCACCGGCAAAGCCGCCATCAGCACCATGACCGCCTGCCATAGTGGGGCAAGATCAAGACCGTATGCCGCAACCCACCAGACCACCAAGGGGAAAAGCCCGTTCTTGATTACCACCATCAAAGCCACTCGACCCAGGACACCTCCAATCGGGTAGGAACTCAGCGAGGCGCCCAGGGCGAATAGCGCGCACGGCACGGCCGATCTACCAATCAGATCAATGATGTCGGTGATGGGTGCCGGCATAGCAAAGTCGACCAGGTTGAGCGCAATACCCAGACCAATCCCGATCAAGTACTGGTTGGCAAAAATACTTTTCAGTACCGGATGCCCTGACGTACTGTGGCCACTCCCACGCCGAACGCTTTCCTGCAGGAAAATCATCAACGGGAAGAAAAGCGGCGCCTGCAGCGCTACCATGAGAAACAGGGGCGTCGTAGCACGATCACCAAAGGCCGTCAGCACCAACGGGATGCCCAGCGGGATGAAATTGCCATAGCTACAACCAAAAGCAAATACACTGGCTTCGCTCAAAGGCTGCTTCATCAAGCGCCAACCCAACCCAAGGCAGGCGAGAAAAAACCCCAGTGCGCAACTGTAATAGGCCAACAGATAACGCCAGGGGATAACCTCAGGCAAGGTCACGGTAGCCATCGCCTGGAACAGCAACAAAGGGATGGCAATATTGAAGACATACAGCGACAGGCCGCGCACTGCCGCTGAATCCAACCAGCGAAAAGCACCTACCAGATAACCCAGCGCCACCACGCCGAAAACCGGCACCACCACGTCTAACACGGCCGGCAAGATAATCATCTGCCCAGACCGGTTTGCTGCTGTCGCTGCCCCGCCATGGGCCTACTCTACTGCGTTGGTGAACGGACCAGTAGCCGCATGACCCCGGGTCAACCGGGGCATATCCATTTGCCTTGATCTGCCCGAGCGGGTAGATTTAGCGGTTGCCTGCAAACACGCTAACCGCGTCCGCAGGCACAAAGGCGTTGAAGGGGACGAGTAACCGGAGACACCCGCGCACCCAGAGACCGGGGGAGGCTGGAATCCCCGGCCGGGCGCCGGCGAAAATCACCCCTGAGCCGCTGACCGAACCACCGTGTCCTGGTGCACTAGGCTCAGCCGGTTGACCCCCGATACCGGGTCTGGGCGCCCAAATGCCCTCAAGACCCGGCCTGGCAAAAGGCTTGGGGAAAGCCGGGTGGTACCGCGCGCGAATCTCTCGCCCCGAGCCGATTCGAATCGCCCCGGACAGTGAAACCCGGTTAGGGGGTAACCAGAGCGCGCGAGTCAACATGAGTTTCAGCAAAGCAACTTCCCGTTATGACGGTCCGGCGCTAGAGCAGCGCATCTTGGCGTTCTGGCGTGAACATCAGGTGTTCTCGCGTGCTCTGGAACAAAGCGCCGGACGACCGCTCTACAGTTTTAACGAAGGCCCCCCTACCGCAAACGGCCGGCCGGGCATCCATCATGTGCTGGCCCGCAGCTTCAAGGACATCTACCCACGCTTTAAGACCATGCAGGGTTTCCACGTGCCGCGTAAGGCCGGGTGGGATACCCATGGCCTGCCCGTAGAACACGAAATTGAAAAAGAACTGGGGATTTTCGACAAGAAGCAAATTGAACAACAGGTTGGGGTTGGCGAGTTCACCCGGCGCTGTCGCGAATCGGTCATGCGCTACATCAGTGATTGGGAAAAAATGACCGANCGCATGGGCTTTTGGGTCGATCTTGANCAGGCTTATTACACCCTGGACAACCAATANATCGANTCCGTATGGCATCTGCTNAAGACCATATGGGANAAAGNCCTGATCTACCAGGACTACAAGGTCGTCCCTTACGATCCCNGAATTGGCGCCACCNTNTCATCTCACGAAGTNGCCCAGGGTTACCGGGAAACAGTAGATCCCTCGGTCACGGTGCGTTTCAACCTGCTCGATTCAGACGCCGCTTTTCTGGTCTGGACTACGACGCCCTGGACACTACCGGCTAACCTCGCGCTGGCCGTCGGTGAAGACATCGATTACGTTTTTGTTGAACATGCGGGCGAAACCCTGATTCTCGCCCAAGCCCGCATCGCAGCGGTACTGGGCGATACCCCGGTCCAGATACTACGAACAGTTAAGGGCCGCGAACTGGTGAATCTGCGCTACCAGCGACTTTTCGACTATCTGGAGGCGCCTGGGGATATCTGCCGGGTACTGCCCGGAACATTCGTCAGCACGGAGGATGGTACCGGTATCGTGCACGTAGCGCCCGCCTACGGAGTAGACGATCTGGCGCTTGGCCAGGCACACAACCTGCCGGTGGTGCATGGTGTCGGCCTTGATGGTCACTTTAAAGAAGAAGTCACCCCCGTCGCAGGAAAATTCTTCAAAGACGCTGATCCGGTGATTATCACGCTGCTACGCGAAAGCGGCGCCCTGTTCAAAGAAGAGCAGTACAGCCACAACTACCCCTTCGGCTGGCGTACCGGTGACCCGCTGATCTATTACGCCAAAAATGCCTGGTACATCCGCACTACGGCAGTACGCGATCGCATGGTGGAGCTCAACCAGACCATTAACTGGGTGCCCGAATCGATCCGCGAGGGACGCTTTGGCAACTGGCTGGAACACAATATCGACTGGGCCCTGTCACGCGAGCGCTTCTGGGGAACACCGCTGCCAGTTTGGACCGATGGCGAAGGGGATTTCTTATGCATTGGCTCACTGGCAGAGCTCGAAACCCTGTGCAAAACCTCACTGGCAGAGACCGACCTGCACCGACCGGCCGTCGACGAGATCTGCTTTACCCATCCCGATAATGGTCGGATGTACCGGCGGGTGCCCGAAGTCATCGATTGCTGGTTTGATTCGGGCGCCATGTCCTATGCCCAGTGGCATTACCCCTTCGAGAACCAGGAGACTTTCGCCCAGCACTTTCCGGCCGACTACATCTGTGAAGCCATAGATCAGACCCGGGGCTGGTTCTATAGCTTGCACGCCATCGCGACCCTGGTCTCAGACAGCGTTGCCTATCGCAACTGTGTCTGCCTCAGCCATATCGTAGACAAGGACGGCAAGAAAATGTCCAAGTCACTGGGGAACATCGTCAACCCCTACGATGTCTTTGATCACATCGGGGCAGACCCGTTGCGCTGGTACTTTCTGGCCCGCCTCGCCCCTGAAAGCCAGAAACGAATCTCGGTCGACATTATTCGAGAGGTCGCCAGTTCTTTCGTTAACACCCTGTGGAACACCTACGCATTTTTCACCCTCTATGCCTCACTCGATGAGGTTGACTTGGACCAGGACGTAGTGCTGACTGAGCGCCCAGAAATCGATCGCTGGGCAATGGCTCTGTTGTACCGGACGGTTAACACCGTGACCACAGCCCTTGAGTCCTATGATGCCCGTAGTGCCGGCCAGGCTATAGAGGAACTGGTGGACCAGCTCAGCAACTGGTATATCCGGCGCAACCGGCGACGCTTCTGGAAAAGTGAAGCCGGCGCTGACAAGCAATCGGCTTACCTGACCTTACACCAGTGCCTGGATACACTACTCCGGTTGCTGGCACCGTTCATGCCCTTTATCGCCGAGGAGATGTACCAGAACCTGGTTCGTTCACGCACCCCAGATACGCCCTTGAGCGTTCACATGACCATTTGGCCACAAGCCCACGCAAACTGGCGTGACGACGCGCTACTGGAAGCGACCCAGGTCGTTCAAGGCATTGTCGCCCTGGGTCGGTCTGCACGCGAGACCAGTCAGGTACGGGTACGCCAGCCACTGTCACGCCTGTTGGTGCGTGTACCGACAAACCAGGCCCACCAGGCAGTTACCGAGCACGAAACCCAGATTCTGGAAGAACTGAACGTAAAAATGCTGTCTTTCATCGCGGCCGACGCCGAACTGGTCAGCTACCGGATCAAGCCCAATCTACCGCGATTGGGCAAGCGTCACGGCAAACTGATTCCCGCTATCAAAAAGACATTGGACGAGGCCGATGGCGCCATGATCGCATCAGCTCAGGCTAGTGGTGAATCAATTAGCCTCATGGTGCAAGGCGAGGCCGTGATTTTTGAGCCTGAAGACCTGTTGGTCGAAACCGAATCTGCCCAGGGCTATGCCTGTGCCGAATCGGCCGGTACGCTGGTCGCGCTTGACACCACACTTACCGACACCCTCAGACGCGAGGGCCTGGCGCGGGAGATCGTGCGCACCGTACAGGATGGACGTAAGCAAGCAGGCCTGGAAGTATCAGACCGGATCCGCCTGCATGTCAGTGGCAGCGCCCTGGTGTCCGAGGCCATCGCTGAGCACCGCGACTGGATCGTAAATGAAACCTTGACACAGAGTTGGTCTGAGGAAACCTTCACCGCGGAATTTACCCTTGAGCGCCAGCTCGATGAACATCACTGGCTGATCGCACTGCAACGGGTAGAGGCCACATGAGACGCATAATACCAGTGACCAGCCGGACTTGGGCCCACGCCCAAGCTTTCCCGCTGCCCACCGCCCGTCTCGAACGGCACAAGAGCAGCGCTCAGATTTAGCGGTCTGCTAGAATCGCGCGGCTTGATTGCCACCGTATGACACTAAGCAACTTTCGGAGGATGCTATGGGACGCAGTTTTCTTTTCACTTCAGAGTCTGTCTCTGAAGGCCATCCGGACAAGATGGCAGACCAGATTTCAGACGCGGTGCTCGACGCGATGCTGGCACAGGACAAGGCCTCGCGGGTAGCGTGCGAAACGCTGGTAAACACCGGCCTGGCAGTCATTGCGGGAGAAGTCACCAGCAACGCCGAAGTAGATCTGGCACAGACAGTACGCGATACCATCAAGGACATTGGTTATACGTCTTCCGAAATGGGCTTTGATTATGCAAGTTGTGCAGTCATGGTGACCCTGGACAAGCAATCGGTAGATATCGCCCAAGGGGTGAATGAAGGGGAAGGTCTGGATCGCGACCAGGGTGCCGGGGATCAGGGATTGATGTTCGGGTTTGCCTGCAACGAGACCGATGTCCTGATGCCTTTCCCGATTACCTATTCCCATCGGCTGGTCAAGCGTCAGGCCGAAGTGCGCAAGAGTGGTCGGCTGCCCTGGCTGCGACCCGATGCGAAGAGCCAGGTGTCTGTCCGTTACGAAGATGGCAAACCCATTGCCATCGATACGGTAGTGCTCTCAACTCAGCACAGCGAAGAAATTGATCACGTCACCTTGAGCGATGCCGTAATCGAGGAGATTATCAGGCCCGTGCTCCCAGAAAACATGATCAGCGCCGACACGCGCTTTCTCGTGAATCCCACCGGGCGTTTTGTGATCGGGGGGCCACATGGCGACTGTGGGCTCACTGGCCGCAAGATTATCGTCGATACCTATGGCGGGTCGGCGCACCACGGGGGTGGCGCGTTCTCGGGCAAGGATCCCAGCAAAGTGGATCGCTCAGCCGCTTACGCGATGCGCTATGTTGCTAAAAATATCGTAGCAGCTGGCCTGGCGGAACAATGCGAAGCACAGGTTGCCTATGCCATCGGCGTAGCTCAGCCCGTTTCTCTCATGGTTAACACAAACGGCACCGCCGTCATCAGTGAAGAAAAAATCGAAGCGTTGATCCGGGATCACTTTGACCTGCGGCCCAAGGGCATTATTGAAGATCTGGACCTGCTAAGGCCGATCTATCGCGAAAGTGCGGCCTATGGCCATTTCGGACGCTCAGAAGAGCAGTTCCCGTGGGAACGCACCGATAAGGCTCAAACGCTTCGCGACGCTGCCGGTCTCGCCGGCTGACAACGTTGTAAAATTCGCGTGAAACTTTCAGGAATTTCGAACCTAGCATTATCCTATTATTTGATTTAAAGACGCTGCCGAGGAGCGCTGCAACAGGCTATCGCCTGCCAGGCTCGGATTCACAGTGTCGACCCCTGTCCAACGGCGCTCAGTGAACATGGAGATCACCCCATGAACGCTGTGGTGCAACCCCAGACCGACCAGGACTTTGTGGTAGCCGATCTGGCTTTGTCAGATTTTGGCCGCAAGGAAATCGCTATTGCCGAAACCGAGATGCCGGGCCTGATGGCCCTGCGCGATAAGTACGGCCCCAGCCAACCCCTTAAGGGTGCGCGAATCGCCGGCAGCCTGCACATGACGATCCAAACAGCCGTGCTGATTGAAACGCTCAATGCCCTCGGTGCCGACGTACGCTGGGCTTCGTGCAATATCTTCTCGACTCAGGATCATGCCGCGGCGGCCATCGCGGCCGGCGGCACTCCGGTGTTCGCCTTCAAAGGTGAGTCGTTAACCGAGTACTGGGCCTACACCCATCGTATTTTCGAGTGGAGCGATGGCGGCACCCCAAACCTGATTCTGGATGATGGGGGCGATGCTACGCTCCTCATCAACTTGGGCGCCAGGGCTGAGACAGACCCGTCGGTGCTGGATAACCCCTCCAGCGAAGAAGAGGTTGCCCTCTATAATGCGATTCGTGAGCGCCTCAAGGCCCAGCCAGGTTGGTATTCGAATATTCTGGGCAACATCCAGGGTGTAACTGAGGAAACCACCACTGGGGTGAAACGCCTGTACCAGATGCAAAAAGACGGTGAGCTGCTTTTCCCCGCAATCAACGTCAACGACTCAGCGACTAAATCCAAGTTTGACAACCTATATGGATGTCGAGAGTCACTGGTGGACAGTATCAAGCGCGCAACCGACGTGATGGTAGCGGGAAAGCTCGCGGTAGTCCTGGGATACGGAGACGTCGGCAAGGGCTCAGCACAGTCGTTACGCGGGCTGGGCGCCACGGTCTGGATTACCGAGATCGATCCAATATGCGCCCTGCAGGCTGCGATGGAAGGATATCGCGTCGTGACCATGGATGAAGCTGCCAGCCAGGCGGACATTTTCGTGACTGCCACTGGTAACTACCAGGTCATCACCCATGACCATATGGCGCAGATGAAAGACCAGGCGATCGTGTGCAACATTGGCCACTTTGATAACGAGATCGATTGCGCATCACTCGAGCAGTACCAATGGGAAAACATCAAGCCTCAGGTCGATCACATCATCTTCCCGGATGGCAAACGAATTATCCTGCTGGCCCAGGGCCGGCTGGTGAACCTGGGTTGCGCCACCGGCCACCCCAGTTTCGTGATGTCGAATTCCTTCACCAACCAGACGCTGGCTCAGATCGAACTGTTCCAAAAGCGCGACCAGTATGAAAATAAGGTTTATATATTACCCAAACATCTCGACGAGATGGTCGCACGCCTGCACCTGGGCAAGATCGGAGTAAAACTCACCACCCTCACGGATGAACAGGCTGCCTATATCGGGGTCTCCACCGACGGGCCTTATAAGGCGGATCACTATCGCTATTGACCGCAGGTCATTGGTGCGGATAAAACAAAATGCCCCCGGTTCCGGGGGCATTTTTTCAGGAGCCTAGGCGGTAATATCAGGCACCAGTTTGCTTTCGAGATGATTGATGCTGTCTTTAAGAAATAGTTTACGCTTTTTTAATCTTTGTACCTGCAGATCATCAATGAGAGGGTCGCTGGCGATATTTTTTAACTCGTGGTCCAGGGCCCGGTGCTCTGATCTCAATTCTTCAATTCTGCCGTTGAGGCTGCTCTGCTGTGCTTCGGTCATATAGTTCTGTCTCCCTCACGGATTGGCTGTTGGTGAGCATTTACATGCACGGTGGGGCACGGGCGCAACGAGCCGGGCACTATCGGCACCGAGGCGGTTGGCGACCCGACCGCACGCCTTTGATCCTACTCCTTTTCCCATATCATTTCATCCCGACGCCCATAAAAACCGTTAGACCTGACCCACCTTGCTCTAGATCAGTTTGTTTAGGAAAATGAGATACTTATTTGACTGTGCTCACTTTGTTTACGTGCTCGGGCCGTCCGACTCAGGCCTTTTTTATTTAAGATGAATCCTCTGGCCACCTGGGAAAAACTATTGCTGGGCGTACTCGCACTGGTGGTAATACTGTGGTTTTCTCCAGGAATTAAATCGTTGTTACGCCAATCTCAGGACACGCCCAAAGATTGGCCGGCTGTGCTGGCACCACTGGCGCTGGTGATCGCTTTTGTCATTATGTTAATCCTGTTCGTTCAATGACCAACACCCCTGACAAGGCCCAGCGGACCTATCTCAAGGATTACACCCCGCCCGATTACCTGATCCCGAAGATCGAGCTGGATTTTGATCTTGGCGAGAAAGAGACTCGCGTTCGCACGCAACTGTGGATTACCCGCAACGGTAATCATTCCCGGCCGCTTATCCTCAATGGTGAAAAACTTGAACTGGCCTCAGTCGCGCTCGACGGCAAAGTGCTCGATCCNCAACAGTGGCAACGCGATGATGTGACCCTGACCCTGCTGGNGGTGCCCGCACGTTTCACCCTTGACTTNGAGACCGTGATCAGCCCGATCNCCAATACTGAACTCAGCGGNCTNTATGCGTCGGCAGATACGCTATGCACCCAGTGCGAGCCGGAAGGTTTTCGGCGTATCACCTATTTTCTGGACCGACCTGACGTGCTCTCGGTGTACCGGGTTACCCTGCGTGCAGACCAGGGCCGCTACCCCATTCTGCTGGCCAACGGCAACCGGGTCTCTTCTGACAAAAACGGTGGCCGGCACCATGTCATCTGGGAAGACCCTTACCCCAAGCCGTGCTACCTTTTTGCGTTGGTCGCCGGACAACTGCAGTTCATCGAAGATGAATTCACAACCCAGTCCGGCCGCAAGGTACAACTGCGGGTATATGCCCGCGAGCGTGACCTGCCCCAATGCGACCACGCCATGACGGCTTTACGCGAGGCTATGGCGTGGGATGAAAAAACCTACAACCGCGAATATGACCTAGATCACTACAACATCGTTGCTGTCGACGATTTCAACATGGGTGCAATGGAAAACAAGGGACTCAATGTTTTCAACACCCGCTACGTGCTGGCGCTTCCCGCTACGGCGACAGACCAGGACTATCGATCCGTCAGCGATGTTATCGGTCACGAATATTTTCATAACTGGTCTGGTAATCGGGTAACGCTGCGTGACTGGTTCCAGTTAAGCCTCAAGGAGGGGTTCACGGTATTTCGCGAGCAGCAGTTCAGCGCCGCCCACGGCTCTGCCGGAGTTAAGCGCATTGAAGATGCCAATCTGGTTCGCACACAGCAGTTTCGTGAAGATGCCGGCCCAATGGCCCACCCCATCCGGCCAGACTCCTTTGTCGAGATCAACAACTTCTACACCCTCACGATCTACATCAAGGGCGCCGAGGTGGTACGTATGCTGAACCGGTTAGTTGGGAATCGCGCTTTTGTGCGCGGCTGTAACCGGTATTTCGAGCACCACGATGGTCAGGCAGTCACAACAGACGACTTTGTTCAGGCCATTGCGCAGGCGTCTGGCCACGATCTCACGCAGTTTTACCGATGGTACGAGCAGTCAGGCACACCCCGGTTATCGAGCCATGGCCAGTTCGATGCCAAGTTACGCCGTTATCACCTACGCCTGAAACAGGTAGATTGCGATCTCACGCAAGCCCACCCAGCCTTGCAGATGCCGATAGTGACCGCTCTTTTTGACCGCCAAGGGAATCCACTCACCACCCGCTGCGACGGCGGCGACGAAGCGGGCCACCAGCATACGCTTAACCTAACTGGTGCTGAGCAGGAGTTTGTGTTTGACGACGTTGACACTCCTCCAGTGCCTTCTCTTTTACGCGGCTTTTCTGCGCCCGTGATTCTGGACACAGATCACGACGATGCAGACTTAGCGGTTCTCATGGGCCATGACAACGACCCCTTTAACCGCTGGGATGCTGGCCAGCGACTGGCCCGTCAACAAATCCTGGCATGGTTGGATGATGCTGAAGATAGGGCTCTCAATGAGAGTTTTGCCGCAGCATTTAGCCAGACTCTCGAAGGTGATTTTAATGATCGAGCTTTCCAGGCCCTGGCACTGAAACTTCCCGATGAGAATTACCTGGGTGAATTTATCGAGGTGATTGACCCCGAGGCAATTCATCAGGCTCGCCGATCCGTGGCGAAAGCACTGGTGAGCCGCTACCAGAAGGCCTTTCTTGCCCACTACCATGCGTTGAAAACTCCGGGGCCTTGTCGCTTGGATGCGGCCAGTGCCGGATCGCGCGCGCTGCGCAATACCTGTCTCACTTATCTGATGATCTTGGAAGAGGAGAGTAGTTTCGAACGGGCACTGATGCAGTTGAAGGGCGCAGACAACATGACCGATACCCTGGCGGCACTGGCGGCACTGGCAGACCAGGCGCACCCGGCACGAGACGAAGCGCTGGCCTATTTTCTTGAACGCTGGCGTGAATACCCGCTGGTGATGGATAAGTGGCTGCGGGTACAGGCGATCTCACGATGCGAAGACACGGTTCAGCGCATCGCCCACCTTACCGAGCACGAGTGCTACCAGAATGACAACCCCAACAAAGTCCACGCCCTGATTGGCGCCTTTGCACATGGCAATCCGCTGAGATTCCACCAGCCCGACGGGGCTGGCTACCATCTGGTGACCGAACAGTTACTGGCCACCGACCCTAAAAACCCTCAACTCGCTGCCCGCCTGGCCTCGGCCTTTAATCTGTGGCGTCGTTTCGAACCGGGCCGACGCGAGTTAATGCATCAAGCACTTGAACGCATCCGTCGTCACAAACATCTCTCACGCGATGTCAGCGAGATCACAGATCGGGCACTAGCCGATCAAAAATACCAAGGCTAGTGCGCAGCCGTCCATGCCCAGTGCGCCAACGAAGCTGACAGGGCCAACATCATCAGACCAATAGCACCATCGATCAGGCGCCAGGTACTCGCTCGACTGACCAGCGGTGCCAGGCGCGTAGCACCGAAACCCAGGCTGTAGAACCAGATAACAGAAGCACAAATAGCGCCAAGTGCAAATAAGGCCCGGTCGGCACTTTCATAACGTGCGGCAATCCCACCTAGCACCACTACCGTATCCAGGTACACGTGGGGATTCAGAAACGTCAGGGCCAGGGCGCTGCCAATGGCTTTGCCCAGGCTATCGCTCTCTGCCCTGCCTGTTCCGGTTAGGGCCACCAGTGCTTGGGGGCTTGCTACCCGACGGAAAGACTGCACTGCGAAAACGACCAGAAAAGCAGCGCCGGCCCAGGCCGTGCCCTGTAGAATCACCGGATCGGTCCGAAATACCGTACCCAGACCGCCCGCGCCAAGGCTGATCAGCAACGCGTCGCCACCAAGGCACACGGTACAAACCACGAAGACATGCTGGCGGGCGAGGCCCTGACGCAGCACAAAAGCGTTTTGGGCGCCAATCGCGACGATCAGGGCGCTTCCCAGCGCCAGCCCTTCCAGGGCCGCTATCAGGCTCACATCCACACTCCAAACGATGACATCAGAGCGCAATGATATGATTGTTTGCTGATCTTATTTCCGTTTTGCGCACACCGTGACTTCATCCCCAAAAAATGCCCTGCGCCGTTCCAGTCGTGAGGATGTAGATCGTTTTCTTCAGCAGGTACGGGCGAACTCTCCCCCCACCCGACACGAAGCACGAGGTCGGCTGATTTTTGCGCTGGATGCCACCGCTAGTCGAGAGCCGATGTGGGATCGTGCCTGCCATATACAGGCACAGATGTTCGAGCAGACAGCGGCACTGGGGGGATTGGACATACAACTCGCCTATTACCGGGGCTATGGGGAATTCAAGGCGGCACCCTGGACGGCGCAGGCCGATGAACTTCTGAGCTTGATGAGTGCGATCCGCTGTTCGGCCGGGCAGACACAGGTTGCCCGACTGCTTCAGCACGCCGTCACACAAGCCGGTCGTGGGACTGTGGATGCATTAGTATTCGTTGGCGATTGCATGGAAGAAGACCCGGACGTACTGGCCCGTGTTGCTGGCAAGCTGGGTATTCTCGGGGTGCCGGTGTTTTTGTTCCAGGACGGTGCCGACCCGGCAGCGGCGAAGGCTTTCGCCCACATTGCCCGACTGACCCACGGCGCACATTGCCGCTTCGATGCCGCCAGCGCCGCTCAACTGCGCGAACTCCTATGCGCGGTAGCCGTTTACGCCGCCGGCGGCCGTAAAGCACTCGAAGACTTTAGTCGTAGCCAAGGTGGCGAAGCTTTGCGACTGACACAACAGCTAGGCGACGGAGACTGATCTTGGCGCGATTGTTCCTGGCGCTGGTAGCGCTGGTCGGGTTGATGTGGCTGGCTTCGTGGCTGGGAAAGGCCACCCCGGCCCAACGCAGTCGCACCCTGAAGCTGATAGTACTGTATGGCGTGGGCGCGGCTCTGTTGCTGCTGGTAATCACCGGTCGGATTCACTGGATGTTCGCGATCATCAGCGCGGCAATACCCTGGCTGCAAAGACTACTGGTGGCACGCCAGGCCTGGCGGTTATTTAAATCTACCCGTGGCCCAAGTACCGGCCAGAGTTCCAAGGTTGAAACCGAGGTCCTGCGCATGACGCTGGACCACGATAGTGGCGATCTTGACGGAGAGGTGGTCAGTGGCCCATTTGCGGGCAACGCGCTCAAGGACCTCTCTGATATGCAACTGGCAGAACTCCTGCGTGAGTGTCGTACCCGAGATGCCCAGTCAGCAGCGCTGCTGGAAGCCTACCTCGATCGAACCCGGGGTGATGCCTGGCGCGAAACGGACGACGGTGGCCACCAGAAAACACCAACACAAGGACCCATGTCGATTCCTCAGGCCGCGCAGATTCTCGGCGTCCCGCCCGATGCTTCAAAAGCCGAAGTGGTTGCAGCGCACCGACGACTGATCCAGCGGCTACACACCGACCGAGGTGGGACAGACTATCTCGCTGCACTGATTAACGAAGCGCGCGATACCCTGGTGGGACAACGGTGAAGCCGATAAATCCACCGGCGCCGGTTGGCTCGCTGTCGAACCGGCGACTGTCTTTCGGCTGGTGGGTTTCGTTATCCATTGTGCTGCTTGGACTAGGCGTGATGGCTGTCCCACAACAACTGGATACCCGACTTTGGTCACGCCAAGAAATCTGGGGTGTTGATCGACCTTTGGTGCGACACACCCTGAGCCGGGCTATTGATGAAAACCGATATCCGCGAAAGATTACGATACGCCGGGGCAACACCAACTACCCTGCTACTGTGGAATACACGCTCGACCCGGCTCTACAGGATGCGGTTAAGGCGGTCTTCGAGCAATATGGCCCCGACTATGGCGTTTTTGTCGCACTGGACCCTGACAACGGCGAGATACTGGCGCTGGTAAATCACCGCCGTGATGGCGATCACAGCGAAAACCTCGCGCTGAAAGCGACTTATCCGGCGGCCTCGGTCTTCAAGATCGTGACTGCGGCGGCGGCCATCGATCTGGGCAAAGCCGATGCCACCACCGTAATTCCCTTCAATGGAAAGAGCACCAGCCTTTATCGAAAAAATGTCCTATCGCATAAAAACAACCAGTGGACCCGGCGAATTCCACTATCAAGCGCCTTTGCCAAATCGGTCAATACCATTTTCGCGCGACTGGGTGTATTTTCGATCGGCGCACATTCCCTCACTGATTATGCCGAGGCTTTTGGCTTCAATCGAGACTTGGGTGCAGACTTCACACTGGCCTCCAGTAGCCTGGAACTGGATTCTGCTGATCCGTGGTCAGTCGCAGAAACCGCGGCCGGCTATACCCAAAATACCACCCTGTCCCCAGTACACGGGGCAATCATCGCCAGTACTGTAATTAACAAGGGCCAGCGAATCAGGCCTACCCTGATTCGAAAGATCGTGGGCGATGATGGGCTGATTCTCTACGAAGCCGATACCACCCCCAGCGAACAGATCATCCACAGTGACAGCGCCGGACAGTTACAGGTTCTGATGCGGCAAACCATAGAGGCCGGCTCAGCGCGCACCTCATTCAAGAAATTTGCCAGCGGCACCATGGTGAAAGTCGACGTCGGCGGCAAAACTGGCAGCCTGAGCGGGCGGGCACCCACTGGGCGCTACGATTGGTTTGTCGGTTATGCTGAAAAAAATGGCCGCAAGCTGGCTTTCGCCACCATGTGTATTAACCGAGATTTTTGGTATGTAAAATCGGCCTTTGTCGCCCGCAAGGCCATAGAGCACTTTTTTCGCGATAACGGCTGAAGCCGTAACCGCATCGTTATTTTTCCGGAGGAAAACGATTGCAGCAATACCTTGAAGTTGTCCAACGGGTGCTGGAAACTGGTCAGCGCAAGCCCAACCGTACCGGGGTCGACACCCTGTCGACCTTCAACGTCAATTATCAGGTGGACCTGCGCCAAGGCTTCCCGCTACTGACCACAAAGGAAATCTCCTGGAAAAACATTGTGGTGGAAAACCTGTGGTTCCTTTCCGGGGATACCCGCATCGATCTGTTGCGTCGCCACAACTGTCGCTTCTGGGAACCCTGGGCCGATGAAGCAGGTCGGGTCCCAAGCGCCTATGGCAATTTCTGGCGTCATTTTCCGGTGCATCAAGATGGGCAATCGGGCTTTAATGACCAGATTCGCTGGGTAATCGACGAACTGTGCCAACATCCTCAGAGCCGTCGCTTGGTGGTCTCAGCCTGGGCGCCGGGCAATGCCCAATCCAGCGCCCTGCCACCATGCCATGCCTTCTGGGTACTCAACGTGCAGCATGACGAAGAAGGGGCGCCACTGCTGTGTCTGCACCTGACCCAGCGAAGTTGTGATGTGGCGCTGGGACTACCTTACAACATTGCCGGCTACGCTTTTCTGTTGGAGTTGATCTCCCGCTTTAGCGGAATCCCGGCGGGATTTTTTGGCCACACACTGATAGACGCCCATATTTACACGGCCAAGGCCGACGGTACGATGACTGAATACGACCACGTCCCGGGCCTACGTGAACAACTGCTACGCGAACCGCTTGCCTTGCCACAACTCCAGATCGACCCAGCGGTAAGAGCGCTGGAAGATATCAACCCCCTGCTCGAAGCAGATACGGATTCTCTGGTGGATACCTTCCGGCTAAGCGGGTATGCCCCCCATCCCGCAATCGGTTTCAAGGTCGCTGTCTAAGGCCAGTATGGCGGCATCTAAGAGCACGCCGGCGCGAGCTGCCATCGTGGCTATGTCCCATGACCGAGTCATCGGCCGTTCAGGACAACTGCCCTGGCACTACCCCGAGGATCTGAAGCGGTTTAAGCGCCTGACACTGGGTACCACCATTATCATGGGCCGGCACACCTGGGAATCCATTGGCAGCCGAGCGCTTCCGGGGCGTGATAACCGGGTAGTAACCCGAGCAACCCTGACCCAGGTGCCCTGTTTCACCTCACTGGAGGCAGCGCTGAGCGACTGCACAGGTGAAGTCTGGTTCATCGGTGGTGCGCAACTGTACGCTGAAGCCCTGCGCTATTGCGATTTTGTCGATGTGACCTGGGTACCAGACCAAGTGTGCGGCCAGGATCTGGTTTACTTTCCCTCACTGAATTCTGCGCAATGGAGTGCGGGTCCGCGTACCTCCCTGACCCATGACCCACGTCTGGCCTGCCAACGCTTCAGCCGGATGTGACACGGATGGATGTTTCGCAGATTTTTGATGCCCTGAACGACGCCCAACGTGAGGCCGTCGGGGCCCCACCGGGACCCATGCTGGTCCTGGCGGGTGCCGGCAGTGGCAAGACCCGCGTCCTGACCTATCGTATCGCTTATCTGGTGCAGGCGCTGGATGTGTCCCCATTTGCGGTGCTCGCCGTCACCTTCACCAATAAAGCCGCCAACGAAATGCGAAGGCGGATTGAGGATTTTCTGGGTTTTTCTGTGCGCGGGATGTGGATTGGAACTTTTCACGGTTTATCCCACCGCCTGCTCCGGGCGCATCATGAGCAAGCCAACCTGCCGAACGGTTTTGAAATCCTCGATGCAGACGATCAATACCGTGTCGTGCGCCGGGCCATACGTGAGCTTGGCCTCGATGAGGGGTACTGGCAGCCGCGACAGATACAGTGGTTTATCAACCATCAGAAAGAGGAGGGGCGCCGGGCACAACAACTACAGGGCTCCGATGACAATCATCAGCAGGCCCTGGTCCAGGTCTATACCCACTACGAAGAGATCTGCCAAAAACTGGGGTTGGTGGATTTTGCTGAGCTGCTATTGCGTACGCTGGAACTGCTGCAGAACAACGAACCACTGTGTATAGCCTACCAGCAGCGCTTCCAGCACATACTGGTCGACGAATTTCAGGACAGCAATGCAATTCAGTATCGTTGGCTCAAACTGCTAGCACAGGGGCACCGACAGATTTGTGCCGTGGGAGACGACGACCAGTCAATTTATGGCTGGCGTGGTGCCCGGGTGGAGAATATGCATCAGCTACAACGCGATTTTACCGGCACCCAGGTCGTTCGCCTGGAGCAGAACTATCGCTCGACCGGCAATATCCTCAAAGCGGCAAATGCGGTCATCGACCAGAACCCGGACAGGCTAGGCAAAAATCTGTGGACCGATGGCACCGATGGCGAGTTAATCCAACTCTACGGTGCGCTGGATGAGATCGACGAAGGACGATTCGTCATCGACCGAATACAGGCCTGGCAGCACCAGGGGCAACGCCGTGACAGTATCGCCATACTCTACCGCTCCAACGCCCAATCTCGAGTATTCGAGGAACTGTTGCTGGCCCAGGGGGTTCCCTACCGGGTTTACGGGGGACTGCGTTTTTTCGAGCGGGCAGAGATCAAGGACGCACTGGCGTATCTGCGGCTGATCACCAACCGTGATTCCGACCCGGCGTTTGAGCGCGTCGTTAACTTGCCGACACGGGGTATTGGCGCACGCACCGTCGAAGCTGTGCGCCAACATGCCCGTGAGCAAGGAAGCTCACTATGGGTTGCAGCCACGGCACTCAGTCAGTCAGGCGCGCTGCCGGCCCGGGCACGAACAGCTCTGACCGGCTTCACCAGCCTGGTCACCCAGCTGGCACAGGATGCACAAGACCTTGATTTATCTGAAAAGGTCGACCTGGCTATAAATCGCAGCGGCCTGATCGATCACTACCGCAAAGAGCGCGGAGAAAAGGCCATCACCCGGGTTGAAAATTTGGAAGAACTGGTCAGCGCGGGGCGCAATTTCAACATTGAAGCCGAAAATGATGAGAACACCGACCCCTTATCTGATTTTCTTGCCCATGCGGCACTGGAAGCAGGAGAGGGGCAGGCTGACGAGTGGGAGGACTGCGTACAACTGATGAGCCTACACTCAGCCAAGGGGCTGGAATTCCCGCTGGTCTTTCTGTGCGGCCTGGAAGAAGGCCTGTTTCCCCACCAGCGCTCGCTGGATGAACCGGGCGGTTTAGAAGAGGAACGGCGACTGTGCTATGTCGGCATGACGCGGGCCATGGAGCAACTGGTCCTGACCTGTGCTGAAGTACGTCGCCTGCATGGGCGCGAACACACAACCAGCCCCTCGCGATTTCTTTCGGAGATTCCGGTAGATCTGGTGGCAGATGTGCGTGCTGGCGCCGGCTTGCGTACCCGGATACCTCGGCCAGAGCAAAAAACCGCACGCGCGGGTGCCAATCCAGAGGCAACCGGAGATATCCGGTTAGGCGGGCGGGTAAAGCACGCCAAGTTCGGTGCCGGGACCGTGGTCATGGTAGAAGGCCAGGGCGAACATGCCCGCGTCCAGGTGCGCTTCGAAAAGGTGGGCAGCAAGTGGCTGGTACTGGCCTACGCTAAACTTGAGCCGGGTTGATCGATCCACATCTTTATTTTCAGCATTCGGGCGCTGCCGGACTCACGCTTCATGGCACCGCGAACTCAAATTATCGGCTTGTCATTGATCGTATCTTGAAAACTCCAAGGATCAGGCAGGAATTAACGGATCACCGCTGTCCTTGCCTTAATGGGGATCAGGGAACTCGAGTTCTCGCTGCAGATCGATAAGACCTGGGTCAAACGACAGTTTGCGGGCGGTGCTCGAATTTCCGTCCATGACCCGCCAAAATGGCGTCACCTCGTCCAATGCGGCGCCAGCATTCAGGGTCTCGTGGGCAGCTTCGGCCACGATCCGAAGACAAATACCGGTGACAAGAGGACAACTGACATCGGCCCGATAACGCTTCGCCAGCCGCAAACGCAACTCAGCCGGATCAACAAATCGCCCCGGCTTGATGGAACGGATGTAACGATCAACGATGGCCGGCGTGGGAATCAGCATCAGTTGACCTGCCTGAATTCCGGCAAACCGCTTTGGTGCCCTTTTAATCTCATGGGTCTTATCTGCTGCCAGTTTATCGCGCCAATAGTGGGGGCTACGCTTTTTCAATCGCTTCATGTGATGACCCTCATTAGCCCTGAAGGTAAATGCGCCCATACTGCTGATGGATGCTGCCTGCCATCACTGGTCAAGTATAGGCCAGCACGATGCCTGCAAAAACGAACCCGCCGAACCAGATATTGTTCAAAAATGCCTTAAAACACTGCATCCGATCGCGATCAGCACACAGGCGGTACTGGTAAAGCACTGTAACCGTCGCACCTGCCAGGCCAGCATAAAACATGCTATTTAGCTCCAGGTACGCACCAATCAGAACCAGATTAATCAATGCCAATATCTGCAGAGTGGTGTTGATAACACGATCAAATCGGCCAAACAAGATAGCGGTCGATTTGATACCAGCTTTGAGATCATCAGGACGATCTGCCATGGCATACATCGTGTCATAAGCGACCGTCCAAAGTAGGTTGGTGCCCAGCAGCCACCAGGCCAGCGGCATCAGCGGGCTGTCCTGTGCGGTGAATGCCATCGGAATACCCCACGAAAATGCCACGCCCAGATATACCTGCGGCAGATTTGTGAATCGCTTAGCCAAGGGGTAGCTTGCGGCTATCCCAGCACCAACCACCGCCAACAATACCGTCTCGTGGTTGAGGAGCAACACGAGGCCAAAGGCTATGGTCAGCAGCAAGAAAAAAATCACCAACGCTTCGCGCACGGTGACGGCGCCGCTCGCGAGTGGACGAGTGCGAGTGCGTTCGACCAGTGGATCAAGATCACGATCGAATATATCGTTGATGACACAGCCGGCCGCACGCATCGTGATCACACCGAGCACGAAGATGGCCACGATGGCGGGGCGCGGGTGCCCGTCGGCGGCAATCCACAGCGCCCAGAGTGTGGGCCAGAGCAATAACAACCAGCCCACGGGCCTATCAAGCCGCGCCAGACGCCAATAGAGTTTTAGTTTTTCAGGCATTGGAAAACGAAAGCCCCTCGCGAACCCAGCGCGCTATGAGAGGCTCGGCTTTTTTAGGGTAATCGCGAAGTAGCCTGACCGCACCGTGCTGGACGGCAGGCAGTAATGCCCGATCACGGGCCAGATCCGCAATGCGAAATTGCGGCGCGCCGCTCTGGCGAACGCCCAGCAGTTCACCCGGCCCGCGCAGCTCAAGGTCTTTCTGGGCAATCTCGAACCCGTCCGTGCTCTGGCGCATCGTTGCCAAACGCTCCTTGGCGTTATGGCCTAAAGGTGGCTGATACATCAACACACACACTGATTTTTGATCTCCTCGGCCCACGCGCCCGCGCAACTGATGCAGTTGCGACAGGCCGAGTCGTTCGGCGTTTTCGATCACCATCAATGAGGCTTCCGGAACATCCACCCCAACCTCAATCACGGTGGTAGCCACCAGTACGTCGACTCGCCCCTGACGAAAATCATCCATGATCTCGTCTTTTTGGGCAGAGGGAATCTTGCCATGCAACAGTGCAATGCGAAGCCCGGGTAACTCGCTTTTAAGCGCCTCTGCGCGGCTGGTTGCGGCCTGAACCGCCAGCACATCAGAGTCTTCGATCAGCGGGCATACCCAGTACGCTCTTCGCTCACGGGCACAAGCCTCCCGAATGCGCGCCTGAACATCTTCGCGACGCGTATTGGGCAGAACCACGGTCTCAACCGGCTGGCGTCCCGGCGGCATCTCATCGATGACCGAAAGATCCATGTCGGCGTACATCACCATCGTCAGTGATCTTGGAATCGGGGTAGCGCTCATGATGATCTGATGGGGGGCACTTCCCTCACGCTGACCTTTTTCGCGCAACGCGAGCCGCTGTGCCACGCCAAAACGATGCTGCTCATCAACAACCACCAGCCCGAGGTTGTGATAACTCACGTCATCCTGGAAAACCGCATGAGTGCCCACTACCACGCGAGCAGCGCCGCTTGATAACTGCGCGCAAACCGCACGTCGCTCGCGCTGACTTATTCGACCGCTGAGCCAAACAGGCTTAATCCCCACCTTCTCAAACCAGCCACTGAATACCCGAAGATGTTGCTCGGCAAGCAGTTCCGTTGGCGCCATCACCACCGCTTGTTGGCCCCCCTCAATCGCAGCCAGCACAGCGGCGGCGGCCACCACAGTTTTTCCACAGCCGACATCGCCCTGCAACAGCCGTAAGGAAGGTGTCGGCTTGCCCAGATCGGCTACGATCTCGTCGATGCTTCGCTGTTGCGCATCAGTCAGGGTGAATCCCAGCGCGTCTCGAAGGCGCGGCCAGAACTCAGTTGATGCCTGAATAGACTGCGCCGATAACGCATCACGCCGTTCACGGCGCTGGCGCACCGCAAGATGATTAGCCAGCAGTTCTTCAAAGGCAAGGCGCTGCTGTGCCGGATGCGTGCCTGCTTTAAGCGTTTCGAGATCAATCCCCGGCGGCGGTCGGTGCAATTGCATCAACGCCTCTGAGAGCGGCAAATCACCAAACTCAAAGCTTGCCCAATCTCCCAATAGCTCGGGGACCGCTTCGCCACATCGTGCGAGCGCCTGACCGGTGAGATCGTGCCAGCGGCGCTGGCCGATGCCTTCGGTCGTAGGGTAGACCGGTGTGAGGGTTGTCTCTACCTCAACTGCATCAGGCCCTTCAATAAGCCGGTACTCAGGGTGCACCATCTCAAGGCCTGTGGGTCCCGATCGAACTTCACCATAGCATTGAATGAATGCACCGCGTTTAAGGCCACGACGCTGCGAGGCGTTGAAATGAAACTGGCGCACCGTCAATCGGCCGGTATCATCACAAAGCACAGTAACCAGGCTGCGGCGGCGGCCAAAACGAACGCCGCTGATCTCGATGTGTCCATGGACCAGGGCCTCGACACCAGGACGTAACTGGCCAATCGGCACAAGCCGGGTTCTATCCTGATAACGCAACGGTAGATGAAATAACAGATCGACTACGGTCAGGATACCCAGCCGCTCGAGCTTGGCCCGCAGCTGCGGGCCTACTCCCTTCAGCGACAGTACCGATACCTGCCCTGCCTCACCCATGCCAGAAGCCACGACTTCGTTGTTCAGGGCCCTGTACTAACCATCGCGACCTGAGCAAGTTATGGCGCTCTATCACCAGCGCATGCATGGTTTGCTAAGCAGGCAGGTGTGCTATTGCCTCAACCTCAAGCGGCGCACCCTTGGGCAATGCGGCTACTGCAATTGTGGCTCGCGCCGGGTAGGGCGGCGTGAAAACCTCGGCCATCACCTCGTTGACCCGGGAAAACTGCTCCAGATCCACCAGGTAAATCGTCAGCTTAACGATATCAGCAAAACCGCAACCCGCCGCGTGAGCGACGGCGGCCAGGTTATCGAAAACCTGTTTTGCTTGTGTGTCGATATCGCCCTGCACCATTTCCATTGTCGTCGGGTCCAATGGAATCTGGCCAGACAGGTAAACCGTCCGACCAACACGAACAGCCTGTGAATACGGGCCGATCGCATCAGGCGCATCGTCACTATGGATAGAGTCTTTTTGGCTCATGGGAACTCCGGTTAGTAAAGATCCGGTCAACCCCGAGAACGGGATATCCGAATCACTGATCGACGGGCACGCAGTCGGCGGATGATCCGGGCAAGATGCTTGCGATCACCGACCTCGATAGTAAACCGGATAGCAGAATTGCGGTCGTCCCGGGCGGTCACCAACACATGATTGATGTTTGAATCCTCCTCAGCAATCACCGATGCAAGTGTGGCGAAGACCCCACGACGGTTGATCACCTCCAGGCGGATATCTGCCTCAAAAGTGGTCTTGACATCATCCGACCACTCAACACCGATCCAGGCGTCGGGGCGTTTGCTCTGCTCTCGGACGTTGGGACAAATTGGCCGGTGAATGACAATGCCACGGCCGCGTGAGAATAGGCCCACAATCGCATCTCCGGGAATTGGCCGACAGCACCGTGCGTAAGACACGCTCATACCCTCAACACCCCGGATTGGCAATGGCTCTGCCCGGGCCGCATCGGTGCCGCTAGCACCGGGCAACAACTGTCGGGCAACCACCATGGGCAGGCGCCGACCCATTCCGATATCCACTAACAGTTCATTCCAGTCTTCAAGGCCAATGTGCTTGAGCAACTGGATTTTCTGATCGGTACGCAGGCGGGTCTTAAGGCCAACGGACTTCAGCGCCCGCTCCAATAACTGGCGCCCAAGCTTGCCAGCATCCCCTTCCTGCTGATGCTTGAGAAAATCACGGATCGCGGCGCGTGCCTTGGCAGTCACTACGTAGTTCAACCACAACGGTGTCGGTATGGCCGAACGGGCAGTTAATACCTCAACATGATCGCCGTTAACCACCGTGTGATGCAGCGGCACGGGCTCATTGTTGATGCGGGCGCCGATACAGTGATTACCCACATCCGAGTGCACGGCGTAGGCGAAATCCAGCGCGCTCGACCCTTTGGGCAATTTTTTGATATCACCGTGCGGCGTAAATACATAAACCTCGTCTGGATACAGGTCGATCTTCAGGTGCTCCAGAAACTCTGACGGGTTGCCCGCCTGTTTCTGGGTATCCAGCAGATCCACAAGCCAATGGTGCGCAGGAATCGGTGCACGATGCTTATCTGTGCCACTTTTGTAGCGCCAGTGCGAGGCGACCCCGGTCTCAGCTGTGCGGTGCATTTCGGTCGTACGAACCTGCACCTCGATGCTCTGACCAAAGGTACCAAACAACAGCGTATGCAGCGACTGGTACCCGTTGGCCTTCGGTATGGCGATATAGTCTTTGAACTTGCCCGGCACCGGCTTGTAGGTGTTGTGAATTACCCCAAGGACACGATAACAGTCATCTACCGTGCGCACGATGATGCGAATCGCAAAAATATCTCGCATTTCCGACATGGGCACCCGCCGCGAACGCATTTTGCGGTAAACGCTGTAGATATTTTTCTCGCGTCCCTCGACCGAACCCTCCAACCCTGCCTCGGCAAGCTCTGACTCGAACTTGACGATAATCTTTTCGATAATGGCGCGATGGTTGCCGCGGCGTTTTTTGAGCTCCTTGCGGATGGTGTCGTACCGCTTGGGGTAAAGATGACAGAAACTCAGGTCCTCGAGCTCCAGGGTCCAGGTGCGCATCCCCAGCCGATTCGCAATCGGTGCAAAGATATCGAGGGTCTGGGCGGCAATCCGCTTGCGTTTTTCGGTCTTGAGCGCCCCCAACGTACGCATATTGTGGAGTCGATCGGCGAGTTTGATCAGGATGACGCGGATGTCCTTAGCCATTGCCAGCAACATCTTGCGAAAATTCTCCGCTTCGGCATGTTCGCGTGAGTCAAATTCAATCTGGTCGATCTTGCTTACTCCATCAACCAGTTGTGCCACGTCCTTACCAAACTGGGAGGACAACTCATCCTTCGCCGTAGTGGTGTCTTCGATAACATCGTGCAGCAGTGCCGCCATGATGCTGCGGCTGTCGAGCCGCATATCGGCGAGAATCTGGGCCACCGAAAGAGGATGGAATATGTAGGCCTCACCACTACGGCGGACCTGACCTTCATGGACTTCGGCGCCGAAAAGATACGCCTGATATACGTTCTTGACCTCCTCGGGATCGAGATACTGCTCAACGATCCCCAGTAGATCACTGATCAGCAGACGCCCCTCGCTGACAGCGGAGGGATCCTGCCTGATCTCAGCTTGCGGGCTTGTCCTCCGCGTCGGTGCCGGCGTCATCGGCATCTTGCGGTTCCTCGTCACTGTCAACTGCGGGCACCTGTGCGACTGGAGCCGCTTCGATCAGATCGGCCACAGCAGCCGCAAATTCGGCGGCAGTAGGATCGATGTCCGACGACTCCTCAGAACTCGCTTCGGATTGACCCGCAGATTCATTGGCCCCCTCTTTGACACCCTCGGCCTGCACCGGGGCTTTCGCATCTTCAGTTCCGCCAATCGCTTCGGTTTCTCCGGCCGCAGCAAATGCTTCTTCCAACTCCTTGAGGGGATCGATTTCTGTCTCCTTGAGGATTTCGTTGGTGATCATGCCATCCGCGATCTCTCGCAAAGCAATCACGGTGTGCTTGTCGCGATCCTCAGGAACCAGCGGGTCAGAGCCCAGTTGCAACTGGCGCGTGCGCCGTGCAGCAACCAACACCAGTTCAAAACGGTTCTCGACATTTTCGAGACAATCCTCGACTGTAATTCTTGCCATCCGTAGTTCTCCAGAAAACCTGCCACTCGGAGCGATCCTGGCACGGATCGGGAGCGGCGCAACAACCTGTAATGGCCTGTGCGGGCTTTTCTTGAAAGGTCCGCTAAAGGCTTGCCAGGTCAGATGTTTTTAGTCTAACGTTTTTTGCGCAATGCACAAGAGCCTCGATATCAAAACCCCGGGCTGAAGCCGGCGTCATGCCCTCCAGCACCAGGGCACGCAACTCCACCAGTGCAGCAGTGAAATCCGCATTGATCATGATGTGATCATATTCACAGTAATGACTCATCTCACTGGCTGCCTCGGACAGGCGCGCCATAATCTCCTCAGCGCTATCGCGGCCCCGGGCCACCAAGCGGTCAACCAGCGCCCTGGCCGACGGAGGCATGATGTAAACACTGACCGTATCGACCACCGCGTGGCGGACAAGACGGGCTCCTTGCCAGTCAATATCAAGGATCACACTCTGGCCGTTGGCGAGACAGCGCTCTACAGCAGTACGCGACGTCCCGTAATAGTGATCAAACACCCGGGCATATTCTAGAAAGCCCCCAGCCTCAATCATCTGTTCGAAGTTCGCACGATCGACAAAAATATAATCGACCCCATCAGTTTCCCCCGGCCGACGCGCGCGGGTGGTATGGGATACAGACGTGACCAACTGATCACTACTGTCGACCAGTGCGCGTGCCAGGCTGCTCTTACCCCCGCCCGAAGGCGCGGACAGAATATAGACCCGGGCAGGGCTAGTAACCATTTGCGACATCACCGGCTTACTCTATGTTCTGCACCTGTTCGCGCATCTGTTCAATCAGCACCTTGAGGCTAACCGATGCGCTGGTCTGCTCCGAGTGTGCCGACTTGGACCCCAGGGTGTTGGCTTCACGGTTCAACTCCTGCATCAAAAAATCCAGCCGACGGCCGACGGGTCCCCGCCGACTCAGCGCCTGTTCAACCTCATCAAGGTGCAGGCTCAGACGATCCATCTCTTCGCTCACTTCGCTCCGGGCAAGCAGTATCACGATCTCCTGTTCCAGGCGGTCTGGATCCACCTGCTCCAGCATTTCCGCCAGGCGTTGCTCAAGGCGTTGGCGCTGCGCCTGACCGATGTCCGGCAAGCGCTCGGCAAGCGAACTGAGAATATCCCTCGCTGCGGTCGTCTTATCCTTGAGAATGTCCGCCAGCGCATTGCCCTCCCGTTCACGGCAAGTTGTCAGTTCGTCTAGTGCCTCTTGCAGCAGTGCACTGGCAGCCAGTGCGAGAGCCTCATCGTCCAGCGCCGGGGTTGATATCACACCTGGCCATTTCAGTATTTCACTGACCTGTAATGGCCTGGCATCCGGCACAATAGCGCGGACGTGGTCCGACCAGGTGGCAAGGCGATCGACCACCCCAGTATCGATGTCTGGCTCAGTCGAGGTCAGCGCTGGCGTCAGGTAACGCAACTGGGCATCCACCCGACCACGGCTCACCGCCACCGCAATGGCTTCACGGAAGACCCCCTCGGCAAAACGCAACTCTTCAGGCAAGCGTAGTGCGACTTCACGGTAGCGGTGATTGACCGAGCGTACCTCCCAGGTCAGATCACCCAGGGGTGTCTGCGCTGCACAGCGGGCAAATGCGGTCATGCTCTGTGGCAAGTTTTAACCTCCAGAATAATGTGGGGCACCTGGGCATCATGAACGCCGACATTGGCAATAGCCCTGCGATAGCGCCTAGCAAGCAACTATACTGTATTCTGCATCAACTTAGCCCCGTTCCTGGCTGGCGCATCCAATCTAGGTCCCGTTTATGTCCAGCAGACTCCCCCTGCAAAGCGGTCACATTCTTAAAGGCTACACCATCGGCGAAGTACTCGGCGGGGGTGGCTTCAGCCTGGTATACCTCGCGAGCAGCGAACTGCAACGCAGCAAAGTCGTCATCAAGGAATACTGTCCGCAGGATCTGGTGACCCGCCAGGCCGACGGTGCCATCGAGCCGAATACCCCACTGGCACAGACCCCGTTTCGACGGGGGCTTCAGCGCTTTCGCGAGGAAGCCCAGAGAATGAGTGAGGTCCGCCATCCTAATGTCATCAGCGTCAGTGAACACTTCGAAGCAAATAACACGCTGTACATGGTGATGGCCCACGAGTCGGGACGCGACCTGCGCTGGTTTATCAAGAAACTCGCCGGCCAGTTGGACTGGGATTTTCTGCAGCGGGTTTTTCCACCTATTGGCGAGGGGCTTTGGCGCATGCATCAGCACGGGGTTGTGCACCTGGACGTCAAACCTGCAAATGTGCTGCTTCGTACCAGTGGTCAGCCGCTGCTGCTGGATTTCGGCGCAGCACAGACCCTGGGTGATGAAGGTGACTTCGGCTCCTTCCAGACCCTGACCCATGGATTCGCTCCGCCTGAGCAGTACCTGGATGGCAAGTTGGGCACCTGGACCGACATTTACGGCCTTGCTGCCACCATGTACAACTGTATTACCGGCTCATCCCCAGCCCCGGCACTGAAACGCCGTGAGGGGGTGACGCTGGAAAAGCTCACTGTATCCCGGACCGGCGCATATCCCTATACCCTGCTGAAAACACTCGAAGCCGCGTTGTCACTCGATCACAGCGAGCGCCCGGCTGATATGGGTACTTTTCTATCGCTTGCTTTTGGCGGCGCTGGTGAGTCCGCTGAGTGCTCCCCATAGAAATAGCGGCTGTTTCGCTGCCGTCAACGCCTGCCACGCTGGTGACAAGCCCTAACTGCTCTGGCCAACCAGCTTGAGGGTTTTGCCGGTCCCAAGGGCAAACCATACCGCTTTGGGACGATAAATTTTTACAACGGTTTGAAAGCCTGTGCAGGCAACCAGGTGACCAATGCCGGGAAAACAAACACCAGAACCAAGGCGATCAGTTGCAGCACGATAAAAGGCACTACGCCGCGGTAAATCTCTACCAATTTCACTTCCGGCGGGCATACCCCTTTGAGATAGAAGAGCGCAAAACCCACCGGCGGCGTTAGAAATGAGGTCTGTAAGGTGACCGCAACCAACAACGCAAACCAGGTCAAACTGGGATAATCAACAACACCGTAACCACTAACCGGAAGGTCAAGGCCCGCAACCACCGGCCCCAGCAGGGGCAATATGATCAAACTGATTTCGATCCAGTCAAGAAAAAAGCCCAGTAAGAAAATCACGGCCAGCACAAAAATAATCAACCCATAAGGGCCAAGCCCTAATCCTGTCAACGCACTTTCAATCAGTTCATCACCGCCGCATTCGCGCAGCACCAGAGCGAATATCGTCGCACCGACAAAAATCGCAAAAATATAGGCGGACGTATTCATGGTGTTGACCACCACGTCTTTAAGGACTTTCCAATTTAAGTTCCTGTAAAAAGCAGCGATCAGCGTCGCCCCCAGTGCACCAACACCGGAAGCCTCTGTCACGGTCGCGATTCCCATAAAAATTGACCCCAACACCATCAAGATCAGCACGGCGGGCGGGAGGATATCGATTAAGGCCCGCACTACGTCTTTCAGATTCGCTTCTGTGTGGTCCGCAGCCAGTGGCGCTTTATCCGGAAAAATCTTGCAGTACCCCAGGATAAACACAATATACAGCCCACCGAGAATCAGGCCCGGGAAAACCGCCCCCATGAACAAATCCAGAATCGGGATCGCCAGTTGATCCCCCATGATAACCAGCATGATCGAAGGCGGAATCAAAATGCCAAGGCAGCCCGAGGCGGCTACGGTTCCCAGCGCCAGGGGTTTATGGTAGTTCTGCTTGAGCATGATCGGCACCGACATTACGCCCAGCAACACCACTGAGGCGCCGATAATACCGGTCGAGGCGGCCAGAATGATGCCGATCAATGTGACCGTGACCGCAAGCCCGCCCTTTATGTTCCCAAAAAGTTTTTGCATCGAATGCAGCATTTTCTGGGCAATACCGGATTTATCGAGCATCAGGCCCATGAAGATAAACATCGGTAATGCGATCAATACCCAGTTGTCCATGATGCCGAAGATGCGGCCTACCAGCAGACCCAGCGTGTTGTAGTCCAGGCCTGTCATGGTCCAATCCATGACATTATCGGTCCACCAGGCTACCCCGCCAAAAATGATGCCGACGCCGGCCAGCACCCAGGCAACCGGAAATCCTGTGAACAACAAAGCGATGAACGACACAAACATGCCGATCACGAGGTAATTTTCTGCGGCGAAATTCATGAGCCGGTGCCCTCCCGAGTCGACACGTCTAAGTCCTTTAATTGAGGAGTAAGCATCCGCTGCATCAGGGACGCCCGAGCAGAGACCGTCTCTTTCATTTCCTTGCCGTGATGCAACAACAGTGCTGTCTCCTGGATGAGGCGGGCAAGTGCGGCAATTATCATCAGCAACATTGACAACGGAATCACCGATTTGATAATCCAGCGGTAGGGAAGACCGCTGGGGCTTTGCGAGGATTCGTTGTGGGTAAAGGAATACACCGCATAATCAAAGCTAAAATCCAACATGATCAAAAGAAACGGCATCAGCAAGAAAATAATGCCGAAGATTTCAAAAAAATGCTGGAGCCGTTTCGACATCGCCATGTGGATGATATCGATGCGGATATGACTGTTATTAGTGATGGCGTAAGCCAATCCGAGCATGAACGGTACCGAATACAGGTGCCACTCAAGTTCCTCCATGGGTACCAGCCCCCACCCCAGAAGCAGCCCGTTGCGATGAAATCCATAACGCAGGATGACTGTCGTCAGGATAACGATGATCAGGGCGACGTTCAGCCATGCAACCGCCCCAACAAGCCGCTTTATAAATCTATTGAGCAGTTCGGTGATCGGTACCTGATGGGTCTCGCCGCTAATGACATTCGCCATAANAACCTCTTTCCGNTAGGGGGAANAAAAGCAATATAACNTACTTAAAAAATTTATGNCTCAGGCCGAAAAAAGGCCTGCCCCAAAAAAAGCAAACCCGCGGCAAATGCCGCGGGCTGCTATTAGGTCAACAACTAACGCTTAATCGCGNGAGGTTCCTGGACGCGGCAGGTATGCCCACTTATTCCAGATTGCATAGTTTGCACGGAANTCCTGNAGATCATCCCANANNTCNTTGAANCCTGNATCTTCGGCAATCGCCTCGGCAACGACTTCATCCCACTTTGTTGAAAACGTACCCAACATCTCGTCTGACCAGTACTTATTCACCGTACCGGCAGCGGCGTTTTCTTTCATGGTATCGAACTGCATTGCCTCGCCCATCGCCAGCGCGTCGGTCATAACCGCTTTGCAGGCAAGCTCGACAATCGTACGCTGCCCTTCGTTCATGACATCGTTCCAGATATTCTTGTTGACGATTAAATCGAACAAGGTCGCAGGCTGATGCCATCCGGGGAAGTAGTTGTACTTGAGAATCTTATTGATACCCAATCGCTTATCAATGGCGGGCATCGAGAACTCGGTGGCGTCGATGGAGCCTTTCTGCAGGGCAGGGACGATCTCACCGCCGGGAAGCTGAGAGGTCGATACGCCCAGTTTCTCCATGACCAGGGCACCCAAGCCAAAGAAGCGCATGCGCAGGCCCTTCAGATCGGCAGCCGAATTGATTTCTTTAGAGAACCAGCCAGAGGTCTCGGGTGCAATAATGCCGCACGGAATAGACTGCACGTTAAAGCCGGCATCATCATATGTCTTTTGCCACAAGGTACGGCCGTTGCCGTAGTAAACCCAGGCCAGAAACTCTGGCGCATCGGGACCAAAAGGCACTGCTGAGAATATCGCGCCCTTCTTGCCGAGTTTTCCCTGGTTGTAACCCGGGGTTGTGTACCCGGCCCCAACCTGCTGCTTGGACACGGCTTCCAACATCTCTTTGGGTGGTACCAGTTTGCCCGGCTCGTAAATCTTCATCTTCATATCAGAGCCGCTGATGGCATTGATATGCTTTGCGACCCATGCGGGCGAAGTACCTAACGCAGGTAAGCTGGTCGGAAACCAGACCGGCACCTTCAGCACCACCTTACCGGCATAGGCAGGGGATGCGATCAGTGCCAATGAAATGACGCTGGCGACCCCCAGTGTAGATAGTATTTTTTTCATGTTCGTCTCCTGTTAGTGGTCCTCCTGGCCGTGATCCTATCGACGACCTGTAGGAGGTTTCCATCCGTTCACGGTTGGTTTTCTAAATGAATGTTTCCGCATCTTCAGGACCATCGTGGTCGGCAGGAAACGATTTTTTTATAAAACCCACAACTTTTTAAGGCTTACTTTGAATTATTTCCCCAATAAACCCTTTATCCAGCAGGGTCAGTGAACTATCTTGAGGATCTCTGGTCAAGCCAACGGAGCAAAGAAACAGATACCACCAGCGGCTGGCACACAGTTGCGAAAAGATGGTATCGCCTGAATCGAAAGAAACAGTCAAAAAAGAGCGGATAAAAGGGGTTTTGACAATTTCTGACTCAGTGGTAGAGTAGCGCCCTCGTTGGTCATACCAAATAACCAGTCTACTATGAATCGAGAGCGTGTTTCGGACTCCGTGGTTCGACAGGTCGAGCAGTTAATCCTGGAGGGCGCGTTAAAGCCCGGCGATCGGCTACCTGCGGAGCGCAAGTTTGCCGCCCAACTGGGTGTCTCGCGGCCCTCGCTGCGCGAAGGACTGCAGATCCTTTCGGCCCGCGGCCTGCTGATTACCCGCCGTGGCGGTGCGACCGAAGTCACCGAAAGCCTCAATCCCGCGCTGGAGAATCCGCTACTGGAGTTGATCAGTGCCTCAGCTGATGCACAGGAAGATGTCATGGAGTTACGCCACGCCATCGAGTCGATGGCGGCATACCACGCTGCTGCCCGACGCACTGAAACGGATATCGAAGTGCTGCGTACTTCCTATAAGCGGATGATTGTCTCGCATGGTGAAGCTGATGCCATACAAGAAGCCAAGGCCGATGCAGATTTTCACCTGGCTATCGGTGAAGCTTCCCACAACGTCGTTCTGGTGCATGTGATGCGCAGCCTGTTCTCACTCTTGCGCCGCAGTATTCACTACAACCTGGAGAACCTGTACCAGCGGCCTGATAACTTCAAGCACCTGCGCGACCAGCACTATCACCTGATGAATGCGATTTTGGATGGCGATCCGGAGGCGGCCAAGGCGGCGTCGGATAATCACATCGACTATGTCGAGAGAACCCTGCAGGATATGAATATCCGGCGGCGGCGTGAAGCCCGTGCCCACCGCAGGGCAACTGGCCTGGTTCTATCCTGATCGACCGTTCAGTAGTGATGTCCGGCCATTCTTTTTTGAGGAACGCAGCCTACTTCGCCTAATATTGGTTGGCTAGTCACAGCGTCCGGCACTTTTTCTTGTATATGTATGCCAGTTTTAATCGTCAGCTTATTTGAGCATTAATGGGATTCCGGGTGCCCCGGTCTTAACGCAATCATGTTACGAAACGCACCGATGCTTTTTCTTTTGTTGTCGGGGGCATGGCTACTGCTGTCGGGACATTGGTCAGCGATGCTGCTGGGACTGGGCTTAGTATCGGTCATCGCCGTAGTGCTGCTCTGTGTGCGTCTGAACATTCTGGATAGCGAAGGCTTGCCGTTAAAACAGGTTCCTGGCCTCGTGGGTTACCTGCCCTGGCTGATCGGCCAGATTGTCAGCGCCAGCCTAGACGTAACACGGCGCATCCTGAACCCGCACCTGCCGATCAGCCCTACCATCCTCCATGTCGACGCCACGCAGCACAGCGCGGTGGGTCGGGTCAGTTACGCCAACTCCATTACGCTGACGCCCGGGACGATCTCGCTGGATGTCGCTGACCACCAGATTGAAGTCCATGCCCTGACGGAAGATGCGGCACAAGAGTTGGCTCAAGGCGAAATGGCTCGGCGCGTATGTACCCTGGAAGGCAAGTCATGTTGACGCTGACCAGCATTGCACTGCTTGTGACCATGGTGCTGGCTTTGATCCGGGCAATTAAAGGACCCACGGTCTATGACCGGATTCTGGCTTCGAATACCTTGGGTACTAAAACTGTGCTGATGATCGCTGTGTTGGGATTTATTGTCGGGGAGCCGGAGTTATATATCGATATTGCGCTGATGTACGCCCTGATCGGCTTTATCGGCACCGTGGCGGTACTCAAAGTTTCCGAGTTCGGTGATCTCGGTCAGGCCCAGTCAACGAGCGACGGAGAAAAATCATGAGTGCCGCGCTGGATTTTGCCAGCGCCCTCCTGTTAGCTGTCGGTGCACTGTTCACGCTGGCAGGGGGCATTGGACTACTGCGCCTACCGGATGTTTTCACCCGCCTGCACGGGGCCGGCATCACTGACACCCTGGGAGCAGGCGCCATTTTGCTGGGACTGGCGTTGGCAGCGGGCTGGAGTTTACTGCTGGGTAAACTACTGGCACTGCTCGCCATACTGGCGTTGCTGAACCCCTCTGCCTCCCACGCCCTGGCGCGCGCGGCCATACATGGAATCCGCAGACCCTGGCTAGGCGAGCCGGAAAACTAGGTGCTGATCGAGTCCATCAATATCGTGCTGCTGGGTATGCTGGTGGTAACCGCAATAGCAGCGATTCGACTGCATGATCTTTTTGCCGTCACCATGATGTTCGGTATCTACAGTCTGCTCGCAGCGGTGGTGTTCGTGGTGCTGGATGCGGTAGATGTGGCTTTCACCGAGGCGGCTGTGGGCGTCGGGATTTCGACAGTATTAATGCTCGCGACCATTGGCCTGGTGGGTCGACGCGAGCAACGCCCCGCACACCGACCGCTCCTGCCACTGCTGGTCGTTGTGGTCACCGGGGTGGCGCTGGTGTACGGAACGCTCGACATGCCCTTTTTTGGCGACCCCGGGGCACCGGTACATCAGCATGTTGCGCCGTATTACATCGGCCAATCGCCTGAACAAACGGGCATCCCCAACGTGGTCACCAGCATCCTCGCGAGTTACCGCGGCTATGACACGCTGGGCGAGCTGGCGGTGATTTTTACCGCAGGGGTCGGCGTACTGGCTCTGCTGGGACTGCGCCGGCGCAAACGGCCCGGCAAGGAGAACCGGGTATCATGAGAGATAACCCGGTATTGCGCGTCGTCGCCAAAATCATCATCCCGATGATATTGCTGTTTGCTCTGTATGTGCAGTTCCACGGCGACTTCGGTCCCGGGGGAGGGTTTCAGGCTGGGGTAATTTTCGCTGCCGGATTTATCCTCTACGGCCTGGTATTTGGTACTGAAGCCCTGCGCAGTGCCGTACCACCGGGCCTGTTGCGGTGGGTCATCTCCCTTGGACTGATCTTGTACACCGGCGTCGGCATCGCAACGATGCTGATGGGGTCCGACTACCTCGCTTACGGCGCACTCGCACATGATTTGATTCACGGCCAACATCTGGGCATTTTTCTGGTCGAACTGGGAGTCGGCGTCACGGTGAGCGCAGTGATGGTTACCATTTTCCTGGCTTTTGCCGGGCGCAACGATCCATGAGTGTCGCCGGCCTGTACAACTATTGGATTGTCATCTTGCTGATGATGACCGGGTTTTACGTGGTGATCTCCAGCGGTAATTTGGTTAAGAAAATCATCGGCCTGAACCTTTTTCAAGCCTCGGTGTTTATTCTCTACATCAGTATGGGCAAAGTCGCAGACGGTGGGGCGCCGATACTGCGAGAGGGCATCACCCATTACTCCAATCCGTTACCCCATGTCTTGATCCTGACGGCCATTGTGGTCGGGGTAGCGACCACGGCACTGGGGCTCGCCCTGGTCGTGCGGATCCGCGAGGCCTACGGATCGGTCGAAGAAGACGACATTCACCGCCAGGACGAATCACTGTGATCGGCACACAACTGCCGGCGCTACAGGTAGTGGTGCCGCTACTGGCGGCCCCGCTGTGCCTGGCCCTGCATCGCCCCTTTGCCACGTGGGCACTGACGCTGACGGCCAGCGCGCTCTCAATGCTGGTATCTATCCTGCTGCTGGGGCAGGTTTTAGCACAGGGTGTGATCGACTATGCCTTCGGTGGCTGGGCGGCGCCCTTCGGTATTGCCTACCGGGTAGATCTAGCCAATGCCTACGTACTCCTGATCGTCACCACGATCAGTACCGTGGTGACGATCTTCGCCCGGCGCAGTGTCGCCAGCGAGGTCGAGGCACATAACCAGGGGCTTTTCTATACGGCCTGGCTGTTATGTCTGACCGGGCTGCTGGGCATCACCATCACCGGGGATGCGTTTAATCTTTTTGTTTTTCTGGAGATCTCTTCGCTTTCCAGTTATGTGCTCATTGCTATGGGCACCGAACGCAAAGCACTGACCGCGGCCTACCAGTACCTGATCATGGGGACCATCGGCGCCACGTTCATTCTCATCGGTATCGGCCTGTTGTATATGTTGACTGGCACGCTGAATATGCTCGACATGGCGCACCGCCTGATCACGGTCGCCGACAGCCGTACAGCACGTACGGGTTTTGCCTTTCTCACCGTGGGCTTGGGGCTGAAAATTGCGCTGTTCCCGCTGCACCTGTGGCTACCCAATGCCTACGCACATGCTCCCTCGGCCGTCAGTGCCTTTCTCGCCGCCACCGCAACCAAGGTAGCGGTCTATGTGCTGTTGCGGTTCGTGTTTTCGGTATTCGGTGTCGACTTTGCCCTGGGCACCATGCCGCTGGCACTGGGACTGGCAGTACTGGGTACCATCGCGGTGCTGTCGGCCTCGACTGTGGCCATCTTCCAGCACAACCTCAAACGGATGCTGGCGTACTCCAGCGTAGCCCAAGTGGGGTATCTGGCGCTGGGAGTGAGCCTGGCAACGCCTGCCGGCCTGACAGCCACGCTGCTGCATCTTTTTAACCATGCCCTGATGAAAGGCACCCTGTTTTTGGCGCTCGGCTGCATCGCCTGGCGGCTGGGTAGCGTACGCCTGGGAGACCTCAAAGGCCTGGGTTACCGCATGCCCTGGACTATGGGCGTATTTGTACTTGGAGGTCTGAGCCTGATCGGCCTGCCGCTGACGGCGGGCTTTATCAGCAAATGGTACCTGGTGCTGGCCGCACTGGAGCGGGGCTGGTGGCCTGTGATCCTGGTCATCATTGCCGGATCGTTACTGGCGGTAATTTATATCTGGCGCGTTATCGAAACAGCATACCTCAGCAAAACCAACAAGACAGCTGGCGCGGGTGAAGCCCCGCTATCGATGCTGTTACCGGCCTGGCTACTGGCCATTGCTAACCTTTACTTTGGTATGCACACCGGGCTCAGCGCAGGTATCGCGACACAAGCGGCTGCGGCTCTGTTTGGGATTCAACCATGAGCGATCCGTTGCTGCTGGTGCTGATCGTGCTGACACCGTTGATCGGTGCAATCCTGGTCATCATCACCGGCCGCTGGCCAAACCTGCGCGAGGCGGTCAGCCTGGCCACTGGAGCCATTCTCGTAACAGAAGTCGCCTTGCTGGCGCCAGCCGTACTGGCTGGTGAAACTCCTGGCGTACTGCTGGCTATCCCCGTGCCCGGTGTACCGCTGGCCCTGCAACTCGAGCCACTGGGGCTGCTGTTTGCATTGATCGCCTCAACTTTGTGGATCGTCACCACAATCTACGCGATCGGTTATATGCGCGGCCATGGCGAGAGTCACCAGACCCGCTTTTATGCATTTTTTGCCATCGCGATCAGCGCCACGATGGGTGTCGCCCTGGCGCAGAACCTGTTCACCCTGTTTCTTTTTTACGAACTGCTGACAGTATCCACCTATCCATTAGTCACTCATGCCGGCACCGACGAGGCGCGGCGCGGGGGCCGTGTGTATCTGGGCATCCTGATGGGCACTTCCATGGGTTTTTTGCTGCTGGCGGTAATCTGGACCTGGCAGTTGACCGGCACAACCGGCTTTAAGGCGGGGGGCATCCTCGCGGGGCAGGCTTCGCCACTGATCATCGGAATACTCTACGCCCTCTTCGCCTTTGGCATCGGCAAGGCAGCGCTGATGCCCTTTCATCGTTGGCTGCCCGCAGCAATGGTCGCACCCACCCCGGTAAGCGCGCTGCTACACGCCGTTGCTGTCGTCAAGGCTGGTGTGTTTGCCATTCTCAAGATCACCGTATACGTTTTCGGCATCGATTTATTGGCCGATAATCGCGCCAGTAGCCTTATATTATGGGTTGCGGCGATAACGATCATTGGTGCATCGCTGGTCGCGTTGAACCAGGACAACCTCAAACGCCGCCTGGCTTATTCGACCATCAGTCAGTTGTCCTACGTGGTACTCGGTGCTGTGCTGGCCAATGCGGCGGGTATCACCGGCGCAGCGGTACACATAGCGACCCATGCGGTCGGCAAGATCACGCTGTTCTTTTGTGCCGGTGCAATCCTGGTAGCTGCGCACAAAACCCGGGTCAGCGAGCTCGACGGGCTTGGCCGGCAAATGCCGGTCACGATGGGGGCATTCCTGATCGCCAGCCTCAGTATCGCCGGGCTACCCCCGATGGCTGGGCTCTGGGGTAAATGGTACCTTGCGATCGGCGCCTTCGACGCAGGCTACGGTGTACTGGTCGGAATTTTGATGTTGAGTACGCTGCTGAACCTGGCCTACCTGTTGCCCATCCCACTGCGGGCTTTTTTCGCCAACGCGCCCCAGCGTGATACACAACTTAAAGAAGCCCCCTTGCCCTGCCTGATCGGCATCGGCCTAACCACAACGGCCTGTGTCGTACTCTTTTTCTTCCCCGGCCCGATCTACCGGCTGGCAAGCATGCTCGTTCTGTGAGGCTCTGATGCAAGAAAAGACCCATATTTTTGACAACCCGAAAAACGTTAAGCGTGTGCTGTGGGCACTGGTAGTCGTGTGTGTCCTCACCATCGGTGCCGACTTTGTGTACCACCGCCACGTGGTGCACCCCTGGGAGGGGCTATGGGGCTTTTATGCCTTCTACGGTTTCGTCGCCTGCGTGGTGCTGGTGCTGCTGGCAAAAGAAATGCGCAAACTGCTGATGCGCGGCGAGGATTACTACGACCGTGATGCCTGACCTGCCGCCATTTGTGCTGTTCTACCTGGCTGCGCTGGCGGCTGCTGTGCTACCGCAGCGACCACGACAATTGCTGATGTTGGCGGTACCGATTGTCGGTGGCCTGGTGTTGTTGCAGTTACCGGCGGACCTACTGATCCGCGTGACCTTCATGGACATGGTTCTTGAACCATTACGCAATGACCGGCTCAGCCAACTTTTTGGAATCCTCTTTCACATCGGGGCGTTTATCGGCATTGTCTTCTCGCTGCATGTGCCAGAGCGCAGCCAGCATGTCGCCGCGCTGCTTTATGCGGGCAGCGCATTAGGAGCTGTGTTCGCCGGTGACTTGCTCACATTGTTTGTGTTCTGGGAGATGCTGGCGCTGAGTTCGGTGTTCCTGATTTTTGCCAACCGTACCGAGCGTGCCTGGAGTGCCGGCATGCGGTACCTGGTAATCCAGGTAATCTCGGGGGTGTTATTACTGGCCGGCGCCCTGATCCTGTATCGGCAAAACGGCTCGCTGGGTTTTAACCACATCGGCCTACAAGGTGCGGGTGGGGTGCTGATCTTCATTGCCTTTGGTATCAAGTGCGCTTTTCCGCTCCTGCATAACTGGCTTACCGACGCCTACCCCGAAGCGACCCCCACCGGCACCGTTTTTCTCAGTGCGTTCACCACCAAGGTTGCAGTCTATGCTCTGGCTCGGGGTTTCGCCGGCACCGAAGCACTGGTGTACATCGGCGCCACGATGACTTGTTTTCCGATCTTCTACGCTGTTATTGAGAACGATCTACGTCGTGTGCTTGCCTACAGCATGATTAACCAGATCGGCTTTATGGTCGTGGGCATCGGTCTGGGCACAGCACTGGCCATGAACGGCGCGATCGCTCATGCTTTTAATGATGTTATTTTCAAGGGTCTGTTGATGATGTCGATGGGCGCGGTCCTGCATATGACCGGGCGAATAAATGGCTCAGATCTGGGCGGGCTCTATAAAAGCATGCCTGTTACCACCACCCTGTGCATCATTGGCGCGGCATCAATCTCAGCATTCCCGTTGTTCAGCGGCTTTGTCAGCAAATCCATGGTGATGGTCGCGGTGCTGGAAGAGGGGCATCCTGTCGTCTGGCTGGCATTGCTGTTTGCCTCAGCCGGTGTATTTCACCACGCCGGTATCAAGATTCCGTTTTTTGCCTTTTTTGCCCACGACAGCGGTATCCGTACCACTGAGCCCCCACTCAACATGCTGGCAGCAATGGGTATTGCGGCAATATTGTGTGTCTTTATTGGCACTTACCCTTGGACGCTTTATGGCCTGTTACCGTTCGCAGTGGACTATGCTCCCTTCGACGGCAGCCACATACTGGCCCAGATACAACTGCTGGTTTTTTCAGCCGCCGCGTTTGCCTGGCTCAAGGTGTCCGGCATTTACCCGCCTGAACTGCACTCCACCAACCTGGATGTCGAATGGCTGTACCGGCGCCTGGCCCCGAACTGGCTTCGCCGGAGCACTGCTGGGCTCGATCGTTTTCGGCATATCCTGATGCAGGGCAGTCACCGCGCTGGTCGGGGACTTATGCGCCAGATCCTGCACCACTACGGCCCGGAAGGCACACTGGCACGGTCCTGGCCAACTGGATCAATGGTATTGTGGGTCGCGGTACTGCTGGCCGCCAGCCTGATGCTCTACTACCTGTAGCACTTTGGGTACCAGGACCGAATCACCTCGCCTGCTGACCCAGCCCCAAGCCGGCCCGACCATTTGATGGGTGCCACCTCTCTCGATCAACCGCGGCTCAAGTGGCATCTGAACCCAGGCTTTCTTTGAAGTGGCGCCGACACATCGAGACATAAGTTTCATTACCGCCGATCTGAATCTGATCGCCAGCCCGGAGTGGCTTACCCTCGCTGTCAAAACGCACCACCATAATGGCTTTTCGACCACAATGGCATATGGTTTTGATCTCGCGCAACTCATCTGCCAACGCCAGCAATTGGCGTGAGCCCTCAAAAAGTTCGCCAAGAAAATCTGTGCGTAAGCCATAGGCCAACACGGGCACATCCAGGGCGTCGACCACCTCGGTAAGCTGGCCCACTTGCTCAGCACTCAAAAACTGGGCTTCATCAACCAGCACACAGTGAAGGGGTTGCATATCACTTTTTGCAGCAACCAGTCGGTATAGATCGGTATCCGCGGCCACCTCAAACGCATCGGCCTGAAGGCCAATTCGTGATCGGACCTGGTTGTGCTCTGCCCGATTATCGACCCGCGGCTTTAATACCAGTGTATTCATACCGCGTTCGGCGTAGTTGTGGTTCGACTGCAGCAGGTTGGTTGTCTTGCCGGCATTCATTGCCGAATAGTAGAAATAAAGTTTTGCCACGACTTGTCCTGCACCTAAAATTTGATCAGCCTTCTGGGTCAACCTATCAGATACCACGAGTCTTCACAATGCGCACCTGTTGTCAGGATAGCGTACGATTAACAACATGCCTCACCTATACTGCTGCCGACCGACTTACGGCCTTACTTGATGACTACAACCTCAGTCTCTCTAGAAGATATTTTTTCTCTTGCCCGTCAAACCCTGCTCACCGCAGGGGCCAACGAAGAGAATGCGAACGCCGTTGCCGATACCGTCATGCGGGCTGAACGCGATGGCTCTCACTCACATGGTCTTTTCCGTATGCCGGGTTATGTGTCCTCGCTGCGCAGCGGCAAAGTTAACGGTTGCGCCGACCCCCAGCTGCACTCCCGCACCCCCGTTGCACTGCACTGTGATGGAGACCTCGGTTACGCCCCCCTGGCGCACCAACGATCCCTCGATGCACTGGCCGAGGCTGCCCACAAGAGCGGTATAGCGGTGTTATCAATCACTCGAACTCATCATTTTGCCGCACTCTGGCCCGAGACCGAGGCCCTGGCCGAAAAAGGGCTCACCGCGATCACCTGTGTTTCTTATATGCCCAGTGTGGCGCCTTTCGGTGCCCACAAACCACTTTATGGCACCAACCCACTGTCTTTTGCCTGGCCACGCCCCGATGCACCGCCGTTGGTATTCGACATGGCAACGGCCGCTATGGCGATGGGTGATATTCAGATTGCAGCGCGTGACGGCCGTGCTGTACCCCCTGGCACGGGCCTTGATACGGCTGGCAAACCAACCACTGACCCAGCTGAAATCATCAAAGGGGTGCTGTTGCCTTTTGGCGGGTATAAGGGCTCACATATCGCGATGATGATTGAGCTGCTGGCAGGCCCCTTGGTAGGAGAAACTGTCAGTTTCGCGTCAAAAACCCGAGACAACGGTGATGGCGGCCCACCACAAGGGGGGCAATTTATTCTGGCAATGAATCCCACGATTCTCTCAGGTGACGATTGGGCAGAACAGAGCGAGGCTTTTATAGAGCGTATTGGCCAGCTCGATGGAGTTCGCTTACCGGCTGAACGTCGACACAAAAACCGGCACGATCAAGGTGCCCGACAGATCGATGATGCACTGCTAGAAAAGATTGCAAAAATCATATAGAAGGCCGGCCTCACTTTGCCCCAATTCAGTGTATAAAGCCAGTTGAAGGAACAGGAATCGATGAGCCTTTGATGCGGCCTATTTCCTTTGGGAATCACCAACCTGAATCAACGTTACCACCGATCAAAATTTGGCGACTTAAACAAGGCACTTTTTCTCGGCGTGCACTTAGAGAATCTACGTTGCTAATTGAACGCCTCTAGCATGAAACATCGTCCCAAGCAGGCCTATAGCAATTAGATAGAAAATTAGCGCCACCATAATCGCAAGAGTAAAACCAAAATAGATTGAGAGAATCCCACTCAGAAATCCCCCTATTACGGTGAATAAGCCATTCATGGCCCAACACCAGGCGACTGTCCCGGGGGGTTTTCCCTTAGCAAGCGTGATACCAACCGGGAAAGGCATGCCTAGAAAAAACCCCACAGGCACCAACATCACCCCGGCGATTAGCATCCGAATTCCGATGCTCGATTGTAGTGCAGCGTCGAATACCACATCCCGGACACCGATCAGCACTAGTACCGTCACCAATGCAGCGAAGAATGGTAACCGCAACTGCAATAGCCTTTCGCTGTTAAGGTATGCGGAGGCTGCGCTACCTAAGCCCGCCCCCAAAAGGAGAGAAAAGACAGCGGTCGCGTAGGTATAAGGGGGGAATCCAATAAGCTTCATGAACATCTGAATCAGCACTAACTCGATGATGATAAAGCCAGCCCCAAGACAAGCAAAGTAACCCATGAATGATGCCTTCCCGGGCCAGGGAGAACGGCCTGTCTGACTAGAGAGCAAAGGAATGCCCAGAACGATTAACGCAAAGAAAAGTGAGGCAGCGGCGGTTACAAACAGGTGAAGCACATCTAACGGTAGACCTGTTTCACGGCTCTTATTTAATAACTCGGTTGCCGAACTATTAGCAAAATTATCGTGATTAATCTCCTCAACAGCTAAAGATTTTCGAATAAAATTAAAGAACGGCTTATCGTCGGTCGGGGCGCGAACCCAATAGGGCACCCGATCTATGGTCGCCTCTGACAATTGACCGTCGAAAAATTCTTGGCTCAGGTAACTCGTGTTTTCTACAGGATTCGCCACCACATGAAAAGCGTTGTCATGGTTTAGCAATCCCTCCATCTGATTCAATTCTGCTTTTGTCCAGGGAGACATCTTGATGAGCATTGTCGGCAGGTTATCCGGAAGCTCTTTATGCTCCATGACAAAAACATGCTCTTGGAAATTACTCCGGCCAAGCTTCTGCCAGGCCTTGCTGGCAGTTGCGACCATCCTGGGATAAAGATGATGATTTATATGCAAAACACCATCGTCCTTAAGATGGCTAAAGTACTCGATATAAGCCTCCACCGTCTGCAGATACACTGGCGACATCGCACCATTACCCGCTGCCAGACTTGAACTGGTATGGTTGCTCATGAGCTGGATAATGTCGTACTTTTTATTACTAGCGCGAAGAAAACTCCTACCTTCATCCCAGATCGCATTCACTTTGGGATGGTTATAAATATGACCAGTCCAATCTGCGTACTGGGTCTTGGCTAAATCAATTACCGAGCCAACCAGTTCCACCGCATCTACCTCAGCCGCGCCATACAGTAAAGCCGCCTTGGTTTCCTGACCACCAGCTGCCCCAATTATCAAAACATTCTGATCCGTCCCCTGTTTAAGAAAGTGCGATGCGAGCACATAAGGACCCCAGAAATGCTCCCACATAGCGGCTCGCCCCCCTGAAACGATCGGGCCAGGGACAGTACGGCCTTCTTTCTGACCGAAGCTCTCATAGTGGCGCCTACCCCAATCCGTTTTGGAAAGGCCGTTGCCGCTACTGTTATAGGCCGTCAAAAGATCGAGATATTTATCTACATAATCACTATAAGGATCTTCGGGCGAAATAAGTTTTTCCGGGTCATTGAGGATTTTTTGTAAAGCATCGAAGTCCCCATCAAAACGGTAGTAATAACTAGTCTGCGAGCCTCCATCATAGGCTACCCACTTAATACCACTACGGAAATCGACGATGTTTATGCTCGAAACGGGATCCCAAACTGAATGCTCAATCTGATCATGCTCGTAGTAGTGCGCAAACGATCGCTTATTCATGTGCGGCCTGATCTCATAAGGCTCTTCTGAAAGCATTGGACTAACCGCGACCGAAATTGCGAGCAACATCAAGGTAATCGAGATCGCACGTCGACGAGAAAAAAATGCTGCTGCTAATAGCGCACCGCCCGAGCAAAGAACTAACAGGCCTGGAGCGCCATAATGCTTAACAGCCAACAGCACTACCGCGCACCCAATCGCAGCGCCAACTAAATCCCAAAAATACAGCGACTGAATTTGTTTCGCGTGACGAGAAAAAATAGCCGCCAAGATCAAGCCACTAACAAGGAACGGTAGAGAAATGGCCGCGAGAATCAAAAAAAAGGTTACGAATATTTTTAACGTATCTCCTACTCGTGAATCCTGTGAAAGATCGGTATAGGAAAACTGTAGGTTATTAAGAATCGGCAATACCAGAAAAATAACAACAGCCATAACAACGGCTAGAATAGGCAGGCTCACCTCGAAATATTTTTGCCCTTCGGCTGGCTTGAGAGAAACTAGGACACCGGCCACGCCGATAGAGAACATGGCCAGGGTAATAATCATGTACGCCATGTTGGTGAACCACAGATGATCGAATATACGGATTAACGTAAGTTCGAGCAGCAGCGTTGTACACGCGATAAAAAAAATTCCAACCCTAATGCTGTACATATGGAGGCCTTTTGCGCTACGGCCAGATTACTTCGACTACATTGGTTCTTCCTTCGTAATTATTCATGTTCCATATGTAGGCAATTGACGAAACCATGAAATAAAGTTTTTCCCCAGACTGGGGTTTCCACGCCCCATTCAACGGCGCATGCTTGACGTGGTCGCCAGCAACGGTATGAAGCGGTAGACAATTCCCGTTGGGTACGAGCCATTCGAAGATACCGCCGTACCATGTTCCATTATGACTGACGAATACCCAAGGGTTAGCATTGACTGCAACATTATGCGTACCGCTGGTGTGAAGGATTTCTGCTGTCGGCCAGGTAGAGGTACCGGAAAAATTAAGACAAAGCCGACCGCCAGTAAAAGCTACTGACAAAGTGCTGGTTATTGGCCAGTTCCTCACGGGCACCTGGGGATGTAGCCAATGGACCTTGCTTAGGTCGAATGCGGAAGGGTTGGGGTCTATTGTGTTCGCGGTAGTCGATGTGTCTGAGGTTGTGGTAGTCGATGTGTCTGAGGTTGTGGTGGTCGATGTGTCTGAGGTTGTGGTGGTAGTCGTCGTTCTAGTGTCGGCCACGCCTGATGAAGATTTGCTAGAAGAGCATTCAAAAGGCCAACACCACATATCTGAGCAGCCGCTGAGCGGCAACACAACAACTAAAAGTACACCTAAACGTAGCATTATCGCCATCCGATTTCCCTCGAAAAACCCCTGCAATTGTAAATTATCTACAGCCGAGAATTAAAGAGTAACTTTGATCTGAGTAAATCACAATTCTGCCCGCCTAACCTTTCCACCATTTTGCGAAGATTTTCAGCCTCGACTTAGTCAATCTGCACGAAGCCTTATCAATTCCTAGAAAAATACGCATCAAAAATCTGTCGGCGCTCCTCCCTCGCTTTTACGTCGGGCAACATAATCCCCCAGCGCTTCAGTCGTTGCCTCATCCATGGGCGGTGATTGGTAACGCGCAAGGACCTCTCTAAAAATACGGTTTGCACGCCTGGGGGTTGCAACGGCTCCCGCCTGTTCCCAGTTTTCAAAGTTGCTCCAATCAGAAAGAAATGGGCTGTAAAACGCGCTCTTATAGCGTGTTTGGGTATGATCGGCACCGAGGAAATGCCCGGTGGACCCGACATCGCGGATGGCCTCTACTGCGAGATCGTCCTCTGTGACACTGACAGGCCGGTGGTAGTAACTCATTTGCTGAAGCAGTTCACAATCGATCACAAATTTCTCGAAACTGGCGCAAAGCCCACCCTCCATCCAACCAGCCGCATGATACACAATATTGGCATTGGCGCTGGAGCACGCCCACAATGATGCGGTGCTCTCCCACGTAGCCTGCGCATCAACACAGTTGGCCGCATTGGCATTGGATGCTCGCCAGGGCAGGCCATAATAACGTGCCATTTGTCCTGACATCTGTGTAGCGCGCACATATTCAGGGGTACCAAAGGTGGGGGCGCCCGACCTCATATCAACGTTTGAGGTAAACGATCCATAAGCGACGGGCGCACCGGGGCGAACCAGTTGTAACAGGGTTACCGCAGCGAGGCATTCAGCCGTCTGTTGCGCAATGGCGCCGGCCAGCGTGATAGGCGCCATTGCCCCCGCCAGGGTAAAAGGCGTGATGATGACAAGCTGATTGTGTCGCGCCAGGCGCATGGCACCGTCGAGCATCGGCCAGTCGTGCTTGAGGGGTGATGAAGAATTGATATTAGTAAACATCCGTGGGGCTTGCGCAAATGTTTCTTGATCCAATCCCGCTGCGATACGCACCATCGCCATGGCGTCCTCAACGCGTTCCACACCCAATGCATAGGCATGTACTAATTTGTCCGTCAGCGTCAACATGTCAAATAGGCAATCGAGATGGCGGATTGACGGATGCAGATCTACAGGCTCAACCGGGTAACCACCATTAAAGTGGATGCAATTGAAGCTTTGCGCCAGTTTCAGCAGATTTTGGTAATCGATGCGGTTGCCTACCCGCCTGCCGTTATCGAGATCAGAGACATTGGGCGGACTGGCAACCTGGCCAAAAGCCCCGAATGTCTCGCCAAAAACCAGAGCGCGATCTGCATTTCGCGGGGTTATCACGATGCGATTGGGCGCTTTAGACACCTGCTCCATCACCAGAGCACGATCCATACGCACGGTGACCGAGCCATTTTTTATTT
>PBSU01000027.1 GCA_002726415.1 Acidiferrobacteraceae bacterium | reverse complement strand
GACCTCAGACACCTCTTCGGGGGCCACCCCAGCCCGCGTCAGGGCGGCACTGATCGCCACACGACCGAGTTCGCTGGCGGGCAAAGAGCTCAGTCCACCGTTAAAGGCGCCGGTTGGCGTTCGTGCAGCACTGGCAATTACGACGTCATTTTCATTTGTCATGTGTTCTCCTCCCTCCTGGGGAACATTTGAGCGATTTCATCCACCTCAGTTTAACAACCCGGCGGCGATATCGCGGGGGCCCGAGTACATTGTGGCAACACCACAAAACATCATGATGACATCGATCACCGGGCCGGTGAATGCTGCAAAGGGAAGACCGGCTTACACCGATCCTCCCTGCAGGTACTACTTTATGCGCCAGCGGCGCCGGACTCAGGCGTCCTTATTTAGCAACGGCACCCAAATCGTTAGCGGACTTGCGGAACAGCGCCTGCGCTTCGTCAGCGTAAGTCCGGCCAAGCTCAAGGGCCTCATTGGAGTCCTTAGTCATCCGCGCGACCAGGGTGCGAACTACTTCGGGCTGTTTCTCGAAGTAAACACGGGCAGTATCGGCGTCTTTGACCTGGAGCGCCTCACGGGCGTTGCCCAGGATCGCATCGGCATAGACCCGGGCTGCGCCCATCTGCAGCGCGATCAGTTTTTCCAGGTTGTTAACGGCCAGCTGGCCGGCGTCAGTTGCGGCAACACCCGCTGCTTTGGCTACCGTCTCGTATGACTCTGTAATGTTGGTATTCATGGTTTAGTCCTCTGTTATAAATGGGGGGTTTAATTACAATGTTGCAGCGCACAATAACAGAAACTATTGTGCAGTGCAACATTATTAATAAAAACTTTAATTTCATCCTATTTTCAACTAGTTATATGTGAGTATTTTAATCGCATATAAAGGTATACCGGCACATTCTCACCAGAACTAGCGTACTGCAGGGCAGCATATCCCACCTAACTGGCAACCCGGGCGGGCCAGAGTGCAGGCGGGACTGAACTACAATGGGGCCCATGAGCCAAAACTCCCCAACCGACTGGGCACAGGCCCTGGCACAACTGCAGTCACAATTTTCCTCACACCTTCAGACCTTTGGCCGTGGGGAACACACCCTGGGGCTGGTGAATCTGGGCGACTGGCTGCAGACGCTGGGTGGCGGTGGCACCTTGGGTGCCCCTGCCACACCCCCCAACCTGTTTGCCCTGGCGCCGTGGCCCGGTGCCAGGGCACCCGACCGGGGCCATGACAACCGCTGGAACGAGGCCGCACTGCGTTACCACGAAGCGCTGGCGGCGATGCAGCAGGCCTGGCTCGAGATCGGCACGCAGACCTGGGATCAGTTGCGCGAGGCGCTGAACGATGATGAAGCCCCGGATGATATCCGGGGCGTCTATGACCTGTGGATCTGTTGTGGCGAGCAGGTTTTTGCCCACCACGCCCACAGCGAGCGCTATGGCGCCCTGGTGAGCGAACTGATCAATGCCCAGGTGGCATGGCACCTTGCCTGTGGCATCGGTAACGAGCCTGCGCCTGATGATCCGGCGCAATTAAAGGACGCACTGGCGACGGCTCACGCTCGTGAAGCCCAGTTGCGGGCCGACCTTGAGGCGCTGCGTGAGGCGCAGAGCGCCATGGGCGCTGATACCACCGGCACAAAACGAAAGAAAACTCCTACCCGCAAGAAGGCGGCTAAAAAGGCCAGTGGGGTGGACCATCCCAAGCATGTCACAGGTGGTGACGAGACCGCGCGCAAAAAAGCGGTGCGGCGGAAAAAGAAATCCGGGGCTAAAACAGGCCGGGACAAAGACCGTTCATGAGTGATACCCCCGATCATAGCGCTCAGATGCGCGCCCTGGCTGAGCGCCTGACCCGTAGCCTTGGGCAGTTAGGGCAACTGGGCATGCCTGAGATCGGCACCAGTGAACGCCAGACTGTTTTGTCCGGACGCGGCTTCAAACTGCTGCGCTACGGGTCTGGTACTGCGCGCGACCGGGGCTGTCCGGTACTGATTGCCTATGCTCTGGTCAATCGCCCATGGGTGCTTGACCTTGAACCCGAGCGCTCCACTATCGCGCGGCTGCTGGAAGCCGGGCTGGATGTATTCCTGATCGAGTGGGCAGATCCTGGCCCGGATGACCACGACACCGGCCTCGCTGACTATATCTGTGGCATGCTCGACCAGTGCGTGGACGCGGCGTGTGCCGTGCGCAACGAAAATGCCATCAACCTGCTGGGGGTATGCCAGGGTGGAACTTTCAGCCTGTGCTACACCGCCCTTTTCCCCCACAAAGTACGCAATCTGGTGACCATGGTGACCCCGGTGGATTTTCATACCAAGGACAATCTGTTATCCCACTGGGTGCGGGGTGTAGATCTGGACCGGCTGGTCGGCTGTTATGGCAACGTGCCCGGCTCCCTGCTCAATGCCCTGTTTATTGCCCTGCAGCCCTTTCGCCTTGGAGGAAAGAAATACCTCGATCTGGCAGATCTGGCGAATGATCCCGAGCGCCTGCATACCTTCGCCCGCATGGAACGCTGGATCGCTGACAGCCCCGACCAGGCCGGACGCGCCTTTGCTGAATTCATCGGTACGCTTTACCAACGCAACAGCCTGGTCAAAGATCAGATGGTGCTGGATGAAAAGCTGGTCCGGCTGAGCGCGGTGCGCTGCCCGGTTCTGAACGTTTACGCGCTGGCAGATCACCTGGTGCCTGCGGCCGCCTCACGGGCACTGGCCCAGCATGTGGGCAGCAGCGACTACCGCGAACTTGCCTTTGATGGCGGCCATATCGGTATCTATGTCAGCCGCCATGCGCAACAACAGATTCCGCCTGAGATTGCCGCCTGGCTGCAGGCACGGCAATAGCCCTGATTACATCAGGGCTTACGCGAGACTTTCAGCCGCAACGCCTTGATCTTCATTTTCGCCAGTTGGCGATTGGCCTTTTCCATGGTGTTCATCGATGGGTAGGGCCCCACCCGGACCCGGTAGAAATCGCCCCGGCCCTGGACTGATATATGCTGAACGCTGGGCTCAAACCCGGCGAGCGCCAGGCGTGCTTTCATCCGCTCAGCCTGGCTCGGATCACTGTATGCCCCCGCCTGCAACATATAGAAACTGCCGGATCCGGCTTTACTCTTGGGCTTGTCAGGCGCCGCTTCTGCCTGGGCGCTTGCAGGTGCCGATTCGAAAGCCCCGGTTTCGGGGATGACGTGCTCTATTTCTGGCAGTACGGTATAGAAATCAAAACTCGTGCGTGCCGGTGCCGCGGTCTTGGCAGAGCTGGATGCCGGCGAGGCACTGTCCCGGGCACTGTCGCGCGATTCGCGCAGCAACTCGCTGATCCCGGCACCGAGACGATCGGGATCACCGCTGGTGGCCCCCTGGTACAACACGGCACCGATTGCGCCTGCAGCCACCCCCACCAGTAGCAATACCAGGTCATGGCCAAAACGTAGGCTGGTACCAGCTTTCTTTCTACGAGTATTGCGAGCCATGAGCTACATGCGCTGTGGTGCTGTAACCCCTAACAGTGCCAGAGCATTGGCTAACACCTGCCGGGTTGCATCAATCAGCGACAGGCGGGCGAGGCGCAGTTGCGGTTTGGCTGCGATAAAGGGATGCGCGTTGTAGTAGGTATGAAAATCATTCGCCAGTTCGCGCAGATAGTAGGCAACCTGGTGCGGCTCATAACTACGCGCTGCCGCTTCGATCACTTCGGGGTAGCGTGAAAGCTTTTGTAGCAGGTCCATCTCGCGCGACTCGACCAGCAGACTGTGATCCGCATCGGCCAGTTTCACCGCGATGCCTTTTTCTTCAAGCTGACGAAATACGCTGCAGATCCGGGCGTGGGCATACTGTACGTAATAAACCGGATTATCGCTGGACTGAGACTTGGCCAGATCAAGGTCAAAATCCATGTGTTGGTCGGGCTTGCGTAATGCATAGAAAAAACGCGCGGCATCGCGCCCCACTTCTTCACGCAGTTCGCGTAAGGTTACAAACTCACCGCTGCGCGTTGACATCGCCACTTTCTGGCCGCCGCGGTAAAGCACGGCAAACTGCACCAGCAACACCGTGAGATCTTCCTGCTCCAGACCCAGCGCCGACAGTGAGGCCTTGACCCGCTTGATATAGCCGTGGTGATCCGCACCCCAGATATTGATGATGTGATCGAACCCTCGGGCTAACTTGTCGCGATGGTAAGCAATATCGGTAGCAAAGTAGGTATGGTTGCCGTTTGCCCGTAGCACCACGCGGTCTTTCTCGTCGCTAAAATCGCTGCTGCGAAACCACCAGGCGTCGTCACGCTGGTACAGAAAATCACCCTGCTTAAGTTCATCGACCGCGCGCTGTACTGCACCGCTATCGATCAGGCTGCGCTCAGAGTACCAGGTCTGGTACTTCACGCCAAAGCGCGCCAGATCTGCGCGGATATCCTCGACCAGGGTATCGCGCGCCAGGCGATGTACACGGCTAAACCCGGCCTCCCCCAGCAGTTCTTGGCATCGGCTGATCAGGGCATCCAACGCCTGGTCATCGTTATCGGGCAACGAGTCAAATAGTGTCCCGGTATCTGGGCGGTATTGCTCTGCTTCTTCGCGATGCAGCGTGGCCGCAATATCAAAAACATAATCGCCCTGATACGCAGCGCCCGGAAAAGTGATTGCCTCACCGCACAGTTCCAGATAGCGCAGCCAGACGCTGAGCGCCAGGATATCCATCTGCCGACCAGCGTCATTGATGTAATACTCACTGACCGCGTCGTAGCCGGCGGCACACAGCACCCGGGCCAGGGCATCCCCGTAGGCCGCACCCCGGCCATGGCCAACGTGTAGCGGCCCGGTCGGATTGGCCGAAACAAATTCCACCATGACCCGCTGCCGCGCACCGACGTCGCTGGTGCCGTAGCTCTCACCCCGGGCTCGAATCTCGTCTGGCAGGCGCTGGTAGGCGTCTGGCGCCAGGAATAGATTGATGAAACCCGGCCCAGCCACTTCGGCCCGACTTAGCAGCCCCGAAGGGGGCAGCTGTGCGCACAACTGCTCTGCCAGGTCACGGGGTTTCAGGCCAGCACGCTTGGCCAGGACCATGGCCAGGTTACTGGCAAAGTCGCCGTGACCGGCCTTGCGTGCCCGTTCGACCTGCACCGGGACGTCGGGTGCGCTGGGCACCACGCCCTGGCTCACCAGTGATGCCAGGGCATCACTGAGCAACTGACAGACCTCATTGCGCATAACCAGGAAACCGGGGACCGTGAAGAAAAGTTGTGGGCCGGCACTTACCTGCACCGCCGCCCGAGGGGGTCATTCTAACCAATGCGTCACGCTCACCAAAGCGGTCTGTAGTACCCTTGGCGACCTCCTCCCATAAGCCCGCTTTCTCATGGACCACCTGCAACAAAGTCGGTTGAACCTGTTGACCAGCTATGCACTGGACCGGGGCACGCTGCTGCGCCTCGACGAGGAGCATCTGGGCCAGCGGGTACTCAGCGAAAACGCCCGCTTTATCGGAGTGCATCACCTGCAGATCGCCATTGACGAAGCGGGTGGCCTGCGCCCGGCGTTACTCAATCGCAACGACGCGCAGCGTCGCTTCGGTCGTTGTGAACCGTGGGTGTACCTGGGAGCACAGAACAACGAGGATTTTTTCGCGCTGCTGCTGGATAACAACCAGCCACGTCAGACGCAAGGGTTTGCCGGCCTGCGCACCCTTGCAGCGCAAGTCGATCACGCGCAGGCGACCCTGCTCAGTTATGCCCGGGCGATGGCCGCCTGGCACCAACGTCATCTTTACTGTGGTCGCTGCGGCAGTGATACCGCGGTACACCAGGGTGGGCATGTGCGCATCTGCGCTCATACCGATTGCGGCGAAATGCACTATCCACGTACCGACCCAGCGATCATCGTTCTGGTAGAGCAAGATGATCGCGCGCTGTTCGGCCGCAAACGTGAATGGCCTGTACATCGCTACTCCACGATCGCCGGCTTTGTCGAACCCGGTGAGAGTGCTGAGCAGGCGCTGGTTCGTGAGGTTGCCGAAGAGACCGGGGTTGAAGTTGTCAGTGCCCAGTATCACTCCTCGCAACCGTGGCCCTTTCCCGGCTCCTTGATGCTGGGTTATCACGCAGTGGCTGGCAATAGCGAGATCACGCTCAACGACCGTGAACTGGAACATGCCTGCTGGCTCAACCGTGACGACATCACAGAGCAAATGCACAAGGGTATCTTTGTAACACCACCGCCGATATCGATCTCTTTTCGCCTAATTGAAGACTGGTTTGACCGGCACTCGCCGACTTCCTTACGAAAACTACGAGAAATCACCGCCACGGCCGATTTTTAAAGAGTTGCGCTTAACAGCCACACGGATACAATGTGCGCGGGGATGTGCGCCTGGTTGTGCCACACCCGGATTGTTTGTAGTCACCCTAGTGGAGGAGTTCATGTCGGAAAGGCATACCGGAACCGTTAAGTGGTTCAACGAAAGAAAAGGCTTCGGCTTTATCGAGCAGGAAGGTGGGGACGATGTATTTGTTCACTACCGCGAGATCAGAGGAGAGGGTTTCAAGACACTGAACGAAGGGCAGCGTGTTGAATTCACCCTGACGACCCGTGACAAGGGTCCCGCCGCGGAAGACGTCTCACCTGTAGATTGATCAGGCTTTGACAGGCGATACAAACGCAGCCTGTCGTAAAACACCTTGCATATGGCCGGTGAGGCCTAAACCCTCACAGGGCCTGTGAGGAGACTTGTCTGCATCGGCTTTCTCGCCCTGGGTGCGGCACTGGCCGCGCTCGCCAGTGGCGCAATTGCGGCACAGGTATTAAGCGGGTTCGGCCTGCCCCCGGTATCTTTCTCGGCCGTTATCCTGGCGCTGGCCTTTGCCATCCTGGCTGCCATGATCGGGATTATTGGCCTGGCAAGATCGGAGCCGGCGGCATTACCCCTGGCCGAGATCCATCATGGCCCCCCGGACTGGCGCGCCAGCGCGCAGCACCTGTCTGCACTGACGGCCTATGCCGGGGTACCGCTGGGGTACCTGCTGGGGCCCTGGCTGACCTGGCTGGTATGGCGACGGCACTCCTCCTGGCTCGACGCGCATGGTCGCGCGGCACTCAACTTTGCCCTGACGATAAGCATCTTCTACGTCAGCGCGCTGATACTGATCTTCGTTTTTGTCGGCTTCATTCTGCTGGCACTGCTCGTGGTGTTTCACATCCTGGTCGTGGTACGCAATGCCTGGCGCGCCTCGGTCAGCCTGCCTGCGCACTATCCCCTGTCAATCAACTTTCTTCGCTAAGGCTGGCAAAGACCGCGCGGGCTGCCGCAACAGTGTCGGCGATCTCGACGTCGCTGTGACTGATAGAAACAAAGCCTGCTTCAAAAGCCGAGGGGGCAAGGTATACCTCGTGTTCGAGCATGCCATGGAAAAAACGAGAAAATCGCGCGCTGTCACAGGCCATGACCTGCGCGAATGAGCTGACTCGCTCACGTTCGGTAAAGAACAGNCCAAACATACCGCCGACCGACTCCGTTGCAAAAGGGATACCGGCATCGTACGCAGCCGAAGCCAGNCCTGAGACCAANGTGCGGGTCTTATCTGCCANGGTGTCAAAGAATCCGGGTGCNGTCACTTTCTTCAAAGTCGCGATCCCGGCGGACATTGCCAGAGGGTTACCCGACAGGGTGCCGGCCTGGTAGACCGGNCCGGTCGGAGCCAGGTGGGCCATCAATTCGGCACGGCCACCAAAGGCGCCCACGGGCAACCCGCCACCGAGTACTTTACCGAGTGTTGTCAGGTCTGGCTGGATGCCGTAAAGCGACTGAGCGCCCCCGGAGGCCACCCGAAAGCCCGTCATGACTTCATCGAAAATCAGCACCGCACCACTACGATCGCAGGCCTGGCGCAGTGCCTCCAGGAATCCTGGCACCGGGGCAATACAGTTCATATTACCTGCCACCGGCTCTACGATGACCGCCGCAATATCCTGACCGGATTGCGCAAAAACCTGCTCGATCTGGGCGATGTTGTTGAATTCGAGGGTCAGCGTATGACGTGCCACATCAGCGGGCACGCCGGGTGAGGTCGGGATACCCAGGGTCAGCGCCCCGGAACCGGCCTTCACCAACAGGCTGTCAGCATGGCCGTGATAACAGCCTTCGAACTTGATCAAGGTATCGCGACCGGTGAAGCCCCGAGCCAGGCGGATCGCACTCATGGTGGCCTCGGTGCCCGAATTGACCATGCGCACCTGCTCTATTGATGGCACCGCAGCACATACGGCCTGGGCCAGTTCGGTCTCCAGCGCAGTAGGTGTGCCGTAACTCAACCCCTGCTCTGCTGCCTGGCATACCGCAGCCACGACATCGGAATCGGCATGCCCGAGAATCATCGGCCCCCACGAGCCCACGTAATCGATATAGCGCTGGCCATCAGCGCCATACAGAAACGGCCCTTGCGCATGGTCGGTAAATACCGGGGTTCCGCCAACTGATTTGAAAGCGCGTACCGGGGAATTAACCCCGCCAGGGATAACTGCGCAAGCCTGATCAAAAAGCACTTGGTTGTGGTTGTTCATGGGCTACTCCGTGAGTCAGAGTTAACAGGGTGAGGTGGATAAAAAATCACTTTTTGCATGGATTTACTTGAGGCGGGTTCGGCTAGAATCCGCTGCTTCATCTTTATCTACGCTAGAACGCGCAATGGCCAATCGAACCTTAATGTGCATTATCTGCGGCTTCGTCTATGATGAGAGCGAGGGGTTACCGGAGGAAGGTATCGCCCCGGGAACCCGTTGGGAAGACATTCCAGACGATTGGCAGTGCCCGGACTGTGATGCAACCAAGATCGATTTTGAAATGATCGAGATCTGATCACAACCGCTACCGCTCTCTCTCATCTGACCTGTCCTTCAAGCGTCGTGAGTTCCTGCGCTCCCAGGGCAAACACTACCGCATCACCATTCATTGACATCAACCAGGTGAACGGTGTGTGCGGCCACGCAGCCTCGAGCGCATCGCGGGCACTGCCGGCTTCCACCACCAACAATCCCCCATCGGCGAGATGATCATGGGCCTGGTGCAGCAATGAACCAATGAAATCGAGCCCTGTGCTCCCACCTGCAAACGCCAGTGCCGGCTCGTGGCTGTATTCAGGGGGCAACGCCTGCATCAGAGGTTCACTGACGTAGGGGGGATTACAGACGATAAGGTCGTAACGCTGGTCTCCCAGCGACCCAAAAAGATCGCCCTCAACCAGGCGCACCCGGTCGGCGACACCATGGCGCTCGACATTGATCGCCGCCACTTCCAGCGCGGTTGCACTGATGTCACTGGCATCGATCCGGGCTTCGGGAAACGCCAGGGCCAATGACACGGCAATACAACCACTACCGGTACAAAGGTCCAGTATCGATGACAGTGGCCGCTCTGCCCGCCAAGGCACAAATCGCTCGGCAACCCATTCTCCGATGTGGGAACGCGGCACGATCGCGCGGGCATCAATAAAGAAATCCCGACCGGCAAACCAGGCCCGGTTGACCAGATAGGCCAGGGGTTCGCGGGTCTGGATGCGCCGACTCAGCAGCGCAGCCACTGCCTGGCGCTGTTCTGCAGTCAAGGCGCGGTCCCAAGGAACCTCGTCACCGGAGGGATCCAACCCGGCAGCTTCGAGCACCAGCCAGACTGCTTCGTCAAAAGCATTGTCGGTACCGTGACCGAAATACAGACCGGCCTGGTCGAGATCCCGGGCAACGGCGTCGACCTGCTCCTCGAGTTGCATCTTCCAGATTCCCTTTTTAACCTGCCAGCACGGCGCGCACGGCTTGGGCCATCTCCTGCGCTCCAGCCCCGTGCTGTATCAGATCGCGGACCTTGCCCTTCGGGCCGATCAGGTAGGTTGTCGCTGAATGATCCATCGTATAACTCAGTGCAGAATCCTCAGCGTCGACCCGCTGGTACAGTACGTAATACTGCTTCGCTACCGCCGCTACCGCCTCGGCTGACCCACTGAGACCGATGATCTGATTATGGAAAAATGCCGCGTACTCGGTGACACGCTCAGGTGTATCGCGATCGGTATCCACGCTTACAAATATACCCACCACCCGCTGCGCCTCACTGTCAGACAACTGATCAAAAACAGCACTCATTCGTGCAAGATCCGTCGGGCAGACATCCGGGCACAAGGTATAACCAAAGAATAACATCACGGCCTTGCCGCGATAATCGCTCAGAGATACCGGGCCCTGGGCTGAGGTCAGCGTGAAATCACCCCCCAGTTTTTCGTAGGGATTGACGGGCTCAGCGCTGCGCTGCTGCAGCCAGACGCCGGCCCCCAGGCCTAACATGGTTGCACATAGCAGTGCGATCAGAGGGAGACGCCAGGGGTTTTTGGTAGTCATCTTTCTTTCTCTTGTTACCAGGACGAGGGTGGTAACACCCCCTGGCCTTCGTCCATATCAGTCGGTGTGTTTGGTGTGATCACTGTGGGAATGCCTCTCTTTGACCATCTGCACCGGTGCAGTCACTGCCAGGCGCTCACTGTCAGCGAACTCCAGCTCAATAGAAACCTGCTCGCCTACCTGTAGATTACGGCTCAGCCCGATCAGCATGATATGCAACCCGCCCGGCTTCAGTTCTACCTGGCTATGGCCCGGTATCACGACCGAATCAATACGGCGCATTTTCATCATGCCATCGGCCATGATGTGATTGTGCAGTTCTACTGCACTGGCCAGGTCCGAGTGCACTTTCACCAGTATTTTTTCTTCCATCCCGTGGTTATGCAGGATCATGAAGGCGGCACTGATAGGCTGCCCCGGTGGCACCATGCGTACCATGGGGTCATGTACCTGCATCTGGGCCCAGGCGGGCACCCCGAAGATTCCGGCCAATACGGCGAGCAGCACAGAAATTGTTTTGGTCATGTTTTATCTCCAAATTCAGATTCAGACCGTTGCCATCCACATTTAAAGTGAGCGGCAGTCGTCACGCCCGACGCGGGGCGTGGACACTAGGTATTCAGGCCTGATTGGCGTGGAGGTGCCCGCACCGGATGTGCGGGGTCGGTTGAAATGACAACCGGCTTTATGGCTCCCCCGGACATCACAATCGGCGGTGCAGCCGGTGCCGGTGCCTGGGGACCCCCACAGTCCAGCAATGCGCCTGCGGGTGGGGTGGGGACACAATCCGGGCATACCCAGCCGGGTACGGGAGAGGGAGTCTCGTCGCTCGCGGATAACAACAGCGGCATCTGCGAGATCCCCTGCATGGTACAGACGGTGAGCCACTGCACTGGGGCCGCATTGGTGCTGATACTCGCGGAAAGTCCGAGCAGCGGATGCAACAGCAGCGCGCAGGCACCAAGCCAGGAGAGAGAAGAGGTTGTACGTCGATGCATCACGCTGTTGAGTTTACCCGCTTGCCTGTGAAGCAACATGGTCTGCACACCCAAACAGGGGAAAAGCAGGCTGATGCGCATCAAGAGCTGATCAATCAGCAGGGCACAACCGCTGCGGGTCGGTACCACAGCGCTCGAGCATGAAAGGGTGATTGAGTACCAACCGGGCACGGGTTTTCTTTTTGGAGACCCAGCCGCGTACCGCCACCGCCGCCTGATCCAGTGCTGCTGGGGGATAAGCAAAGTACGCCTCCCAGTCGGCCCGGCGGATCAGGATCATAAACTCTCCTCCTAACGAAAACGCGAACCACTTTTTACCGATCTTGATCCGGGACACACGGTCATAGATAAACTGGTACCCCCCGCGGGCACGATCAGCTGATCGAGGTACATAGTACGGTAACCCCCAGATACCCCGGTCGGCACGCCAGGCAGTGTGTTCAGCCTGGATGAACTGTTCAAGATAACGATCGTTGGGAGAGATTGCCACGGTGCTGGCCAACCCCTGGCGCAGTAGTGCCCGCTGAACACTGGTGCCATCAGATGTAAACAGATAGGCCAGAGTGCGGCCATGGCGATCGCGGTTTTGCGATGCATCCTCAATACCGACCGACCCACTGACAAGTTGCGCACGCAATGCGTTACGGGCCTGGCGAGCCAGCGGCTCATCGGGTCGGCCCTGATATCCCAACTCAGGGGTATTGATGCCGGCAAGACGGATGGTCTCGCCCGAAACCAGGATCAGGGTATCACCATCGATGATCCGGGCCACCTCACCCAGACGCAGTGATCCCGCCGATGCCATGCCGCCCAACTGGCAACATAGCGTCACCACGACGGCCAGCGCCGTCATGCCAACACGGTTTCTCAGATGAGGGTGGCTCCAGGCTGTGCCAGCAGCCGGAGAGTCAGGCCGAGCGGCCGTACTTTTTCTGGAATTTGCCAACGCGCCCGGCGGTATCGATGATCTTCTGCTGGCCGGTGTAGAACGGATGACAGGCCGAACAGATTTCAACATGCAGTTCCTCGCCCAGGGTGGAGCGGGTCTCGAAACTGTTGCCACAGGCGCAGACCACTTTGAGGGTCTCGTAGGCTGGATGGGTATCTGGTTTCATGGGTGCAATCAGGCTGCAGTCGGGGCCGGGGCCCGGTGGGGGGCGGATCATAGGCGAAACACCCCGGACCCGCAAGTTTGTGCTCAGCGGTTCATCGATTTGAAGAACTCGGCGTTGTTCTTAGTCGCCCGCAACTTGTCGAGCATAAATTCAACGGCCTCGATATCGTCCATCGGGTGCAGCAGCTTGCGTAACAGCCAGATTTTCTGCAGTTCAGCAGGATCTGTCAGCAGTTCTTCACGGCGGGTCCCGGAGCGGCTGATAATGATTGAGGGGTAAACCCGTTTTTCAGCGATACGTCGATCAAGATGGATCTCCATGTTGCCGGTCCCCTTGAACTCCTCGTAGATGACTTCATCCATCTTCGAGCCGGTGTCGATTAGCGCGGTCGCGAGAATCGTCAGGCTACCACCTTCCTCGATGTTGCGTGCGGCACCGAAAAACCGCTTGGGCTTTTGCAGAGCATTGGCATCCACACCGCCCGTCAGGACCTTGCCGGATGCCGGTTGCACGGTGTTATAGGCGCGGGCAAGACGGGTAATGGAGTCCAGCAGGATAACCACGTCCTTTTTGTGCTCTACCAATCGCTTGGCTTTCTCGATCACCATCTCAGCAACCTGCACATGGCGGGTTGCCGGCTCGTCAAAGGTAGAAGAAACCACTTCACCGCGCACAGTGCGTTTCATCTCGGTGACTTCCTCAGGCCGTTCATCGATCAACAGCACGATCAGTACACAGTCGGGCTCAGAAGCCGTGATGGCATGCGCGATCTGCTGCAGCATGACCGTCTTACCGGTCTTGGGTGCTGACACCAGCAGGCCCCGCTGACCCTTGCCAATGGGTGAAACGATATCGATCACCCGCCCAGTCAGATCTTCAGAAGATCCATTCTCCTGTTCCAGCCGCATCCGTTCGTCCGGATGCAGCGGAGTCAGGTTCTCAAACAGAATTTTCTTTTTTGCTTCCTCGGGGGGCTGAAAGTTGATCGTCTCAACTTTGAGCAGTGCAAAGTAACGCTCGGAATCCTTGGGCGGGCGAACCAAGCCGGTAACAGTGTCACCGGTACGCAGGCCAAAGCGGCGGATCTGGCTGGGTGATACGTAGACATCATCCGGCCCGGCAAGATACGAACTGCTGGCCGAGCGCAGAAAGCCGAAGCCATCCTGCAGAATCTCGACCACACCCGCGCCCTTGATCTTCTCGCCACGCTTGGCCTGGGATTTGAGGATCGCAAAAATCTGGTCCTGCTTACGCAAGCGGGTTACGTTGTCCAACTTGAGCGAGCGTGCGACTTCGGCCAACTCTGTGGGGGTTTTTTCTTTTAACTCGGACAGGCTCAGGGACATAGCTGTACAGGTCTCGGTGGGTTGCAAAGTGGGGTACTTCATGGGCCAACTGACCCGCAATGGATCCAGGGGGCGTGAAGTGCCGGGAAACTGCTGAAAATAAAGGGTGCGGAAGGAAGGGGCTTTCAGCCCAGGGTTAACGTTATCACCATTGTGCCCGTCGGGTCCAGTCCCAGACGGGCGCCTTGTTATGTCGCAACAGACTCGCCGCGACAGCCATTGTGTCAGATATTCTCATCCAGGAAGGCAGCCAGTTGCGCCTTGGACACTGCCCCGACCTTGGTTGCTTCAACCTCGCCGTTCTTGAACAGCATCAGGGTTGGAATACCACGGATTCCGTATTTGGGGGGCGTCGCCGGGTTGTCATCGATATTCAACTTGGCAACCCGCAACTTGTCAGCGTATTCATCCGCCAGCTCGGCCAGCACCGGTGCAATCATCTTGCACGGACCACACCATTCGGCCCAGTAATCGATCAGGACCGGTTTATCGGATTGCAGCACTTCCTGCTCAAAAGAATCATCGCTGACGTGAATAATATTTTCGGACATTGCTTACGGGCCTGTGTTCTTTTTCAACAGAGAAAATGGCAAACGGGGTGTGGCGCTGCAACAAACAGGGGTGTGGTATACTGATTCTCCCGTTGTCGCTTGGAGATATTGTACCGCACAGTGCTTCTGACGGTTCACTCTTTCCGGCCGACACAACAGTTTTACCAGAATTCCACTTCGAGAATCAAGGACCAATTATCTGCCGCGGTGTACCTGGCTTGCTTTTGCATTAAGCCCGCGACCCATTCAACCGCACCGAACCGATCATATCCCTCCTGTTTTGGACGACGGCGTATACCGCTCTCTTCACATTTATTTTCGGCAATCCCACTCATCGTGACAACCCGACACACGATAGTGCAATCACGTTATACGAGCACTCATGGAAGATATTAGTTACCTCACCCAAACCCGCTTCACCGACTTCGCACTTGAACCGCAGCTGCTAGAGGGCCTGACGGATGCCGGCTTCGAGTACTGCACCAAAATTCAGGCCGAGTCACTGCCGCTGGCGCTCTCGGGGCAGGATGTGGCCGGCCAGGCCCAGACCGGTACCGGCAAGACCGCGGCCTTTCTGCTGGCTATTTTCAATTATCTGCTGACACACCCGCGGTCCGAATCGGCCGGACCAGAGAGTGTCCGGGCGGTCGTACTGGCCCCCACCCGAGAACTCGCAATCCAGATACACCGCGATGCCCTGGTGCTGGGAAAAGCCACTGGGCTGAAACTAGGCCTGGTCTATGGTGGCACTGCCTATCAGGAACAGCGCGATGCCTTGGCCGGGGGCGTTGATGTGCTAATCGGCACACCTGGTCGACTGATCGATTACTTTAAGCAGAACGTTTTTGATCTCAAAGCCGTGCAGGTCGTGGTACTCGATGAGGCGGATCGCATGTTTGACCTGGGCTTTATCAAGGATATCCGCTATGTTTTCCGGCGCATGCCACCGCCCGCTGAACGGCTGAATCTGTTGTTCTCGGCTACCCTGTCACACCGGGTCAATGAGCTCGGCTACGAGCATATGAACAACCCCGAGGAAATCAAAATTGACGCCGACCTGGTTGTCGCCGATCGCCTGCTCGAGGAGGTCTACTACCCGGCCAACACCGAGAAACTGCCGCTGCTGCTGGGCCTGATGCGCCAGACCGGCGGCGACCGGGTACTGGTTTTTTCCAATATGCGTGTCACCTGCGACCGACTCGGCCGGGTATTGAAGCAACAGGGCTATACCGCCGGCGTACTCTCTGGTGATGTACCGCAGAAAAAACGCGAGCAGTTACTCAATGCCTTCAAGGAAGGCAAGCGCCAGATACTGGTGGCAACCGATGTCGCCGCACGAGGCCTGCATATTCCCAGCGTAAGCCATGTCATTAACTACGATTTACCGCAGGACCCAGAGGACTACGTGCACCGTATCGGCCGCACCGCCCGTGCCGGCGCCAGTGGACACGCTATCAGTTTTGCCTGCGAGGACCATGCCTTCTCCCTGCTCGATATTGAGCAGTACATCGGCCACCCCCTCAAGCGCCAG
>PBSU01000026.1 GCA_002726415.1 Acidiferrobacteraceae bacterium | reverse complement strand
GGCAACTAATAGTTTGCAGTTGGATTTACGAGGAGATCTGCACCTCGACATGCTCCGATGGCTTTGTAATCCACGTCGAAACCAGGTCGCCCCCGTTTCTTTATCGATCAATACCACGCCCTCACTATACCATATCAGGGGTTTATCCCGATAAAACAAGGCTTTATCGCAGTTCACTCAGCGATTCATTTTGAGCACGCGGTGCTGTTCTCGATCCCACTCGCGCTGGCGGATGGTGGCGCGTTTATCGTGTTGTTTTTTGCCTTTGGCGAGCGCGATCTTGAGTTTGGCCCGGCCCTTTTTCCAGTACAGCGATAGTGGCACCAGGGTATAGCCCTTGCGCTCAACCCCGCCGATCAGTTTACTTATCTCGCTGGCGTGCAGCAGCAGTTTTCGGCTGCGGGTCGGATCGGGGGAGATGTGTGTGGAGGCGGAGGACAGCGGTGAGAAATGGGCGCCGAAAAGATACAACTCGCCCTCGCGGATAATCACGTAGCTTTCTTTTAACTGCGCACGGCCCTCGCGCAGGCTCTTGGCTTCCCAGCCCTGCAGCACCAGGCCGGCCTCGAATTCTTCTTCAACGAAGTAATCGTGCCAGGCTTTTTTGTTGCGGGCGATGCTGTTGTCGGGTTTGGCTTTGCTCTTGGCCATGGCATTTCAGTTGTGCGGCGGCTTTGTTCTGGCAGGTGTGGGTCCCGCAGGCGAACTATAGCCCAGTAGTACCGGGGCCATTCAGGCAAGTGCGGCCGCATCCCGCTGTGCGCTTTGCGGGTCACCAGCGCCGCGAAGACCCAGTATGCGGCAGATTGCCCAGGCGAGTTCTGGGCGGTTGAGGGTATAAAAGTGAAACCGGTTGACTCCCTGGTCGTGCAACCGGGTGCATAACTCGGCCGTCACCGTAGCCGAGATCAGGGAGCGCACTTGTGGTGCGTTATCCAGGCCGTCAAAGAGCGATTCCAGCCATGTTGGCACCTCGGTGGCACAGGATTGGGCCATGGCGATGGTGCGCTTGAGATTTACCACCGGCAGGATACCGGGGATGATCGGTGCGTGGATACCGGCTGCACTCGCCCGGTCACGAAAGCGCAAAAAGGTATCTGGCTCAAAGAAGAACTGGGTGATGGCATTTCGTGCCCCGGCATCGATCTTGCGCTTGAGATTATCCAGGTCATCGGCACTGGAGCGTGCCTCAGGGTGGACTTCGGGGTAGGCCGCCACACTGATATCAAAGTGGCTCCGGCGGGCAATAGCGCTCACCAGTTCGGCAGCTGATGCAAACCCATCGGGGTGAGGCTCAAAAGCGGTGTGACCTTTTGGTGGGTCACCCCGCAGGGCGACAATATGTTTCACCTTTGCCTCTGCGTAGGTATCAACCACGGCCATCACATCGTCCCGGGTCGCTCCGGCGCAGGTCAGGTGACCGGCAACGGGGGTGACACAGCAGGCGGTCATCGCCTGCAGGGCCTGCAGGGTGCGCGCCTGTGAAGTGCCCCCAGCACCGTAGGTCACCGACATGAAAGCCCCGCCGAGATGATCGAGGCGATCCACTGTATCGACAAAGCCGGCCCAGCCATCAGGTGTTGCAGGCGGGAACAGTTCGAATGATACCTGTGGATTCTGATGCAAAGCGACGGCGCTGGGCCGGGGTCGCCTGGCGAGGCGCTGTGCCGCCTCGACAGCCCCGTCACGCAGTGGCTGATCAGTTCTGGGATTGTGGTTCATGCGGCTTGTCGCGCAGGGTGTCGTGCGCCGCCCTTGCGGGCACTCCATAGCACCGCAGTCAGCACGCTGGTATTCGCTGCCGGGTCCATTGGCAGGTGCTGGGCACGGAAGCGTTTCAATCCGGCAGCCTCGCACCAACGGCGGACCTCACTGTCGCGATAACCCAGGCGCCGATGTGAGTGCTCATGACGCAGACTCTCGAGTTGGTGCGGGGCAAAGTCCACGATGACGATAATCCCACCGGGTGCGAGCAGCCGCGCGCTTTCGGCAATGGCCGCGCCGGGTTTGTCGAGGTAGTGCAGCACATGGTGCAGGGTCACCACGTGGGCACTGCCACCGGGCAGGGTGGTATTGGTGAGATCCTGTTTCAGCAGGCGGCAATGTCCCAGTGGGTGTTGCAGCAGCTTGCCCCGGGCAATTGCCAGCATTTCGGCGCTGCTGTCGATGCCGATGCCCTCCACAGCATCCTCTGCCAGTAGTTCCAGAATGCGCCCGGTGCCGGTCCCCATGTCGATCAGCCGGTAGCCACTCTGTGTATCCAGCGTGTCACGGATGGCCTGTTCGATTTCTTTTTCTGGCACATAAAGCTGTTGCACAGAATCCCAGGAGCGCGCCATACGCCGGAAATAACTACGTGCCTTGCTGATGCTTTTCTGTTGTACCTGGCGCAGGTTCTGGCGATCGCGGGCCTGTTGCAGGTCGGCATCGGGGTAAAGTGAAAGCACCGCACTGATCAGGGCCTGCTCGCGCGAGCTGTTGCTGTGGCGATAGAACACCCAGCTACCTTCTACGTGACGGGTGAGCAGCCCACTTTCGGCCAGAATCCGCAGATGCCGGCTGATACGCGGCTGACTCATGTCCAGGATTTCGCACAGCTCGCTGACAGTGAGTTCACCCACTTTGAGCACATCAACGATGCGCAGGCGGGTCGGCTCGGCCAGCGCCCGCAGGCGCTCGATAAAATCATCCGACGGTTCGGCTTTCATATATACATATAAACATATCGTTATATCTAAGTCAACCAGATTGCCCGTCGGTGTCCGGGCCTGACTCCGGCCCTTATAATTAACTCAATCCAGATACTGATTTACACGATCGTTGCCCACCGTCCGCCGTTCTCTTATCGTCCCCTACAGTGCGCACGAGATGTACGCGCTGGCGGGTGATGTGGACCGTTACCACGAGTTTTTGCCCTGGTGCAGCGAATCGGTGACGTTGCGTGATGATGGGAGCGAGACGCTGGCCCGGGTCGGCATAGCCTATAAAGGTTGGAATACGACATTTACCACCCGTAATCGCGCGGTGGCAGATCAGTCGATTCAGATGTGCCTGGCCGAAGGGGTGGCATTTGAGTCCCTCAGCGGCGACTGGCAATTCGAAATCCTGGATAACATGGCTTGCCGGGTCGAGCTCAAAGTCAGTTTTGCCCTGGCCGGCAGACTTGGCGGGAAGATGCTGGGTCCGATCTTCAGCCGGATCTGTACAGAAATGATTGATGCCTTCGCCGAACGGGCGAAACAACTTTATGGGGAGCGGGCGTTTGCCTGAGGTCGAGGTTGCCTATGCCTTGCCGGAGCGCCAGTTTCTTAAGGCGGTGAGTCTGGCGTCGGGCGCGACGGTTTGGGATGCTATTAACGCCTGTGGGGTGCTGGCTGAATTTCCACAGATCGATCTTGAGGATACGATGGTGGGGATTTTCTCCCGACGGGTTACGCTCGATACCGTGCTGACTGAAGGCGATCGGGTGGAGATCTACCGACCGTTGTTGATCAGCCCCGCTGAAGCGCGCCGATTACGGGCAGAGCGTAAACCTAAAGCCTAGTCTCCGCCCGGGGTGACTTTGTCCCATAGACGAGAGAAAAAACCGGCGCTGCCTTCTTCCAGATCAGGTTCTATCGCTCCGGGTAATCCGGCCCCCTCAACGAGGGTGCGCAAGACCTGATCTGCCTCAAACCAGATGCTCAGGCGGTGCTGGGTTACGGGTTGCCCCTTACCTGGGTCAAGGATATAGAGGTAGTCCCAGCGTTGCGCATGAAAAGGGTCTTCAATCAGCGGTGTGCCGAGGATGAAGCGGACTTCATTACGACTCATGCCCGGGCTGATTTTCTCGATCTGCTCAGCGTTGACCAGATTACCCTGCTGTATCTCCACGCGGTAACTGCGGACACAGCCGCTGGCACCCAGAAGGAGCCCACCCGTAAGGGCGCCAAGGACAGCGATTCGGGCAAGGCGAAAAGGGCGGTGCATGCAGTGAATCATAACCGAGCCAAGAAAGTCCTGTACGACCTATAAAGCGGTGAGCTGTTTTTCCATGGCGATCTCGTCGCAGTGGTCGAATTTGGGACAACTGACACATACGCCAAAGACTTTTTCCGGAAGACTTTCCATAGCAACGATGCGGTAGCCTAACTTACGGAAAAACCCGGGAACGTAAGTCAACGCCATGATTCGACTCAACCCCAGATATTGGGCCTTGAGCTCCAGTTGCTCGACCATTTTCCGACCATGGTTATATCCATGGGCATCGGGATGCACCGCAAGACTGCGGACCTCGCCGAGTTCCTCGGTGAAAATCTCGAGGGAACCACAACCTTGTACAGCGCCAGCATGNTCGGCGACCACGAAGTGCGGCAAATGCTCACAGATTTCCTCGGCTGAGCGCGGCAGGAGACGTCCATCGTTGGCGTAATCNCGCANTAGCGTGTGAATTGCCGGAACATCATGCGCTGTTGCAGGGCGTATTGTCGTTGTCATGCGTCAGCCCGGGAGAGTAACTCATCGGCGTGAGCACGGGTTTTGGCTGTAATCTTGATGCCACCGAGCATACGAGCCAGTTCCTCCGAGCGACCTGCCGGAGTCAAAACACTCGCCGAGACCTCAGTCTCATCGCCCGCCAGTCGGGTGACCTTCAGGTGCTGATTACCCTGGGCAGCCACTTGGGGTAGGTGGGTAATGCACAGCACCTGGCGTTGTCCACCGAGTGAACGCAGTTTCTGCCCCACGATCTCAGCCACCCGTCCTCCGATACCAACATCGACCTCATCATATATACAGCTGGGGGTACCGGAATCTTCACTTACCGCCAGTTGGATGGCAAGGCTGAGGCGCGACAGTTCTCCGCCCGAGGCGGCATGTTCCAGAGGGGCGACAGCAAGGTCCGGTGCGGGGCGCAGCTCAAAATGTACGCTTTCGTTGCCGTGGGCACCGCGCTTGCTGCTCGCCTCATCATGCAGGCTGACGCCGAAAACGGCATGCTCCAGGCCCAATGCAGGGAGTTGCGTATTGACGGCATAGGCCAGGTCACGGGCGGCCTTACGTCGTGCTTTGCTGATGCTGCTGGCCCGTTGGTCATAGTGCTCTTGCAGTTCGAGCAGTTGGCTTTGCAGTAATTGTGGACTGTGTCTTCCCGAGTCAAGATCGGTCAGATCCTGTTGAAGGCGCTGCAACAGGGGTTGCAGCGCTTCGGGCGCGACCTGGTATTTGCGCCCCGCATCATGCAGAGCGCTCAGGCGCTGTTCGATCTGTTCCAGTTCGGCTGGATCCAGATCATAGTCCTCACGAAAGTGCTCAAGATCCTTAACCGCTTCGGCCAGTTGCAGCCCCAGGCTGTCGATCTGTTTCGCCAGTACCGACAGGCGCGTATCGAAGGCCGACAACTCGCCCAGACGGGTTGCTGATCGGGCGAGAATAGTTGATGCGGATGACCCTTCGGCCTCCTCAAGATCCTGCAGCAGTTTCCAGGTTCCCTCGGCGAGTTCACGGGTATGCGAGAGGCGCACCTGTTTTTCGCCGATAACGGTCAGTTCGTCCGGGTCAGGCGCAAGCCGGGTGAGTTCCTCGACCTGATAGCGCAGGAAAGCCTCGCGCTGCTGGAATGCTTCGGCGCCCGATTGCGCCTCGGCCAGTGCGAGAGCCAGGCGCTGCAGTTCGCCCGCCTGGTGGCCGAGCATCTTTACTTCCTCACTGATCCCGGCCGTACTATCCACAAGGGCGCGTTGCACATCTTTTTTGAGCAACCGGTGATGTTCATGCTGGCCATGAATATCGGCAAGAAAGGTACCGATCTCGCGCAGAGACTGAATAGGCACTGGTCGGCCGTTGATAAAGCCGCGTGAGGCTTTGTCTGGGTAGACCAGCCGCCGTAGGGTGCACTCACCCTCGTCGTTGGCCAGTTCCAACTGGGAGAGCCACACCTTGGCGTCAGGCAGGTTGTTGATGTCAAAATCTGCCTGAATCTCGCAGTGCGTTGCACCGTTGCGTACGAGTTCTCCAGAGGCGCGATCGCCCAGCAGAATCGCCAGGGCATCGACCAGCACCGACTTGCCGGCACCGGTTTCTCCGGTGATCACCGTAAGGCCGGATTCAAACGTCATCTGCACTTGTTTGACCACGACGAAGTTGCGAACGTCCAGCCAGTTGATCATGGTTGTTCGCCGCTTCAGCCCCAACCCAGTTTCGAATGTAGTGCTTCGTAATGATTATGGCTGTTGATGCGCACCAGCCGCGCAACCAGTTCAGCCTGTGTGACCTGCAGGATTTCACTGCCGATCACCGGCTGCAGATCCAGCCCATCAATAAAGATATTACCGTGTTCGCCAGCAAGGTCGATCAGTTCGATCTCGATTGTGGAGGCCGCATCCAGTACCACCGGTCGCTGGCCCAGAGTGTGCGGGCAGACCGGTGCCAGCACCATGGCCGGCAACAGTGGGTGCAGAATGGGGCCACCGGCCGACAGCGCATAGGCGGTCGAGCCCGTTGGGGTAGCGATAATAATGCCGTCACCGCGGGAGCGACCCACTGCCTCACCATTGACCCGTGTGTCGAACTCGATCATTTTCCCGGTCGCGCCCTTGGATAACACCACGTCGTTAAGTGCAATGCGTTCATCGAGGATTTCACCCGAGCGCAACAGCCGGGCCTGCAGCATCATGCGCTGTTCTATTTCAAACTCGCCGCCCAGCAGTTCATCCAGGTCGTCATGCAGGCGTTCAGCAGGGATATCGGTCAGGAAGCCCAGCCGGCCCATGTTGATGCCGATAACGGGTAACTCAAACCGGGCAAGTGAGCGTGCCACATGCAACATGGTGCCGTCACCTCCGACGACGATACCCAACTCAATGGTCTCGGACAGGGGCTTACCCGAATGCTCAATGCGCAGGCCCTCAATATCCTGGTGGGTGGTGTCCCCCAGAAAGACAGACCGGCCACGGTGTTCCAGATGGGTCTGGATGTCTGCCAGAATCGCCTTGACGGCAACATCCTGGTAGCGTCCGAACAATCCGATCGATCTGAAATCCATGGTTTTCCCGTTGTTGTCCTGTTTTTGTGTATGCATTAACTATTGCGGGAACAGTGATTGCGCCCGTTACACACGATGGTATGATCTCATGCAACGCTGCCCTATTTTACAAGTATTTGATGACCGTACGAGCGTGATTGATTCGATAGAAAAACTGCAAAGCCTCGAGCTGAACGAGCGTGCACAGAATCTGCTCAAGCTGCTGATCCGGCGCTATGTCAGCGACGGCGAGCCCGTGGGGTCGAGAACCCTCTCACGCGAGCCGGGCCTTGACCTCAGCGCAGCCACGATTCGCAACGTCATGTCAGACTTAGAGGATCTGGGTCTGATCCGTGCGCCGCACACCTCTGCCGGGCGCGTGCCGACCCAGTTGGGCTATCGGGTCTTTGTGGACAGCCTATTAAAGATGCAGATGCCGGGCAACTCCAGCGCACGTGAGATCAGTGATGTGTTGTCCAGCGCAAAGGATCCGGATGAATTGCTGGGTACCGCCTCGGAACTGCTCTCGGAAATCACACAGTATGCTGGAGTGATCATGCTGCCGGACACCGAGCAGGCCAAGCTACGCCAGGTTGAATTCCTCGAACTTGCTGAAGATCGGGTACTGGCGATTCTGGTCACGGACGATGGTCGGGTGCAGAACCGGGTCCTGTTTCTGGATAAGCATTTGTCGCCGTCGGAACTGGTCGAGGCGGCCAACTTCTTCAATGTGCAGCATGCCGGTCGCACACTGCATGAGGTCCGCCACCGCCTGCTACTCGATATGCAGCGCGACAGCGATGCCATGAGCCGGATGATGCGCACCGCGGTTGAGATGGCCAGCCAGTTACTGGATGACGAACCCACCCAGGAAGGTGTGGTGGTCAGTGGTGAAACCAAGTTACTGGGCATTCCCGATTTCGACCAGTTGGGCAAGTTGCGGGAGATTTTCGATGCCTTTAAAACCAAGCAAGATCTTCTGGACCTGCTGGACAAAAGCATGCGGGCCAGCGGCATCAGTATTTTTATCGGAGAAGAGTCAGGCTTCAGCGCCCTGACCGATTGCAGCATCGTTACTGCGCCCTATGAGTCTGAGGGTCGATGTATCGGCGTGTTGGGCGTGATTGGGCCGACCCGGATGGCCTACGAGGAAGTGATCCCGGTAGTGGATATTACTGCCCGGGTGCTAGGTAACGCCCTGCGCGCGTTGCACTGAGTCGCCGGCTTTTGCGTTTATCTCCCGGATAGGGTTGAAAAGCCTGCCCGGATACCCCATGTCCTCTGGGTCAACGTGCCCCATCCGGCTCCACCTTGCTCACTGAAGAGAGACCGTTCGCCCATGACCAGCGCCAAGTCACCCACCCCGACTGATCATCCCGATACCCCCAGCGACAGCGACGAGACGCCCTCACCAGCGCCGCGCGCGAGCACCCCATCCAAACCCGAACTACCCATCTCGGCTGAGGAGGCTGAGGGGGATGGCGAGGCTGCAAACGAAGAAGCGCCCGAAGACCTCGATGCATTACGTTCGCAGATAGCGGAACTCCGCGATGAATTTCTGCGGGCACGGGCTGATGCCGACAACGCTCGCAAACGGGCCCAGAGCGAGGTCAGCAATGCCCGGCGTTTCGCGCTCGAGAGTTTCGCCGGCGAACTTTTGAACGTGCGCGACTCTCTTGACCTTGCCCGGGGGGTAGATTTGGCGGGCAATGACGATGTGATCGGGCGAGTGGTCGAAGGGTTGGAGCTGACCCTCAAGCAACTGGATGCGGCATTTGAGCGGTTTTCGGTGTTTGAAGTCAGCCCCGGGGTAGGCGATAAGCTTGATCCTGAATCTCACCAGGCCATGAGCCTGATCGAGTCGACGGATGTAGCCCCGAACCATATCTGCCAGGTGATTCAGAAGGGCTATCGCCTGCATGATCGCCTGTTGCGCCCGGCCATGGTGATCGTCGCCAAGGCGCCCGCCGATAGTTGAAACCACGCTGTTTTAACCCCACATTAATAACAGTCACCGTTTTATCCGGTTATTCTGAATCCCGTTCTCGAGGAAACGTATATGGCAAGCATTATTGGAATTGATCTTGGCACCACCAACTCGTGTGTTGCTGTCATGGATGGCGGTAAGCCCAAGGTCCTGGAAAACAGCGAGGGGGATCGCACGACCCCGTCGGTTGTGGCCTTCACCGAAGATGGCGAGGCGCTGGTTGGGCAGTCAGCCAAGCGCCAGGCGGTCACTAATCCGCACAATACGGTGTTTGCCTCCAAGCGCCTGGTAGGTCGCAAGTTCGATGAAAAAGTAGTCCAGCGCGACCTGGAATTGATGCCCTATAAAATCGTCAAGGCGAAGAATGGCGATGCCTGGATTGAGGCTGGTGGCAAAGAGATGGCGCCGCCGGAGATTTCTGCCCGAGTGCTGCAGAAGATGAAGCAGACCGCTGAGGATTACCTTGGCACTGAAGTGACAGAAGCGGTGATCACGGTGCCAGCATATTTCAACGATTCCCAGCGCCAGGCTACCAAGGACGCAGGGCGGATCGCCGGACTGGAGGTCAAGCGTATCATCAACGAGCCTACCGCCGCGGCATTGGCCTATGGGCTTGAAAAGCAGCAGGGTGATCGCAAGATTGCTGTCTATGATCTGGGCGGGGGTACCTTCGATATCTCGATCATTGAAATTGCAGATGTCGACGGAGAACACCAGTTTGAAGTGCTCTCGACCAATGGCGATACCTTTCTGGGTGGCGAGGACTTTGACCGGCGCCTGATCGATTACCTGGCCGACGAATTTAGAAAAGATCAAGGCATGGATCTGCGCGGTGATCCGCTGGCGATGCAGCGCCTGAAAGAGGGGGCAGAGAAGGCCAAGATTGAGCTTTCCTCAAGTTCGCAGACCGAGGTGAATCTGCCGTACATCACCGCAGACCAGAGTGGACCCAAGCACCTGAATATGAAGCTGTCGCGCGCCAAACTGGAATCCCTGGTTGACGAGTTAATCAGCCGGACGATCGAGCCGTGCAAGATTGCGCTCAAGGATGCCGGGCTGTCAGCTTCTGAGGTCGATGACGTGCTGTTGGTTGGCGGACAGACCCGCATGCCCAAGGTTCAAGAAGCGGTTAAGAATTTTTTCGGTAATGAGCCTCGCCGTGATGTGAACCCTGATGAAGCGGTGGCAGTCGGGGCTGCAATTCAGGGTGGCGTACTCGGTGGAGACGTCAAGGACGTGCTGTTGTTGGATGTGACGCCATTGTCGCTCGGTATCGAGACGCTCGGGGGTGTCATGACCAAGTTGATTGACAAGAACACCACGATTCCGACAAAAGCGAATCAGGTGTTCTCGACGGCCGATGACAACCAGACCGCGGTCACGGTGCACGTACTACAAGGTGAGCGTGAGATGGCACAGCACAACAAGTCGCTGGGCAGGTTTGACCTGTCGGACATCCCACCGGCGCCACGGGGCATGCCGCAAATCGAGGTCACGTTCGATATCGACTCGAACGGAATCCTGCACGTTTCGGCCAAGGATAAGGCCACCGGCAAGGAGAACAAGATTAAGATCACCGCCGGTTCGGGTCTATCCGATGATGAGATCGAACGAATGGTCCAGGATGCCGAAGAGCATGCTGAAGAGGATCGTAAGACACGTGAACTGGTCGACGCCCGTAATCAGGGAGAAGCCATGATTCATACCGTGCGTAAGACGCTCTCCGAAGCGGGTGATAAGGTCGAAGCGGATGAGAAAACGCGCATTGAGGAGGCCATTCAGGGGCTCGAAGAATCACTCAAGGGCGAAGACGTCGAGGATATTCAGGGCAAGACCACTGCAATGATGGAGGCCAGTCATAAATTGGCGGAGCGCATGTACCAGGAGCAAGGCGATGCGGCTCAGGGGTCTGTCGATCCGGCAGCTGATGGCGACGGTGCTCCGGCAGGCGACGATGTGGTTGATGCTGAGTTCGAAGAGGTTAAAGAAAAGAAAGACGATTAGGTCAACGCTTGGTCGGGTAAGCTGGGGTGGGCGCCTGGCCGAATGGACTTTGCTGCGAAGCCGGTGTCGTTGGGCCGGCTTTCGTTTTTGAAAAAGAAGCCAGGAGAACAGGGTAAATCATGGCGAAACGGGATTACTACGAGGTACTCGGGGTCGAACGTACCGCAGCAGAGGCGGAGCTGAAAAAAGCTTACCGCCGTCTGGCCATGAAGTACCACCCGGATCGCAATACCGACGACGCCTCGACAGCAGAGCAACATTTCAAGGAGGCCAAGGAGGCCTACGAGATTCTCTCGGATCCACAGAAACGCTCTGCCTACGATCAGTTCGGTCATGCCGGGGTTGATCGCTCTGCCGGTATGGGTGGAGCCGGGGGTCCCGGTGCTGCTGGTTTCGGCGATATTTTCGGCGATATTTTCGGCGATATTTTCGGTGGTGGTGGTGGCAGCGGTGGCCGCCGCGGTGGCAGCGGCCGGGGTGCGGACCTGCAGTACACGCTTGAGTTGTCCCTGGAAGAGGCGGTCCATGGCTCCGAATCACGGATCAAGGTACCCTCGCAGGTACGTTGTGATACCTGCAGCGGTTCCGGTGCACGGCCGGGCACCACGCCCAACGCCTGCACGACCTGCGGCGGACAGGGGCAGGTGCGCATGCAGCAGGGCTTTTTCTCGATCCAGCAGACCTGTCCGGACTGCCGTGGTCGTGGCACCGTGATTGGATCGCCGTGTGGCGATTGCCATGGCAACGGGACTGTACAAAAGAGTAAGACCCTGCAGGTCAAGGTGCCGGCTGGAGTCGATGAGGGCGATCAGATCCGCCTGGCGGGCGAAGGCCAAGGTAGTGCCTCGGGTGCCTCAGGTGATTTGTACGTGCAGATCCGGATTCGCCAGCATTCGATCTTCTCGCGTGACGGAGATAATCTTTATTGCGAGATGCCTGTCAGCGTCGCGATGGCAACGCTGGGTGGGGAACTTGAGATTCCGACTTTGAATGGTCGAGCTCAACTAAAAATTCCGCCTGAAAGCCAGTCTGAACGCGTGTTCCGGCTTCGGGGCAAGGGTGTGCGCAATGTACGTTCAAGCGCGATCGGTGATTTGTACTGCAAGATCAAGCTGGAAACTCCGATCAACCTGAACCGCAAGCAAAAAGAGATGTTGCGCGAATTTGACCGGATGCTCAAGGAGGGGGGCGAGCGCCACACGCCACGAGAAAGCTCCTGGTCTGACAGGTTAAAGCGCTTTTTTAATGACATTGTGACCTGAGTTGCGTTGGTCATTCGCACCCGGTCGTAACCGAAGCACCCTCTGGACCATTGTGACATTACAGGCTGGGTTGTAATTCAGTTATGCTATAAGGCACTTCGCCGCGCTGCTTTTACGGAAACGCTTTTTGATCACGGTCACTGAAACCTCTTTACCCGGCGTCGTCGTCGTGGAGCCCCGGGTCTTTGATGATGATCGGGGTTTCTTCATGGAAAGCTTCAACGCCCGGGACTTTACAGATGCGGGGTTACCTGTCGATTTCGTTCAGGACAATCACTCGCGCTCCACCCGCGGGGTGCTACGTGGACTGCATTACCAATACCCCCTCTGGCAGGGCAAACTGGTGCGGGCTCTAGTTGGCGAGATTTTCGATGTGGCCGTGGATATTCGCCGTAGTTCGCCGCACTTTGGCCAGTGGTTTGGCCTGACACTCTCTGCGCAGAATCACAAGCAGCTGTATGTACCCGCCGGTTTTGCACACGGCTTTTGCGTGCTCAGTGAGGTATCAGAGATGGCTTACAAGTGCACCACGCTGTACCAGCCTTCCGATGATGCTGCGGTGTTGTGGAATGACCCCGACATCGACATAGACTGGCCGATTTCCAATCCCATCCTGTCGCCCAAAGATAGCGCCGCGCCTCGGTTGGCCGCATTGCCTGACCTTGCCGTCAGCCGTTGATCGATGCGCATTCTGGTCTTTGGTCGAGTCGGTCAGTTGGGCTCAGCGTTGGCCGAACTTCTGTCGCCCTCGCACGAGACGATATTTCTTGATCAACCTGAGATCAATCTTGTCGATGCCGACACGGTGCCTACCCATGTCGCTGCATATGCTCCAGACCTGGTCATTAATGCTGCCGCCTACACGGCAGTCGATAAGGCGGAGTCGGAGCCAGAGCTGGCGCAGGCGATCAATGCGTGTGCACCAGAGGCCATGGCGAGCGCCTGTGCCGTGGCCGGGATTCCCTTACTGCACTATTCGACCGATTACGTTTTTGATGGCAACGCCTCGACGCCATACTGCGAAACAGCACCCGTAGCACCGTGCAGTGTTTATGGGGCGAGCAAACTTGCGGGTGAACGGGCCGTAGTTAAGGCAAATGATCGCCACATTATCTTGCGTACCGCGTGGTTGTATTCTCATGTAGGCCACAATTTCCTGAAAACCATGCTGCGACTGGCGGCAGAGCGCAAGCCCGTTCGCGTGGTGGATGATCAGGTCGGCTCACCTACCTATGCCTGGGACTTGGCTCAGGCCAGTGTTGCCGTGGTTGAGGCGCTGGCGCAAGATCGCGACGATGTATACGGAATTTTTCACGCGACCAACACGGGGGTGACCAGTTGGCACGGGTTTGCCGAGCAGATTTTCAAATCCGCCGGATGTGACCCTGTGGAATTGACACCCATACCGACTGAAGCTTACCCGACGCCAGCCCCNAGGCCAGCCTATTCTGTGCTTTCATGTGATCGCCTCGTAGAGGTTTTTGGCGTGCGCATGCCCGCCTGGCAAGACGCGTTGGCCCGCTGCATCGCACGGTTGTGAGCGAATCGGCTCAGGCCGCATCTTCAGTTCGGGTGCTCGCTGTCGATACAGCGACTGAGGCCTGTTCGGCAGCCTGCTTTTCCGGGGGCAAGCTGGTTCAGCAGGATGCGTTAGACCCCCAGGGGCACTCTCGCCTGTTGCTGGGCATGATAGAGGCCGTGCTTGTGCAAGCACAGCTCACGCGCGGTTCGCTGGATGCGGTGGCCTACGATGCGGGCCCCGGTTCGTTTACAGGGATTCGAATTGGCGCCGGCGTTGCACAGGGGTTGGCGTTGGGATTAGACAAACCATTACTGTCGGTGTCTTCACTCATGGCGCTTGCTGAAGGCGAACACGCAGCACACCCGGAGCATAGCCGGGTTCTGGTCACCATTGATGCCCGTATGGACCAGGTGTACTGGGGTTGTCTTGAGCGTGACGACAACGCGATGGGGGGATGGCGCTGGTTTGAGTCACCGCGAGTCAGTGATCCCGTACAGGTGAAAGACTGCCCCGAAGACTGCGTGGGTGTGGGCAGCGGTTGGGATCGGTATGCCGGAGTTCTTACCCAGAAAAACCCCATACCGTGGCAGGCAGGTTGTTTCCCGATGGCTCGGGATGTGGCCACCATTGCGCGGCGTCTACTGGCGCAGGGTGCTGTTGGCGCCTGGCAGGAGGCAATGCCGGTTTATGTGCGTGATGACGTGACGGGCTGAGCCCATTGATTGGTGGGTCTTAGAGTCGCGACAGGGTGATAGTGCCTTGGGTCTGGGATGCGCAACTGGTCGTCGTGCTTTTCCACACCCCGCTATATTGACCAGTTAAGCTGGAAGAGGAGCCAGTTAGGGTAAAAGTCACACTGTCGGTTACCGTTGCGGTATCGATGGTAGCGGTGGCTTGGGCACCCTGTGCATCGTCATCCTCGCTGGCTGCGGTGATAGTTACTGTGGGGGCAATCACGTACCCAGAGCCCGGGTCAGTGATGATGATACCGGCGACCTGTCCATCAGTATCTGCCGTTACGGTTCCCAATATTGCCACACCAGTGGCTCGACTGCCGCCACTGGGGGGTGTGCTGAAACTGACTGCGGGAGGTGTACTGTAGTCCTCTCCGCCTAATGCGATGGTTACTGCGCTAACTCCTCCGCTGGCCTGGGTTGAGGTGACGGTCAGGTTGACTGTGCCTTGGTTGCTGTTTTCCTGGTCGCTGGTCAAGGGATTATCATCGGTGGTATTGGCCGGGGCTTGTACTGCCGTGCCGGTGAGGCTGCCACCTGAAATGCAGGTATGCCCGACTACGCTGAGTGTGCCGGTGACAGTACCGTCCCCGTCAGAAAGTGTCATGCTTGCCGTTCTGGCGACAGCGGCGCTGTCACTCAGGGTGCCGGTCCACTGGCCTGATACGTTGAATGCCTGGTTATAAACTCCTCCACTGCTGCCACCACTGCAGGCATGCACGAGCGTGCCAGTCAATACCAGCGTAAGTAATCTGATGAGCACTCTTACAGTCATAATCTACGGGATACTCGCCAAGTGGGCTCCATCTACTTTAACCCATATTTGCTGGTTCGTACTCCGGTGGTCCGTCATCCGGAGTTGATCAATTCGTTGTGGTGCTTTGCATAAAAACGGTCTTTGGCCAGTTTTTAGCCCAGTAACTGTCTTTTCAGAATTTCATTGACGGCCTGCGGGTTAGCTTTACCCGACGTCGCCTTCATCACCTGACCTACCAGAAAACCGATGACTTTGTCCTCGCCAGCGCGGACCTGCGCGACCTGATCGGGAAAGCGGGCAATAACTTCACTGACAGTTTGCTCGATAGCACCGGTATCGGTGATCTGGGTAAGCCCCCGAGCGGTGATAATAGAATCAACGTCACCTTCACTGGCCCACATGGCCTCGAACACTTCTTTGGCGATTTTGCCCGAGATAGTCTGGTCCTGAATACGACATACCAGTTGGCCCAGCATCGCCGGGGTAACCGGGCTGTCTGTGATGGCGATATCGCTTCGGTTGAGCCAGGACATGAGTTCACCGGTGACCCAGTTTGCAGTGAGTCGGGTTTCGTCGTTTGCACATGAGACCGTTTCCTCATAGTAATCGGCGATCTCTTTTTGTGAGTTCAGCTGAAGCGCATCATCCATGCTCAGTCGATAGTCTGCGATAAAGCGGGCCAGACGAGCATCAGGCAGTTCAGGCAATTCGTTGCGCAGTACTTCCAGGTCATGGGCGTCGATCACCAGGGGTGGTAGATCCGGATCGGGGAAATAGCGGTAATCATGGGCCTCTTCCTTGCTGCGCATGGATCGGGTCAGGTCACGGTCTGGGTCATAAAGGCGCGTTTCCTGCACCACTTCACCACCATCCTCAAGTACTGTGATTTGGCGGGCGATTTCGTGATGCAGGGCACGTTCTACAAAACGGAAAGAGTTGATGTTTTTCAATTCAGTCCGGGTACCCAGTGTTGTCTCCCCTTGGGGGCGGATCGAAATGTTGGCATCGCAGCGAAACGAGCCTTCTTGCATGTTGCCGTCGCAGATTTCCAGCGTCCGCACCAGTGAATGCAGTTTGCGCAGGTAGGTCACCGCTTCGGCGGGTGAGCGCAGATCGGGTTCAGAAACAATCTCGAGCAGCGGTGTGCCGGCGCGGTTCAGATCGATACCCGTCATGCCGTGAAAGTCTTCATGTAGCGATTTGCCGGCGTCTTCCTCAAGGTGTGCCCGTGTGAGACGGATGGTTTTGTCGCCGGCGGCGGTGTGGATTTCAAGCGAACCCCCGCTGACGACAGGAATTTCGTACTGACTGATCTGATAGCCCTTAGGCAGATCGGGATAGAAGTAGTTCTTGCGCGCAAATACCGATACCGGGTTAACGCTGCCCCCAACTGCCAGACCAAAGCGCGCAGCCATTAGCGCCGCCTGGCGGTTCATCACCGGCAGTACCCCGGGCAGGCCAATATCGACGGCACAGGCCTGGGTATTCGCTTCAGCGCCATAGGCAGTGGAGGCTCCGGAAAAAATTTTGCTTCTGGTCATTAACTGGGCATGAACTTCCAGACCGATCACAGTTTCCCAGGCCACCATCAGAACCCCTTGGGCACAAGCTGGTGCCAATCGGTGGCCTGCTGAAAACGGTGCGCGGCGCCAAGCAGTCGACCTTCATCCATGAACTGGCCGATCAGCTGCAGCCCGACCGGCAGCCCGGCTTCATCGAGGCCTGCAGGTATTGAAAGCCCAGGCAGTCCGGCCAGGTTGACCGTGTTGGTGAAAATATCGTTCAGGTACATCGCGACAGGATCCTGGGTTTTTTCGCCGAGCGAGAAGGCTGTGGTCGGCGCGGTGGGTCCGACAATAATGTCGCACTGTTCGAAGGCTTTTGAGAAATCCTGGGCGATGACCCGGCGGATCTTCTGTGCCTTGAGGTAGTAGGCGTCGTAGTAACCCGCCGACAGAGCGTAGGTTCCAATCAGGATGCGTCGCTTGACCTCCTCGCCGAAACCTTCAGCCCGGGAGTTCTCGTAAAGCGTTAACAGGTCACTGGCCTGATCCGAGCGATGCCCGAAACGTACCCCATCAAAGCGTGACAGGTTGGATGACGCTTCTGCGGGGGCGATCACGTAGTAGCAGGGGATTCCTGCAGCACTGTTGGGTAACGCCACATCCACCAGGGTGGCGCCCAGTCGCTCGAAAATACCCAGCGCCTCGCGTACCCGCGTCAGCACGGCGTTATCGATAGACTCATCAAAGAATTCAGCCGGTAATCCCAGTCGCAGCCCGTGAAGGTTAATTTTAAGACCCTCATCGATATCGGCCGTGTCGCGGGCAATGGAGGTTGAGTCGCGTGAATCGAAACCCGCCATGCATTGCAGTAACAGCGCTGCGTCCTCAGCCGAGAGGGCCAGCGGCCCGCCCTGGTCGAGAGACGAAGCGAAGGCAATCATGCCATAGCGCGACACCCGGCCATAGCTGGGCTTGAGTCCCGTCAGGCCACAAAAGGCTGCAGGCTGGCGGATCGAACCACCGGTATCTGTGCCGGTGGCGCCGGGTACCAGACGGCTGGCAACCGCAGCCGCTGATCCACCAGAACTTCCGCCCGGAACGCGCTGGAGATCCCAGGGATTGTGTACCGGGCCGAAGTGGGAAGTCTCGTTGGAGGATCCCATGGCAAACTCGTCCATGTTGGTTTTTCCCACCAGCACCGATCCGGCTTTGGCTAGGCGTTCGACCACCGTAGCATCGTATGGCGAGATAAAATTACGCAACATCTTGGAGCCGCAACTTGTCAGCAGCCCCTGGGTACAGAAAATATCCTTGTGCGCTAACGGGACTCCCGTGAGCGGCGCATGCTCGTCCCGGGCCAGGTGCTTGTCAGCCTGTTGGGCAGCAGCCAGTGCGCCTTCTTCATCCACAGTGATAAATGCATTCAGGTCACTGTGGCGATCGATACGCTCGAGGAAATGGTGTGTCAACTCAGTGCTGCTGATCTCACGGCGACGCAGCATGTCACGCAGGGTAGTCAGGTTGTGCCGATGGGGCATAACAAGAAGGGCTCAGTCAGAAAAAGCCAACATAGGGCGGGGCTGGTGTCACTCGATCACCCGAGGAACCAGGTACAGGCCGTTCTCAACCTGTGGCGCGCCTTGCTGAAGTGAGGACCGCTGGTCGGCCTCAGTTACCGTATCCTCCCGCAGTCGCAGTGCAATATCCTGAGGGTGCGCCATGGGTTCAACCCCATCGGTGTCGCAATCTTGCATCTGTGCTACCAGCGCCAGGATGTCCGAAAGGCCTGCCTGATAGCGGCCTAGTTCATCTGGCGCCACCCGGATTCGGGCAAGATGAGCAACACGGACAACGTCTTTTTCAGATATGGACACCGCGGATTCAACCCACCAGAGAGTAATAGGCGCGTAATTATATCCCAGTGATTTGGGCTTATCCCGGTGGCCTGTGCTAAATTACGCGCGGCGTCCATTCTCTTTTTTACTCCCAAGGCGACTCATGATACTCAAGCGTTTAATGGGCCTGTTCTCCAATGATCTGGCGGTAGACCTGGGAACCGCCAATACGCTGGTTTATGTGCCTGACCGGGGCGTGATCCTGAATGAGCCCTCCGTTGTTGCAATCCGGACGGGTTCGCTTGCTCCGGAGAAAACGGTGCTGGCGGTAGGGCAAGAGGCCAAGATGATGCTGGGCCGCACACCGGGAAATATCCAGGCGATCCGNCCACTCAAGGAAGGTGTCATCGCAGACTTCACCGTTGCTGAAGTCATGCTCAAGTACTTTATCCGCAAAGTACAGCANAACCANTTCTTCTCTTCTCCCAGAATCGTGATCTGCGTACCAGGNGGCTCCAACCAGGTCGAGCGCCGGGCGATCCGCGAGTCNGCGATTACGGCGGGGGCGCGGGAGGTATTTCTCATCGAGGAACCCATGGCGATGGCGATNGGTGCCTCATTGCCGGTGGCCGAGCCGACCGGCTCATTGGTGGTCGACATCGGTGGGGGCACCACAGAAGTTGCAGTGCTGTCTCTGGGGGGAATCGTATACGCGACCTCAATCCGTGTCGCTGGAGATACCTTCGATGAAGCCATTATCAACTACGTGCGCCGACGCCATGGGTTGCTGATCGGAGAGGCGACAGCGGAGCGGGTCAAGAAGGCGATTGGGACCGCTTGGGAAGAATCCGATCACCGGGAAATGGAAGTCAAGGGCCGCGATATCGCTGAGGGCATGTCGCATAGCCTGACTATCGGCAGTGACGAAGTTTATGACGCGATCCGTGACTCGTTGCGCCAGATCATCCAGGTAATCCGTGAGACACTTGAGAACACGCCACCTGAACTTGCGGCCGACATCGGTGATCGCGGCATGGTGATTGCAGGTGGCGGCGCGCTGATTCGTGATATGGACCGGCGATTAATGCAGGAAACGGGGCTTCCCGTGGTAGTCGCTGATGATCCGCTGACCTGTGTCGCGCGGGGTTGTGGCAGAGCGCTGGAGGAAATGAGCGCACTGGGTGACGTCTTTACCCACGAGTAGGCCATCGACACGTGTCCGCGCTTTTGTGCTGGTTACACTGCTGTTGCGGCGATGACCGTTCGGCGTTTCCTTCAGAATGACTTCGGTGAGTCGCGCCCCTAATCAGGTCATGCGGGGTCTCATCCCGTACGTACTGTTATCCGTCGTTCTGATCAGCGCCTATTATTACAATCCGACCGTACGTCGGGCAGCTCAGTCCGCAGCCGTAATCGGGATACCGGTGCATTTTCTGGCATCGCTGCCCAGCATGGCATTGGAGGGCATGCAGGGTAAGCTCAGGCCAACGGGTCAGTTGCGCCGTGACTACGCCGCGCTGCGAGAGCACAATCTGATTCTGCAGACCCGTCTGCATCGCTTTGAATTTCTCGAGAGCGAGAATCGCCGGCTCCGAAAAATGCTGTCTGCAACGCCCCCGGAATCTGAAAAAGTGACCCTCGCAACGCTGGTGGCTGTTAATCCTGACCCCCGAAGTCAAACCGTACTGGTGAACAAAGGTAGTGCCGATGGGGTTTTCGAAGGTCAGCCAGTAGTGGATGCCGGGGGTATAGTGGGTCAGGTAACCCGTCCGGGGGTGTTCCGCAGTACGGTCAGCCTGCTTACACGGGAGAATCAGGCAGTGCCTGCCCAGGTCGCCCGTAGCGGCCTGCGAACTGTGATCTACGGAGGAGGGCGTAATCGCCCTTTGCGCGTGCTCTACCTGGATCGCAATGCGGATATCCGTACGGGCGACCTCCTGATGACTTCTGGGTTGGCCGGCCGCTATCCAGCTGGCTATCCGGTAGCTCGGATCACCGTTGTTGAGCGGAATCTTGCCGAGTCCTTCATGAATATTGCCGCAGAACCCACCTCACACCTGGGCCGTGAGCGCGAAGTGCTGCTGCTGTGGTTACCCGACGCTAGACCGCTTCCACCTGGCCTATCATCGGCAGTGCCGGGAGATCCCGTTGATTAACGTAAGTGCCGCTCCAAGGCGTGCCTGGATTCCTCCGGTAACGGTTCTCATCGCACTGGTACTTTTTGTGCTGCCTGTGAGTGACCCGTTGAGTGGGTTTCTCCCGGACTGGGTGTCTCTTGTGTTGATCTACTGGACCTTTGCCTTGCCGGCACGGATGGGCGTTCCCCTGGCATGGTGCACCGGGTTGGTGATGGATATTGTCACGTTTGGTATTCCGGGCACTTATGCGCTTAGCAAGGCCGTGCTGGTATACCTGGCACGGGTATTGGCGCTACGGGTAAGGGTGTACCCATTGTGGCAGCAGAGTATCATCGTTCTGGGATTGCTGGGAGTCGAATTCGTGCTGTTGGCATTGACTGATCTGATCGCGGGGGATGGCCTGAGTGGGTTGCAGCGCTGGACCGCAGTGGTCGTGGGTGCACTGTTATGGCCTGCGGTTTACTGGATGTTACGCCGTACCCGCCACCTGGCGCATCTGGGTAACTAAGGGATCCCCCTATGGCAACGATGGAATCATTTGGCCATCAACCGGTAGAGGCAAATGTGGTTCGGGGTCGACTGAAGTTGGCAGGTGTGATGGTGTTGGTTCTGGGTGTATTGCTGTTGTCGCGGTTATACGTGTTGCAAGTGGTGGAATACACCCGTTACCAGACGCTGTCTTTGGAGAATCACATTCGTTTGCAGGCGCTACCACCGGTACGTGGGCTGATCCTGGATCGCAACGGAGCCGTGCTGGCACGTAATACTGCGGTTTATACGTTGCAGGTGATACCAGAGAAAGTCCCCGATATGGATATGCTGCTACAGCAGGTGGATGAACTGGTTGGACTGGAGGAGGGCGAAGTGGCCTTGTTCCACAAGCGCCTTAAGCGTCGACCTGGTTTTGAGAAGCATCTGCTCAAGGCCACATTGGACGATGTTCAGGCGGCACGTTTCGCTGTCAATGAGTACCGTTTCTCTGGGGTGACACTGGATGCGGCGTTGCACCGAGATTATCCTCTGGCTGATCTAACAGGGCATGTGTTGGGCTACGTGGGGCGGATCAGTGAGCAGGACGAAGCCCGTCTGGACGTGGCTGCTTACCAGGGTGTATCCCATACCGGGAAACTGGGCATTGAGCGTCAGTACGAGGCCGCACTTCTGGGGCGCCCCGGGTTTGAACAGGTTGAGATCGATGCCCATGGCCGGACCCTGAGAACCATCAGCCGGCAGAGTGCAACACCCGGGCACATTCTGCATTTGACGTTGGACGCTGATCTGCAGCGTGTGGCACGTAATGCGTTGGGTAATCGTCGAGGTGCCGTGGTGGTTATGGAGCCGGCCTCCGGTGAGATACTGACGATGGTCAGCAGTCCCGCTGTTGATCCCAACCTGTTTGTTGATGGTATCGACCATAGAACCTATCAGGCACTGCGCCAGCTCAAGGACAAGCCGTTATTGAACCGCGCCCTGTATGGCCGCTACGCGCCGGGCTCTACGCTCAAGCCCATCATCGCTCTGGCGGCTCTGGACGTGGGAGTGAAGCCTCAGGAGAGCATCTTTTGCCCTGGCTGGTTCTCATTGCCGGGCAACACCCGACGTTACCGATGCTGGAAACGGACTGGCCACGGGCGCCTCAATCTGCACGGGGCAATCGAGCAGTCATGTGATACCTATTTCTATCATATGGGCGCACGCTTGGGGATAGAGCAGATGGCGCAGTTTCTTTTTGGATTTGGCCTGGGTCAAAAAAGTGGAGTTGATCTGCCCAGTGAACCGACCGGCCTGGTCCCAACCCCCGACTGGAAGCGGGCCAGCCGTCAGGAGGCCTGGTACCCGGGCGAAGACGTGATCACTGCGATTGGCCAGGGTTACTTGCTTACCACTCCTCTGCAGTTGGCCCGGGCAGCNGCGATGCTGGCCAACCGGGGCCAGCCAGTAGTGCCTAAGTTGTTGCGCTCTGAGCAGGATGCCTTTAGCGTTGCGGTTCCCCTTGTNTCGNCAGGGCCCGTCACGACGGCTGTCTCGCCCCTGGTTAACCAAAAAGGGATCGATCAGGTGATCCGGTCAATGACGGCTGTAATGCATGGGCCCCGGGGCACTGCCCGGGCCAGCGGTCGACGCAGCGCCTATCGTATGGCTGGCAAGACGGGTACAGCACAGGTGGCCGCCATCGCCCAGGGTGATGAATACGATGCAAAGGCCTTGCCGGAAACACTGCGCGATCACGCCTTGTTTATTGCTTTTGCGCCGGTTGATAATCCCAGGATTGCCATCGCCGTGGTAGTCGAGAATGGCGGAAGTGGTGCTGCCGTTGCCGCCCCGATTGCGCGCAAGGTAATGGACCACTTTTTTCTCAAGCGCCTGCGCCGAGCAGCACTCACCGGAATCGGCCGTGTTTTCGGGTAAGCGGTTACACCTGGATGGACCATTGCTGATTGGCCTGCTGGTGTTGTCTGCGCTGGGACTGGTGGTGATCTTCAGCGCTTCAGGCCAGAGCTGGGATGTCTTGTTCCGCCAGGGGTTACGTGTTGGTATTTCGCTGGCAGTGATGGTGGTGCTGGCCCAGGTCTCTCCAGAGAATCTGCGACGTTTCTCGCCACATCTGTTCGCCGTTGCGGTTATTGCGCTTGTGGCGGTACTCGCGGTAGGCACCGCCGGCAAGGGTGCTCAGCGCTGGCTCGACTTGGGCCTGGTTCAGTTTCAGCCTTCAGAACTGATGAAGCTGGGTGTGCCGATGGTGCTTGCCTGGCTGTTGACTCGTGGCCGTTTGCCGCCCAGTTTCCTGATCGTGCTGGTAGCGTTGGTCTTGACCCTGATTCCTGCCGGCCTAGTGGTGGTGCAGCCTGATCTGGGCACGGCCATCATGCTGGTGGCATCGGGATTTTTTGTCCTTCTCCTGGCGGGGATCCGTTGGCACCACGTGCTCATGATGCTCGCGGGCGTCGCCGCAGTGGCACCCTATCTGTGGTTTCGGCTGCATGAGTATCAGCGCCAGCGGATTCTGACCCTGTTTGATCCCTGGGCGGACCCGATGGGTAGTGGGTACCAGTCGATTCAGTCCCAAATCGCGATTGGTTCGGCCGGAATCTGGGGGAAAGGCTGGCTGGCTGGTAGCCAGTCGCAGTTGGAATTTATCCCTGAGCGCAGTACTGATTTTATTTTTGCCGTATTCGCAGAGGAGTTTGGCCTGATCGGAGCGTTAATGCTGTTGATTCTGTACCTTTTTGTGGTCGGCCGCTGCCTGATAATGGCGTACCATACCCGCGAGACTTTTGCTCGCCTGTTAATAGGCGCTCTGGCACTGACTTTCTTTTTTTACCTGTTTGTTAATCTTGGAATGGTGTCGGGTATCCTTCCCATCGTCGGGGTTCCCTTGCCATTGATCAGTTATGGCGGGACCTCGATGCTTACCTTGATGGCGGGCTTCGGGATTATCATGGGCCTGCATGCGCGACGGCGGTTAATGACATGAGGAGAGTACGTTGATCACAGAGCATCGTTCTATCAGGATAATCCAGGTATTGCAGGGGTGTGTGCTTGCAGCGCTGATTATGGTCAGCGCCCCAACCTCTGCAGTTTCTCTCACACAGTATCCCCAGCTTGAAGCGCTGGCTGATCGTTTGGCGAAATCCTCCGGTCTCGACAGTGAAAAGATGAAAGGCTGGTTCCGCGACGCCAAGATTAAGTCGAAGATCATTGAGGCGATGAACCGCCCGGCCGAGCGGTTGCCTTGGCACCGTTACCAATCCCTGTTTGTCAACTCCGCATCGATTAGTGGCGGTGTGCAGTTTCTTAAAACCCATGCGAGAACGCTGGCGCGGGCGCAAGGTGAGTACGGTGTGCCAGCAGAAATCATCGTTGCGGTACTTGGGATTGAGACGCGATATGGCAAAGTGCTGGGCAGCCTACGTGTACTTGATAGCCTGACAACCTTGTCTATGGAGTATCCCCGGCGCAGTAAGTTCTTCTCCTCTGAATTGGAACATTTTATGCACTTGGCAGCAGAGCAGGGCCTGGATCCGTTAACTGTAAAGGGTTCTTATGCCGGCGCTATGGGCGTGCCACAGTTCATGCCCAGCAGTTACCGCAGTTACGCCGTAGATTTTGACGGTGACGGCCGTACAGACCTGATTGGCAGCGTTACCGACGCCATTGGCAGTGTCGCCCATTACCTGGCACGGCATCATTGGCAGCCCGGTGAACCCATTGCAACGCGGGTCATGGATCCGCCAGATGGGCTAGACGCAATGGTGACCCGCGGACTTAAGGCTGAGACCTCCATAGCGAAGGTGCACGCACTCGGCGTGCCGGTATCGGCCGAGGACACTGACAAGGTGGGGGTAATGCGTTTCGATGGAAAGCTGGGCGCGGACTATCGGCTCGGACACCACAACTTTTTCGTGATCACCCGTTATAACCGCAGCCAGAACTACGCGATGTCGGTCTTCGAGCTGGCGGAGCAGATTGCTATAGCGACCGGCAGTTGAATGATCTCTATCCGTCGTTTCATCACGCTCTTCATTCTGTTAACGACGCTGACCGGTTGCAGTGTTTTCCGCGATTCATCCACAGGTGCCTACTTTGAGGATGATGGCCCTCCGACTGGTGGTCCCGATCCGGCAAGTGTTGCCAATGCCCAGCCGCGGCAGGAACCGCTGAGCCGGACGGGTAATGCGCCCTACGAGGTCTACGGTGTTCGTTATGTTCCGGTGCGCGAGGTGCCCGTTGGCCACGTAGAGATCGGCGAGGCGTCTTGGTATGGGCGCAAGTTCCATGGCAGGACTACGTCCAGTGGTGAGGTCTACGATATGTTTGCCATGACCGGTGCCCACAAGACGTTACCGTTACCTTCTTATCTTCAGGTGCGTAACCTCGCCAATGACCGGGAGGTGGTGATTCGGGTCAATGACCGCGGACCCTTTCTCGGTGGACGGATTCTTGATTTGTCGTACATGGCGGCACAAAAACTGGGTGTGGTTGAAACCGGGACTGCCCAGGTTCAGATTAAGGTAGTCGACAGCGTCAAACGGGGTCAGGCACCAGTACAGGCTATTGCACTGGATAACCCCGAAGCCGTGTTCTTTCTTCAGGTTGGGAGCTTTCGTCTTGCCAGTAATGCAGACCGACTCAAGTCAGACTTGGATCAGGCGGGGGTTGTGGGGATCCGCATTGTTCCCGTCCGGATCGGTCAGAACCTGTATTATCGAGTTCAGGTCGGGCCGGTACGTGGAGCGGCCAAGGTGCGCAGTCAGCGTGGTTTAGTCATGAACGTGACAGGCATGGAGCCTAAAGTGGTCAGGGAGTGTTGTTAGTGATGATGGAAACATGGATAAGAAGGCTTCGTTGGAGCATGTTCTGCCTGGCACTGGTGGTTATACCGCTGGGGGTCAGTGCCGAGATTGAATCGGATCTTACGGGCAAGATGCGCTCGACGATTCCGCCGCCAAAATTGAAAGTGTCATCGTGGCTGTTGATGGATGCAGAAACGGGCCTCATGCTGGCAGGTAGCGCCCCGGACACAGCAGTGGAGCCCGCCAGCCTAACCAAGCTGATGACCGCATTCATTGTGTTTCGGGAGATTCAACGCGGTACGACCCACCTTGAGGACATGGTGGTAGTCAGTGAACGGGCCTGGCGTGCCAAGGGGTCACGTATGTTTATTGAAGCCGGGGCCAAGGTCCGAGTCGATGACTTGTTGATGGGGTTGATCGTGCAGTCGGGCAATGATTCGGCGGTGGCGCTGGCAGAACACGTGGCGGGGAGCGAGGAAGGCTTTGCTGACCTGATGAATCAAACTGCTGCAGAACTGGGCATGCAGCACAGCCATTTTGTAAACGCCGCTGGCATGCCACATCCAGATCATTTTAGTACCGCCCGTGATATCAGTCTTCTGACTCAGGCCATCATCCGCACCCAGCCAGAACACTACGCACGTTACGCGATACGTGACTTCACCTGGAACGACATCACTCAGAAAAACCGTAACCCTTTACTGGGTCGTGATGACACCATTGATGGGGTTAAGACAGGTCATACCCGTTCGGCAGGTTACTGCCTGGTAGGATCAGCGAAGCGTGACGGGATGCGGTTGATTGGATCGGTGATTGGCGCTGGCAGTGACCGTGAGCGTGCTGATGCCGTCTACTCATTGCTGCGTTTTGGTTTTGCGGCCTACGAACGCCACGACCTTTATCCGGCGAACCATAAGATTATAGATGCCAGAGTATTCAAGGGAGCTGCGGCCTCAGTCGAGGTGGGGTTGGCGAGGTCAATTGACCTGGTGCTGCCTAAAGGCTCGGGTAAAAACCTCCAGGCGACCGTCTCACTTGGTGATCCGCTGGTGGCACCGCTGGCACAAGGTCAGCCGCTGGGCACACTCACCATCAAGCTGGGCAAGGCCGAATTGCTGTCACGACCGCTGGTCGCCTTACAGGGCGTACCCAGCGGGACCTGGTTCGGCCAAATGGCCGATGCGCTCCGCCTGTGGTTTCACTGATGTCGCAAGGGTCAGTGCCGGATGGCAGTGAACCGGTCGAGTTGCTTAGTTTTCCCTGTCGTTTTCAGCTCAAGGCGATGGGTCGATCGGCCCCGGATTTTGAAGAACTGGTGAGTACTGTCGTAAGCCGTCATCTCAACGGCGCGCCTATCCTGGATATTCAGGCGCGCCAAAGCAGTGGCGCGAGTTATGTTTCAGTGAGCTGTACCATCGAGGCGACCAGTCGTACGCAGCTGGATGCGATCTACCTCGACCTTAACAGTGAGAATGTCGTACTGATTACGCTATAAAGTTCTGGCGTCACAGCCCCACTCTTTTGATCATGCCTTGCTTGAAGTTTCATCGACTGGGAATCTGCGACTACGCCGACACTGTTCGAGACATGCGCTCATGGACTGATGCCCGGTCTAGAAACACCCCGGATCAGATCTGGCTACTGGAGCATTACCCTGTCTACACCCAGGGGGTTAGTTGTCGGGACCGACCGCGTGATACGAGCAATACGATTCCTGTGGTGCACTCAGATCGGGGTGGCCAGATTACCTACCATGGGCCGGGGCAACTGGTCGCTTATCTGATGCTGGACCTTCGTCGGCTGGGATTTGGGGTGCGTCGACTCGTTCATGTCATCGAGCAGTCCCTGATGATACTGCTTCAAGACCTGAAGCTCGACGCCACGACCCGACCCGGAGCGCCGGGTGTTTATATTCAGGGAGAGAAGATTGCCGCGTTGGGGCTGCGGGTGCGCTCCGGGTGCTGCTACCATGGACTGAGCCTCAATGTTGATCTCGATTTACAGCCTTTTGATCACATCAATCCCTGCGGCTTTGATGATCTTGCCGTAACCAGTCTGGAAAAACAGGGTGTTACGTTAACAGTACCTGAGATGGCCGATCGGCTACAGGCGGTACTATCACAAACGCTCAGGCGTGAGCCGACAGTTGATGAGGAAGCCGTGATTAACTGATAACGCTCAATAAAACGCCGTGTGCTTTATCTATAATGGATTGCACTTTTGGGCTCGTTTGGATTGCAACATGATCACTGTTGACGAAATCATGACCGCAAAGCCGTGTACTTTGAGCGAACAGGATTCGCTTGGTGATGCCCACCGCCTTATGGCAAAAGAAAATATCCATCACATTCCAATCGTCGATGGTGAGGGGCAGCTGCTGGGTCTGGTGTCCCAGCATGATGTCATTGTGGCGACCCACTCTCTACTGGACAACAATCAGGGCGTTATCCTGACTCCGGAGATAGCGCAGGTGTCTCTGGATGAGGTGATGGTCACTGACGTTCAGACGACCACGCCGGGTGCCAGTTTGCGTCAGGCCGCCCTTATGCTTCATGGATACAGGTACGGATGCCTACCCGTGGTGGATGAAGGACAACTGGTGGGCATTGTGACGGGTACTGATTTTGTTGGCGTCACGATCAACCTGTTGCAAAAGCAGGAGAAAATCAGCGATGAGATTGAGATCGCAGATGATCTCGATATCGACGAACTCGATGACCTGGACGATCTTGGCCTGGAAGTACAGGAGGGCGACGACTGGGGTCAGGAAGACCGTTAAGGCGGTGCCAGTCTCACCGGTGCACGCGCGAAAGTGTATCGGCCTGTTTTCGGGCCACCTGCAATCTTTCAACAGTACCGATATCCATCCAGCGCCCAGCATACCCCTCGCCACTGACGGCACCGGCCGCTATCGCCTTGTGAAGCAGGGGTGCCAGGGTAAATCGGTCCGAA
>PBSU01000025.1 GCA_002726415.1 Acidiferrobacteraceae bacterium | reverse complement strand
CCTGGCAGATCGATCAGGTACGGCGCGGCGCAGAAGAGGCTGGGCGCAGTATGAGTGATATTAAACTGGATCTGTGGGCGGCTATCGGTTTGTCCGATGATCGTGAACAGGCGGTTGACGAGGTACGCCACTGGGTGGCTTCACAGGCGGAAAGCTTTAACAAGTGGCGCGAGCTGCCCGACTTTCTGCGCCCCTTCGAGCACGAATTTAAAGCTGCCAGCGATGCTTATGATCGCCTTGAGCACATGTCGCAGCATGCCGGGCACGTGGCCTCGGTATCGGCAGAACTGGTCGAGTATCTCGCTTTTGTTGGCACTGCAGACGATTGCTTGGCCCAGATTCGCAGCCTCGAACCACTTGGATTGGACCGGGTTACCCTGGCTTTCCGGGCGGGCGGGCGTCAGCAACGAATGGAAGCTATTCACCAAGGTATCATCGCACCGCTGAATGCCCCGGCGACCTAGGCTGGCTGCTATGCCCTCTCCTACCGGCGCCAACACAGCAGTTTTTATTCACGGGCTGTCTGATACCCGCGAAGTGTGGTCGCGACAGATTGAGACCTTGAGCGCATCAATGAACGTGGTGACCTACGATGTGCGCGGGTTTGGCACAAGCCCGCTCGGCACTGGCAATGGTACGGTCGAGCAGTTGGCTGATGATCTGGCGCAGATCATCAGCGCAGAGGTTACTGGCCCCGCCTGGCTGGTCGGGTTTTCCATGGGTGGTGTCATCGCCCAGCGTTTTGCACTGGACTTTCCTACGCTGACCCGCGGGCTTGTCCTCATCGCGAGTTCGTGCACCGTTGGCCGTGCTGGCCTTGAATTTTTTGACAAGCGAATCAGTGAGGTCACACGGGGTGGGCTTGAGGCGCTGGCTAGGTTAAGTGCCAATGATGCGCGCGGCTGTATTGCCAGTGAAGATGCAGACCTGCTCGCTGAGTATCGTTGTATTCGTAGCAGTTCGGTGACAGACCCCAATGGCTATCTCAATGCGTGCCAGGCGATGCGGGCATTGGCCGATGGCTCACTGGCGGCAAGCCTTGGCCAGATTTCATGCCCCACTTTAGTTATCGCCCCGGAACTCGATCCGTATTGTCCACCCAAGGCATCGCAAATGATCACCGATGCAATTCCTGGTGCAACCATGCACCTGGTTGAAGGTGCCGGCCATTGTGTGCACATGGAGGCAAGCGCGACGGTTAACGAACTGGTGCACCAGTTTATCGAAGCTCACGCCTGAGTAAGACACGGCGATACCGGCTAACCCTGTACAGGAGCGTACTATGTCAGAAGCACCGCTAACGTGGGAAAGACGTGGTCACGTCGCTTTGTTAACTTTGAACCGCCCGGGTGCACTCAACGCATTTGACCTGGAGATGATGCGCGCTCACCGGGAGCGACTCCAAGAGTTTGCTGATGACGATGACCTGTGGGTGTTGGTCTATACCGGCCAGGGCCGGGCTTTTTCTGCGGGCGTGGATGTCAAAGGTGCAGCCGAGTTTCTCGAATGGGATGCGCAGGACCGGCTGGACTTGTGGGTAACACCGAACTCACTGGGCATCAACAAGCCATCGATCGCCGCAGTGCATGGCTATGCTTTCGGAGGAGGTTGTGAACTCGCGCTTGGTTGCGATATCCGCATCGCATCGGAGGATGCGCGCTTTGCGCTTACCGAGGTATGCCTGGGGGCAATGCCTGGCGGTGGCGGCACGCAGTGGCTGCCGCGGCTGCTGGCTGCCGGAGATGCATATTTCATGCTGCTCACGGGTGAACCGGTAAATGCCCAACAGGCGCTACAGATGCGATTGGTCCAACGCGTGGTTCCTAATGGTGAGTTGTTAACCGCGGCTCTTGCCATCGCCGATAAGATTTGTGAGAACGGCCAAACCGCGGTGCGACTGATCAAGGAGGCAGTTCAGTTGGGCGCGGCAATGCCGATTGGTGATGCATTGATGTTTGAGCAGATTTGCTTCCAACGCGCCCGTACTCTTGCAGGTCCCGAGATCGAAGAACGTATCCGGCGGTTCGCTGAGAAAAGTGCAAAAAAATCGAAAGAAAAGAGTGACAGCTGAACGGTCACTCGGGTAGGTTGAATAAACCACTACGAGGTTAAGTGAACATGGATCTGGGCTTACAAGACAAGATAGCGGTAGTTACTGGTGGTGCGTCGACCATCGGCAAGGCGATCGCGGAAGGGCTGTGTGCAGAGGGGGCAAAGGTCATCATTGCCGACATGGATGAGGTTCAGGCCGAACGGGTAGCGGCACAACTGTGTGCGGCCGGTCACAACGCATCGTTTGTTGCCACCGATGTTGGCGAGCGAGCGCAAGTTGAGCACTTAGCTCAGAGTGTGCTTGCCGAGCATGGGCGGGTCGATATTCTGGTTAATGGCGCCGGCTGGACGGTTAACGGCTTGTTTCTCGATAAGCCAGTAGAGGACTGGGAGCGGGAAGTCGCGGTTAATCTGTGGGGCCCTATCAACACCTCCCGCGCCTTTGCACCATCGATGGTCGAGCAAGCATCGGGCAAGATTATCAACATCGGGTCTGATGCCGGGCGGGTCGGCGAATACCAGGAAGCGGTTTACGGTGCCTGCAAAGGGGGTGTTATAGCGCTCAGCAAAGCCCTGGCACGGGAACTGGGCCGCTACAAGGTCACCGTTAACGTGGTCTGCCCGGGGCTGACGCTGCCAGAGAAATCAGAAGATGCCGGCAGCATGAGTCTGTGGCATTCCGATAGCCCGCAGAGCCAGATTTTTCGCAACCAGGAGACATTGGCAAAAGTGGTAAAGCGCTATCCCCTGCGCCGCCATGGTGTGCCGGCAGATATCGTCCCGCTGGTGCTGTTGCTTGCATCCGACCAGTCTTCCTACATCACCGGCCAGATCATCAGTGTCAGTGGCGGCTATGCTATGTAGGGCCAATATCGGCGTGCTATTGGCCCCGCCGCTGGTTGAAAGCGCAGTGGCTCTTACCGAAACTTGCGGATAGGGAGACTGTAGCTGATGAGATTGCACAACTCCGACATGGCCCAACAGTATCAGGCCAAAGGGTACTGGGCCGATCGCCTGCTGATTGATTTTCTCGAAGCCGCGGTGAGCCGCACGCCCGACAAGTTGGCCATTGTCGATGATCGATTCGGCCCGGTAACTTACCGTGCCTTACAGGAGAGAGTATGGCGGCTCGCGATGGCTTTACACCAGCGCGGTATAGGCGTTGGTGATCGCTTCATCCTCGCCCTGCCTAACTGGCAGCAGGCACCAACAATTATGTTGGCACTTAGCTACCTGGGTGCGATCGGTGTGCACATGCCGGTGCTGGGTCGTGAGCACGAGTTCGAAGGTGTGCTGCGAGTTACTGGCGCCAGGGGTATCATCGTGCCCGCTCGTTATCACGGCTACGACTACGTCGCGATGATTGATTCGATTGCTCTTGGCCATGAGGTGCTCGAACTCAAGGTAGCGGTGGCGCCAGAGAGTTCACCGCCAGGCTGGATAGATTTTGAAGCGCTTGTTGAGGAAGCCGACACCGCGATCCCTGACCGTGCGTGGCGGCCTGGCGCTGATGACATTACGTCGGTACTTTTTACTTCAGGTTCGTCCGGTGATCCCAAAGGAGCGGTTCATAGTGCGAACACACTTAACGCATTCAATGCAACGGTCGCACCGATCTATGGCTTCGGACCTGACAGCGTGATTTTTATGGCAGCCTCACTCGGTTTTTCCGGAGGGTTGATCCACGGACCCCGCCTGGCCATATACCTGGGTGCAACCCTGATCCTGCAGGAGTCGTGGAATGCCGAACAGGCGCTACAGACGATGGCGGAAGAAGGGGCTGCTTTTACGCTGTTCACACCCACCTTATTGCACGACCTGCTGGAAAGCGAGGCTTTCCCCGAGTATGGGCCGCGTCTCGTACTGCAACTCATCCTGTGTGGTGGTGCCAACGTACCCCGGCATCTTTTGCGCCTGGCGCGTGAACGACTGCCAAACACGCTGACCTCAGTCATCTGGGGCATGACCGAGGGGATCGGAACCGCTTGCCGGATACAGGATTCACCTGAATACATTACAGGGACTGACGGCAAACCATTCCTGGGGACCGAACTTGATATTCTCGACCCCGCGGGAGAGCGGTTAACACCTGGAGTTGAAGGGGAGTTGATCATGCGTGGCCCACAACGGTTCCTCGGTTACTTTGGACGCCCGGAACTCGACGATGAGGTCTTCCTGCCAGATGGTTGGCTGCGTACCGGTGATCTGGGTACCATCGATAGCGCGGGCTACGTGAAGATCTCGGGTCGACGCAAGGAGATTATCATTCGGGGTGGTGCCAATATCTCGCCCGCAGAGGTTGAGACAGCGTTGTCGAGTGACCCAAGGATTCGCCAGATTTCAATTGTCTCGGTCCCGAACCGGCGCCTTGGGGAACAACTGTATGCATGTATCGTGCCGGACCAGACTGGCCTGGACCTGACTCTAGACGACCTCAAGCAAATAGCCGAGCAAGCAGGTTTGGCGAAGTACAAGTGGCCCGAACACATTCAGATCGTGGAATCGTTACCGATGACACCTGGCGGCAAGGTGGTTCGCCGCGTGTTACAGGAGCAAGTCCACGCGGTTTTTGTTAGCGACGAGTAAACGGGCTGAAGAAAACTGCTTTGTCTTTGGTGGAAGGATGTGGTGATGTGCCACACGAACTGGTGTTAGCGGCAGTTCCGGGTCAGCGGCCCTTATACTCAGGCCGGCGCTTTTGAATAAAGGCCTGGTACCCTTCCTCGCAGTCACTGCTGGTTAGACAAGCCTCAACCAGTCGATCGATCGTAGCGAGATCACGATCGGCAGGGTCTTTAAGGGCTTCTCGAACTGTCTGTTTTACTGAATGGATGGTCAGGGGCGCATTGGCGGAAATCTGTTCTGCAGTTTCTCGGACAGATGCGTGCAGATCATCCTCTGCGACTACCCGGTTCACCAGGCCCATCCGCAAAGCTTCCGTGGCAGTGAAGTGCCTGCCGGTATAAAGCATTTCCCGAGAAAATGCGGGGCCGATCAGTTGTACCAGTGCATAAACGTCCTGCCACGGATAGGCCTGGGCGATCCTGGCGACCGGAATGGCAATCCGTGTGGTCTGCGCGGCGATGCGCATATCGCTGTGCAGGGCAATACTGGCTCCACCACCGATACAAAGGCCGTGGAGCATGGCAATCGATGGCTTGCTAAGATCATCCAGGGCATCTAGAGCCGCCCTGATCACTGCCTGGTAGCTTGCAATCGCGTGTTCTGAAGATAATTGTTCGGGAAACTCAGAAATGTCAGCACCGGCTGAGAATCCGTGATCACCTGCGCCATTGAGGACCACGACTCGAATTTCATCGTCCCTGGAAAAAGCCAACAGGGATTCTTGCAGGCCTTGCCACATCTCGAAGCAGATCGCATTGCGTTTTTCCGGCTTATCGAGTGTCAGCCAGCCAACGCCGTCCTGCTTTTTGATAATAAGTTTTTCTGACATAAAATTTGTGCTGATGATAAGTTCCTAGGTACGCCCCATTTTATGATGATTTGGATGGCGGCAGAGTGGTTTCTGGTATTGCTGTTAGTAGGTAGATTAACTGATGACTCGTTGGATCGAAACAGGGATGGTCCCAGACCTGCTGCAGGAGGGGATGACGGTATTTATTGCGGGTGTTACGGCAGAACCTTCGCAGATTCTGCAAACGCTCAGCGAATCGGGCAATAAAGTTGCCGGTGTGCGTTTCGTTGCGGTTTCCGTTCCGGGAACAAGCCGCTTCGATTTTGCGTCGTTCCATCCACAAGCCATGGCCACTGTGTTTTTCGCCACGCCGGAAAACCGGGAGTCAGTCAGGAGCGGAAAGGTTGACTTTATTCCGCTTCAATATCGGGCGATCTACGATTACCTGAAAAATGAACTGCCGATCGATATCGCCATTGCCCAGTTTCCACCAGTAAATAAAGCCGCCGCTGTGTCCTATGGAGTCAGCGTGGATTTCCTTCCCGCTGTTCTGGGAAAGGCAAGGATCGTCATTGGTGAGATTAATGAGCGTCAGCCCGCAACGGAACAGGCGCCATTTTTCCCGGCATCAATGCTGAATTATGCGGTAACAACAGACCGGCCGGTACCGATGGTTACTGATGCTCCGGTTACGGCTAGCGCACAGAAGATCGCCAGGCATGTGGCTGATCTCGTCGACGATGGGGATTGTCTTCAGATTGGCCTCGGGGCAATCCCAGGCGCAGTTTTATCTGCCCTGAGCGAAAAGAACGATCTTGGTTTTCACTCGGGCATGATCAGTAGCGGTGTAATGAAGTTGATCCAGTCGGGGAACATTAATGGGGCCAAGAAAAATATCGATCGTGGCAAAGCCGTAACCGGCGTGACACTGGGCGATCAGGCCCTGGTTGACTGGGCGGGGAATTCTGCACAAGTGCTGTTTCGGCCCGTCAACTACACCCATGATATCTGCACGATACGGAATATCGATAATTTCGTCTCGATCAATTCCGCACTTGAGGTTGATCTTTTCGGCCAGGTCAACGCGGATATGTTGCAGGGACGTCAGGTCAGTGGTACCGGTGGAGCTATTGAGATGATGCGTGCAGCAGCATTATCCAAAGGTGGTCGTTCCATTGTTGCTCTTAGCGCAACAGCGAATAAGGGCAAGGTATCACGTATCGTACCGCAGCTCACGGCCGCGACCGCCGCTACTGCGTTGCGGACAGACATAGATTATGTTGTTACCGAGTATGGGGCACGCCGTATCCGGCACTTGGCATTGATGGACCGGGTCGATGCGTTGATTGAAATAGCGCACCCCGGTTTTCGCGACTGGTTACGAGATAGCTGGAGCGCTACCCATTAACCATAACCGCCAGAACCTTGTTCGAGTCGGTGAGATCGATTTAACCTCGGTGTTGAAAAGCGTAGAGCCGATTGCGCCATGATTGACGATCTGGATCATGCCCGTTATCTTTTGCTGGGCACGCAAAAAAAGGACGGCAGCATCGTCAGCACTCCGGTCTGGTTCGCCGGCAGCCATGGAAACTACGCTGTTTTCTCAGCCGGCAATGCAGGTAAAGTGAAACGGCTGAGAAATTTTTTGCAGGTCCGAGTAACGCCTTGTAACGCAACCGGTGCACCACTAACTAGTACAATCATCGCTCAAGCCAAATTCATCGGTAATCCCGATGAATTATTGGCAGCACATCGGCAGTTGGTAAAAAAGTATGGTTGGCAAATGCGCCTGCTCGACCTGTTTTCAAAAATTACCGGGAAATACCACAAAAGGCAGTTCATCAGAATTACCATATAACCCTACCCGCCAATGGCCATGACCGTTTCATTATTTTATTTTCCATCAGCGGCAGTTAGTGGGTATTAGCCGCACATCAAAATCACCTTGACTAGAGAAAACCAGAAAATGATTCGAGTGTTGCAACCGAACTGGGTGTTTTTTGAAAGAATGGCCTCCCAGCACATGACTCTAGCGCAGATTAGGTGCCCGCACTTTGGTGACTGAGATACAACAAGTGGGCGAGTTGGCGCAAGAAACGCGCGAACAGTACGCGCTCGTTGTGCGGATAAACACCCGTTGGTGTGACTACGACATGCTGGGCCACCTCAACAATGTGGAGTACTATCGTTATTTTGAGACCGCAGTGCTGACCCTGTTGCATGAGACCGACCTTGACTGGCAGCGTGACTCGGTAATTCCTTTTGCCGCGGAAAACGGTTGCCGTTTTCTACGGCCGGTGGCGGTATCCGGGCATGTGGAGGTGGGTGTGCGCATCAGCAAACTTGGCAACAGCAGCGTACGCTATGAGGTAGCGGTATTCATGCCGGCGCAGGATCTGCCCAGTGCTTGTGGCTTTTTTGTCCACGTGTTTGTTAATCGGGCAAGTGGGCAGCCGGCAACGATTCCGGTATCGGTACGTACACATTTTGCCGCCCAGTGTGACGCCCTTACCCGGGGAGAGTCCCGGATTGTTGCGCATGCCCAACTGTTACCCACCACGCTGGCGACAGGTGACTGAGGCGGATCAAGATTCCATAGGCTGAGGCAAAACTTCAAATTTACCCAGTGATGACCCGTAAACTGTTTATAAAAACTTTCGGTTGCCAGATGAACGAATACGACTCCAGTCGTATCGCCGATCTGATGGCATCCTCGCATCACATGGAATTGACCGATCAGCCCGAGCAGGCGGATATGTTGCTGCTCAATACCTGCTCGGTTCGTGAAAAAGCCCAAGAGAAGGTATTCTCTCAGCTTGGGCGCTGGCGTGCCTGGAAGCAAGACCGGCCGGAACTCGTCATCGGGGTGGGAGGCTGTGTGGCCAGCCAGGAGGGGGATCATATTTTGCGCCGCGCGCCCTATGTTGATCTGGTCTTTGGCCCGCAGACCTATCACCGTCTGCCGGCCATGCTGGAGGCGCTCGAGCGTGAACACAGTCCACACGTGGATATCAGTTTTCCAGAAATCGAAAAATTCGATGCCCTGGTGCCGCCGCGTAGTGAGGGGCCCAGGGCTTTCGTCTCCGTCATGGAAGGATGCAGTAAGTACTGCACCTTCTGCGTAGTGCCTTATACCCGTGGTGAGGAATTCAGCCGGCCCTTTGATGAAGTCATTACGGAGATTGTGGAACTGGCGGAACAGGGGGTTCGCGAAGTCACCCTGCTCGGTCAGAATGTCAATGCTTATGCTGGCGCCCGACACGGCGGCGGTACGGTGGGTTTTGCCGAGTTGTTGGCCTATGCGGCGGCCGTAGAGGGTATCGAGCGCCTGCGCTACACTACCTCACACCCGGTGGATTTTTCAGATGCTCTGATAGAGACCTACCGCCACGTACCCCAGTTGGTGAGCCATCTGCACCTGCCGGTACAAAGTGGCTCCGATCGCATACTGAATGCGATGAAGCGCCGTTACCAGATAGTGGACTACGAGCGTATCGTCAGCCGTTTGCGCGAAGTGAGACCTGATCTCAGCCTGTCTTCTGATTTCATTGTCGGTTTTCCGGGTGAGACCGAAGCTGATTTCAACGCCACCTTGGCATTGATCGAGAGAATAGGCTTTGATCACTCATTCAGTTTTCTATACAGTGCTCGGCCGGGCACGCCAGCCGCCGCGCTTGCCGATAATGTCCCACTCGCAAAAAAACGTGAACGCCTTGCCCGATTGCAATCCCTGATTGAAGATCAGGCCACGATGATCAGTACCGAAATGGTCGGAACGAGCCAGTGCATTCTGGTTGATGGCCTGTCACGCAAGAATGCCGCGCACCTGAGCGGTCGAACTGAGAATAACCGTGTTGTCAATTTCACAGCCGATGGCGCCCAGATCGGCGAATTTGTTGACGTGCGAATTACCGAAGCTTTGCCCAATTCGCTTCGTGCAGAAGTGATTGGGGCAAACTCCACCACTTCTGCTATCATGGAATTTGCTTCGCTTGGAGCGCCAACACCGGATTGAACGACCCCACCTGCCCCGTTACCTTTCTCCTGGATCCTGAGGACAATCAGCGCCTGGCGGATTTGTGCGGTGAGCACAACACTTACCTCAAGCAGGTAGAAGAAGGATTTGGTGTACGTATTTCACATCGTGGCCACCTGTTCTGTGTGGACGGGCGCGACCAGGATGTGCAAAACGCTCAGGATGTGTTGCTGGCGCTGTATGACGATACCGGGGCGGAGGGGGCGCTGAGCCCAGACCGGGTGCACATGGCTATCAGCCAGATTCCCCATGATGACTTCAAAGGTCGCCCCGCGCCGGACGACGTGGTGATCCGGGTACGCAAATCCATGATCCGGGGAAAAAGTGCCAGCCAGAAGGTCTATCTCAACAATATCCTCAAATACGATATCAATTTCGGTGTCGGGCCGGCCGGTACCGGCAAAACCTATCTCGCAGTCGCCTGCGCGGTGCAGGCTCTGGCGGAAGAGCAGGTAGATCGGATCGTGCTGGTGCGACCCGCCGTGGAGGCGGGCGAACGGCTGGGATTTCTGCCAGGAGATATCGGCCAGAAAGTGGACCCTTATCTGCGGCCGTTGTACGACGCGCTTTACGAGATGCTGGGCTTTGAGCGAGTCGGTCGCCTGATGGAGCGCCATGTGATCGAACTGGCGCCGCTTGCCTACATGCGCGGGCGCACCCTCAGCAGTGCTTTCGTTATTCTGGATGAAGCCCAGAACACCACCGAGGGTCAGATGAAGATGTTTCTCACACGCATGGGTTTTGGATCACGCGCTGTCATCACCGGCGATCCATCGCAGATGGATCTGCCGGGAGATACCCGTTCAGGCCTGGTCCATGCTGTATCGTTGTTGTCTTCGGTCGAAGGGGTGCGTGTGACTCGGTTCACGCCGAGTGATGTAGTGCGTCATCCGCTGGTGCAGCGTGTCGTTGAGGCTTATGACGGCGAGGATCGGTCGTCTGAGTGAGATCCCAGATCGAGGTACAACTGGTGAGTGGCTGTGACAGCGAACCCAATGCTGGACAGATTCGAGACTGGGTGGGTGTTGCCCTGCGCGCGCTGCAGCGCCCGTCGGCCCAGTTGACGGTACGCCTGGTCGATATGACTGAGATGACGCAACTCAACAAACGTTTTCGTGGGCAGGCAGGCCCGACTAACGTGCTGTCCTTTCCCTTTGAAGCGCCGCCCGGTATGCCTCAGCCGATCCGGCAGTTGGGAGACATCGTCGTTTGCGTGCCGCTGGTCGAGCGCGAAGCGGCAATCCAGGCTAAGCACATCCAGGCACATTTCGCCCATCTGATTGTGCACGGTGTACTGCATCTGCATGGTCACGATCATCAGCAACACGATGAGACACAGGAAATGGAGACGTTGGAAAAAGACATTCTCGCCCAGTTCGGCATTGCCGACCCCTACCTCGCAGCCTGAATCGCCGTGTCTGGAGAATCCCCATTTTCTGTTGAAGCTGGCCGGGGTACCCTGTTACAGCGCCTGGGCCACCTGTTACGCGGTATTCCCTTTACCCGTGGCCAGTTGTTTTCCACGCTGCGGGAAGCCCGGCACCGTGACCTGCTGGATGACGATACCCTGCAGATGATGCGCCGGGTAGTGGAAGTATCGGACCTGCAAGTTGAGCAAGTCATGATTTCACGCGGACAGATGGTGACGGTCGATGCCAACCAGCAACTGCAAGAGGTGCTACCCGCGATTACGGAGTCGGCGCATTCGCGGTTCCCTGTGACCGATGGAGACAAAGATGGCGTGGTCGGCATTCTGCTGGCCAAGGATCTTTTGCATCAGTTGCAGCGTAGCGACGGCGAGGTACTGCCCTGGGCGACACTGTTGCGCCCGGCCGTTTTTATCCCTGAAAGCAAGCGCCTGAACGTGTTGCTGCAGGAGTTTCGGGATAGTCGCAACCACATGGCAATCGTCGTGAATGAATACGGCAGCGTGGTTGGCCTGATTACCATCGAGGATGTGCTTGAGCAGATTGTGGGCAATATCGAAGACGAGCACGACATCGATGGCGCTGCCGGGATGGTATTGCGCCGGGGATCGGATTTTTGCGTTATCAAGGCGATGCTGCCGGTCGACAGTTTCAACCACCTATTTGGTGTCAATCTGGACCCACTGGAGTACGACACCATGGGTGGTCTGGTTACCGGGGCATTGGGACATGTGCCACGGCGGGGTGAGATGATTGATCTGGAGGAGATCACCGCCGAGGTGCTCAGTGCCGACAGTCGCCGGCCACGTCTGCTGCGCATCACCCGCTTGCCCCTGAGCGATTAACCGGGCCTCGCTGCAGACAAGATGCATCTTTCGGGCTGTTGGATGCGGGTACTGGCGGCCGCAACTGCTGGGGCCCTGTATCCCCTCGCCTTTGCGCCCATCGACCTGGTACCGCTCGCGCCATTAGCACTGGGACTGCTGTTTTTCTTCTGGCGTGATGCCTCGCCACGCCAGGCCGGGTTGCTGGGTTTTGTTTTCGGTTTGTCGATGTTCACCGTAGGGGTCTCCTGGATCTACGTCAGCCTGCACCAGTACGGCAACATGCCCATGCCGTTAGCGGCAGCAGCCGTAGCGATTTTCGGTGTCCTGATGGCGTTGTACCCCGCTCTGGTGGGTTGGGCCCAGGCCCGATTTTGGCCAATGACCCCAACGTTACGGTGCATGACGGTCATGCCGGCGTTATGGGTGGGTGGCGAATGGCTGCGCGGAACGTTATTGAGCGGGTTTCCCTGGCTGTATCTGGGCTACAGCCAGATCGATACCCCACTGGTATCGCTATTGCCTCTAGTCGGGACTTTAGGAGTAAGCCTGTGGGTCGCGGTTGCCGTAGGGGCAGCGGTGAGCGCCATCATTCAAAACGGACGTGACCGCATAAAGCCGCTGGCAGGTCTGGCGGTACTGGGAGTTGTGCTGTTGCTCTCACGCCTGCCGGTTTTCATACAGCCGCTGGGGTCGACGCTGGAGGTGGCCGTGATCCAGAACAACGTATCGCTTGAGGACAAATGGCAAAGCAGTAAGGCCAATGCCATTGCCCGGCGTTATCTTGATGCTAGCCTGGCTTTGTCGGATGTTGATCTGATCGTATGGCCCGAAGCTGCTTTGCCGGCCTATCTGGACCAGGTCTCAGCGGATTATGTGCAAACACTGCAACGCCATCCGGCTGACTTTCTGATTGGCCTGTTGCACCGGCCAGAAAGGGTTGTCGGGTCAGCCTACTACAATGCTGCTCTTGGAATCGGGGCAGAGCAGTCACTGTATCAAAAGCACCAGTTGGTACCGTTTGGCGAGTACCTGCCGATGGCATCGCTGCTGGGATGGTTGCTGGACTACCTAAAGATTCCGATGTCGGATTTCTCACCCGGGCCTGAAAGTCAGCCGCAGCTGGTACTCGCGGGACAGCGCCTTGGCGTCAGCATCTGCTATGAAGATGCCTTTTCATCCCGGATCAATGCCACCCTGCCGGATGCCACCNTATTGGTAAATCTCAGCGAAGACGCCTGGTTTGGGGATTCTCTGGCGCCCCACCAGCGCCTGCAGATGGCCCGTGNCCGTGCCCTGGAAACCGGTCGNCCCATGATTCGNTCGAGCAACAATGGGCTTTCCTCACTGATCGGGCCGGATGGTACCGTCAGCGCCTTGGCCGGGCAGTTTGAGCGGGCTGTAGTGCGTGGCACGATCCAGCCTATGACAGGTACGACGCCGTTTGTGCGCTGGGGCAATTTGCCCGTCGCACTGTGCTGCATACTCTTGTTGGGGTTGGGCCTGTGGCAGTGTGGGGTTCGGGCCAGCCGCACAAGATCACAGTGCTAGACTGGACGCATGGATGGTAAGCTGAAAAATCCCCTGGTGGTGGCGATCTCCTCGCGGGCCCTGTTTGACCTGGAGAGGGGTCATCAGATTTATGTTGAAAAAGGCGTTGAGGCCTATTGTCGTTACCAGGTGGAACGAGAGGATGAATTGCTTGAGCCCGGCGTGGCTTTTCCTCTGGCACAAAAACTCCTGGCCCTTAATGACCGGGGTAGCGATGCCCGGCGGGTAGAGGTCGTGTTGATTTCCCGAAACAGCGCTGATACTGGCTTGCGGATTTTCAACTCTATCGCCCACTACCAGTTGGATATCACCCGTGCCGCTTTTTCCGGTGGCGAGAGTCCATTTCGCTATGTTACGCCTTTCAGTACTGACCTGTACTTATCTGCTGACCCAGCCAACGTACGCCAGGCGCTGGATGCGCATATCGCTGCAGCTACTATCCTGCCTTCACGCACCCATCAGGAGAACGATGGCCAGTTGCGCATCGCTTTTGACGGTGATGCTGTGCTCTTTGCTGATGATTCCGAGCGTATTTACCAGGCCGAGGGCTTGGCGGCGTTTGCGGCGGCTGAAAAGAAAATGGCATCAACACCCATGACGGGCGGGCCCTTTCGCAAGTTTTTGCAGTCGTTGCATGAACTGCAGTCCCAGTGGCCACGGGACAAGGCTCCGATCCGCACTGCACTTATCACCGCCCGCAGTGCCCCGGCCCACGAGCGGGTCATCCGCACCCTGCGGGCCTGGGATATCCGCATCGACGAGGCGGTATTTTTGGGCGGCCTCGACAAGGGTGAGTTCCTGCGCACTTTCGGTGCCGATATCTTCTTTGACGATCAGACGGGGCACTGCGAGTCTGCCCGCCAGCATGTACCGACCGGCCATGTGCCGCACGGCGTGACCAACCTTAAAAGCCTGGAAAAATAGGGCCCGCTTTTATCCCAACGTGGTTGGTTCTGAACCCCGTGCAGGGTACGACCCGCAGTAAAGCGTTGGTCGGTGTTATCCCCCACAATGAAAAAAACCCGGCCTCTTTGTTATGGGTGCCGATCTGCTTAATCTTGTGCTTCAGAAAAGTCCTGGGTTTAAGGGGGAAGCTGCAGTCACACCGCCGTCGACGGTATAGCATTGCCCGGTCGCAAAAGCGGCATCGTCAGATGCCAGCCAGACCGCCATCGCGGCAATATCCTCAGGCTGACCAAAGCGGCCCACCGGGTGGCGTGCCAGGGTGTCGGTCTTGGCCGTTGCGGGGTGGTCTGCTACAGCAAAGGCTGCATCAGCCATGTCGGTCATGATCCAACCCGGACAGATTGCGTTGCAGCGTATCTTGGGCCCGTGATCTACGGCAATGGAGCGGGTGAGACCATGCACGAAGGCCTTTGAAGCGTTATAGAGCGCAAGACCGGGGTCAGCCACGTTACCTGAAATTGAGCCGATATTAATAATGACACCACCGCGTTTCATGATCGGGATCATCGCCCGGCAGGCCATAAAAACACCCTTGGCATTCACCCCCATTAACTGATCCCAGTCCTCGTCACTGGTGTCCAGGATGGTCTTTTCTATCTGGATGCCGGCGTTGTTAACCAGGATGTCCAAGCCACCGAAGCGGTCCAGCATCTCAAGGCGCAGATCCTCGATATTATCCGCCGAGGCCATGTCGGTCTTGTGCCAGCCGATTGTTGGCGGCAGATCACCAGGGCGACCAGCGCGTCCACACGTGGCAACGTCTGCACCTTCATGGATGAACGCATCGACAATCGCTCGTCCGATACCCTGGCGTCCACCGGTCACGAGTGCAGTCCGGCCATCAAGCCGGTTCATGCGTGGGTTACCGCAAAACAGCAGCCGGTCACGCCAGAGTGGGTAAGGGTGGTAGCGTGGACCATTTGTACCGGGGTGATGGGAAGACGCGCTGGCCAGGGCGGTGTGGGAAAACACTTTGCAGTGGTGCAGGCGATAATGACAGGCGGATTCACTTTGCTTGTTCTCCAAAAACGCGTAACGGGCAGACCATTACAGACGCATCTGTTGAGCCTGGGCTGACAGGCCACCGTCGATCACCCAGAGCTGGCCTGAAGCATATCGTGCCTCGTCGCCAGCCAGCCAGTTGACCAGATTCGCAATGTCTTGGGGCTGACCGTAAGTGCGAAGAGGATGCACATCTCTGACTGCCTGTTGCAGGGATTCGATGTCACCTGAATCACCGAAGAAACTTCGCAGCATGGGGGTGTCGACGTATCCCGGGCAAACAGCGTTGACGCGTATTCCTTCCGGGCCGTGGTCGCAGGCCATAGCTTTGGTCAACGCATGTACCGCGCCCTTGGTGGCGCAATACACTGCCAACGAGGGGTCGGCGATAAAGCCATCATAGGAGCCAAAGTTGATGATGGAGCCCCCACCGGCGGCACGCATCAGAGGCAGGGCATGTTTGCTGGTAAGGAATGTGCCATTCACGTTGATGGCAAAGCTGTGATTCCACTCATCGAGACTCGTATCCTCGATGGTCTTCTCCGCTTCTATGCCCGCCGCATTGACCAGGATATCCAGCTTCCCCTGGTCATCTCTTACCTGGTTCATCACGTTCCTTGCGCCGTCTTCCTGGCTAACGTCATGATGTACAAAATGGATAGGGGTGTCGCCAAAATCGGGCTTGGCAATGTCTGTGGCATAGACCGTCGCACCCTCGGCGTGAAAACGTTGGCAGATTGCCCGGCCAATGCCCCCACAGCCGCCAGTCACCACCGCGACCCGGCCTTTCAGATAGTCAGGCCTGACTGCACTCATGCCGGTACTGCCTGACGGTAAGCGTCCAGCACCAGCCCATGAAAGTGATGCACCGCATGCTCGCTCAGACCGCTGTCATCGGGATCGACCAGGTAGCGGCCCTGGTTAAAGGCTGGCGTCTGCATGCCGCGTTGCACACTTTCCACCAGGGCGATGTCTTCCAGCTGGAGTACCTCGTCGACGAACTTGATGGCTTCTAACTCGGCTTCGTTGGGCGTATCGCTCTCGAGAAAAAAATCGAACACCTCGTAAGTCTCTTCGGGTCCCGCGGGATAGAACCGCCAGACCATGAAATTGCCACGCCCCGGATAACGCATCAGTGTGGTGTTGGGCCAAAGATACCAGACCGCATGGTCAGTCACGCTCGCATCCTCTACCCCATAGGCCTTGTTATCAGATCGACCCGCTTTGGCCATGTGACTGGAGTAAATGCCATAAGTTTTTACCTTGTACGTATCCATTTCCACCAGTGTGCAGAAATCCCGGTGAGCCACAGGACAGTGATAGCACTCCAGAAAGTTGTCGACGACGGCTTTCCAGTTGGCCTTGATTTGGTAAGTGAGGGTATGGGCATGAGTGAGATTGGCAAGATCCGGCGCATAACCCATGACCTCGCTGGCCAGGGATTCGCTCTGTTTTGCGAGTGGCCTTGCATCAGGGTCCAGGTTGATAAACACCAGGTGACAGAAGATCTCAACGCGCACGGCGTCAAGGCAGTTATCATCCACATTGAAGTTCTCGATCAACTCTGAGCGCCGGGCGCTACTGAGATGGCCATCGAGGCCAAAGACCCAGGCGTGATAGGGACAAGCAATGGCTTTCGTCTGTCCACTGCCCTGGACCAGTTCATGACCACGATGCTTGCACACGTTGTAGAAGCTGCGCAGTTCTCCGTCGTTGCCTCGGCAGGCAAACACGCTTTGTCCCTGCACATAGGCTGCAACATAGCTGCCGGGCTTACGTAGTTTTTCCTCGTGGCAAAGAAACTGCCAGCTTTTGTGAAAGATCTGTTGCTGCTCAATGTCAAGAAAAGCCGGGTCACGGTAACTGTCTGTGTGCAGGGAGTGAGAACGTGATGCGACTGAGTCGTAACCGTGGCTGATACGCTGGTAGGTATCCACGCTTAACGTATGGTTTGGCATCGTCATCTCCTAGGCTGGGCCCGTATTCGTCCAAAGCGTCGTGTGGAGGATGCTGGAGTTGGTTTATTTTTAGGCATTCTAACGTCAGAATTGGGCACCTGGGTTCTCGCAGTGATCTCGATGCAAGGGTCCAAGGGTGAACTGGACTGAGGAGGTGAGATCTCCTCTGAGGCAGGAGTTGACCCGCCTTTAATGCCTGATACTCATCCATGATATCTCCTGGGTCCACCTGCACCGGGGCATTGATATAATTGCACTGTTGAAATCACGGCCATCGCCTTGATTGTTATGTTTCCCCCTGAAGGTTGGATATGAAACGAGTTCGATTTACCCCGCTTTTTTGGCTATTTATTTTGAGCACACTGCTGTCCGGCTCGGTTTCGGCCGGGGCCGTGCCATCGGTAATCGACGGTGAGCCGTTGCCCAGCCTGGCGCCGATGCTGGAGCGGGTGCTACCTTCGGTAGTGAATATCTACACTGAGAGTCGGGTACGTGAGAGGCAGAGTCCTTTTCAATCCGACCCCTTTTTCGAGAAGTTTTTCGGTGGACCGCAAACCCAGCCTCGTGAGCGACGGGTCAGCAGTCTGGGCTCAGGCGTGATTATCGATGCTCAGGCAGGCCACATCATTACCAACAGTCATGTGATTGACGGCGCCGATGAGATCAGCGTGCGCCTGCATGATGGCCGCTCCTTTGAAGCCCAGCGTGTGGGTGGTGATGAAGACGCCGATATTGCCGTTATCCGGATTCCTCCCGAGCAACTCCAGGCGATCCAGTTTGGTGATTCTGACCAATTGCGGGTGGGTGATTTCGTGGTGGCGATTGGCAATCCGTTCGGGTTGGGTCAGACAGCCACCTCGGGCATTGTCAGTGCGCTGGGCCGCACGGGTCTGGGAATTGAGGGCTATGAGGACTTTATTCAGACCGATGCGTCTATTAACCGGGGTAATTCGGGCGGGGCGCTAGTCAATCTGCGGGGTGAATTGGTAGGTGTAAACACCGCCATTCTCGCTCCCGGGGGCGGCAATATCGGCATCGGGTTTGCGATACCCATTAACATGGCTGCGCGCTTAACCCGTCAGATTATTGATTACGGTGAGGTACGCCGTGGCCGTTTGGGGGTGATTGTCCAGAACCTGACCCCGGAGTTGGCAGAGGCGCTGGATATCGATGCTACCAGTGGTGCCTTGATCTCACAGGTCATGCCTGATTCGGCTGCGGCGGATGCAGGCCTGCGTGAGGGTGACGTTATCATCGCTGTCGATGGGCGCGGGATCGACGGCGCCAGTGCGTTGCGAAACGCCATAGGTCTATTCAGGGCAGACGACGAAATCGAGATCTCTTTCCTGCGAGACAAAAAGCGCAACAGCAAACGCATCCGTATCCGATCCATTGAACCACCGGCAGGACAGGGGGTGCAGATCAGCGAGCGCCTGGAAGGCGCACGGTTGTCCGATATAGACGCCGAGAGTGGCCCGCAGGGAAAACGGGGGGTCCGCGTGGTCGAGGTGATACCGAATAGCCCTGCCTGGCAGGCCGGGCTGCGTGAAGGTGATCTGATCATCTCGGTAAACAAACAGCCGATCTACAGCCTGGAAGACGTGCAGCACGCAGCGGGCCAGCAATCCTCTATGCTGCTGCTGAATATCCGCCGTGGTGAGTCGGCACTGTTTATCGTGATCCGTTGAGACCGCATACATGAAAACTCGCATTTGCCAGCTGAAGTTCATCACGGAGTCACCATGAACGAAAACCTGATTGCGCCCTCCATCCTGTCGGCCGATTTCGCGCGTCTGGGTGAGGAAGTCGATAATGTCCTCGCTGCGGGGGCCGATATGGTTCATTTTGATGTGATGGACAATCACTACGTGCCCAATCTCACCATCGGCCCGCTGGTGTGTGAGGCGTTACGGAAGCACGGCGTTGAAGCCCCCATCGATGTGCACCTGATGATCCGTCCGGTAGATCGCATCATCCCTGATTTTGCAGCTGCCGGGGCAACCTACATTACCTTCCATCCCGAGGCGAGTGAGCATGTGGATCGCACCCTGCAGCTGATCCAGGGTGAGGGATGCAAGTCCGGCCTGGTGTTCAACCCGGCAACCCCGCTCACACACCTACAGCATGTGATGGACAAAGTCGATATGGTGTTGCTGATGTCGGTCAACCCCGGCTTTAGCGGACAGAGTTTTCTCTCCTCGGCGCTGGATAAACTGCGAGAGGCACGCAAGCTGATCGATGCATCCGGCCGGGACATCCGTCTTGAGATTGATGGCGGGGTTAAGGTCGATAACATTGGTCAGATCCATGCGGCCGGCGCCGATACCTTCGTCGCCGGGTCGGCAATTTTTGGCGCCGGCCGTGCCGAAGACCCCCATACCTATGACAGTGTGATTGGCGCTATGCGTGAGGTATTGGCCGGATCCGGCTGTTGAGGCATCCCGATCCAGTCACCCTCTTGCCGATCGGTGAGTTCGCCGCCCGCGGCATTTTGTTTGATCTTGACGGCACGCTGGTGGATTCAGCGCCGGATCTGATCGGTGCCTGTAACCGAATGCTGAAAGCGTTGGGTGCCAGCTCCGTCGATCCGGCCAGAGCGCGCGGTTGGATCGGGAACGGCGCGCGGCGTCTGGTGGAGCAGGTGCTGGCCGGCGGCTTTAGTGATACTGATCCAGCAGAGTTGATGGATCAGGCCTACCCCCTGTTTGAGCAGTTTTACCAAGAAGACCTGTGTCGTGACAGTGTGCTGTACCCCGGCGCGCAAGAAACCCTCGCAAGATTGCATCAGGCCGGTAAGCCGTTGGCCTGCGTGACCAACAAGCCCGCGGTTTTTGCCCGGCCCCTGCTGGAGGGACTGGGCGTTACTCGTTACTTCGATCCCATCATCGGCGGGGGTGACCTACCCTGCAAAAAACCCGATCCGTTGCCGTTGCAGCATGTTGCCGATCAATGGGCGTTGGCACCTACAGACTGTGTGCTGGTCGGCGATTCGATCAGTGATTTTCGTGCAGCACGGGCCTGTGGCATGCCGGTAATTCTGGTCAACTATGGTTACAGCCAGGGGCTGGATCTGGCCGAGCTGGGCGCAGACGCTGTGATAGACTCGTTCGCGCAAGTGACCGAAATAATCCAATTGTCAGAAGAATGATACGTGGTGGCTACAGGTGGGAATCTGGTTGGCGATGGTGAAAGCCTTCGTTCAGCCTGATATTCCGTTTTTACCTGTTTGTGCTACGCAATGATTCTTCACAATGACCCACACCGCTAACCCTACCGCGATTCTTACGGGCAACCCCAGCCCACCCACCCGTCCGGCGCCATGATTTCACGCGTGGACTACGATCGGTTGGCCCGTGCCGGTTATAACCGGATTCCACTGCAGCGCGAGATCCTGGCGGATCTGGAAACGCCGGTGAGCGCTTATCTGAAGATGGCGCAGGGGCCATACAGCTATCTGCTTGAATCGGTTCATGGTGGTGAGAAGTGGGGCCGGTACTCGATCATCGGCCTGCCCTGTGCAACCGTAGTTCGGGTAAAGGGTGATCTGCTGTTGATCGAACAGGATGGGCAGGAAATCCACCGCCAGCAGACCGATGATCCCCTGAGCGCTATTCAGAAAATTCATCGTCAGTTTAACGTGCCCCAGCTCGATGCCATTCCCCGTTTCAACGGTGGCCTGGTAGGCTATTTCAGTTATGACTCGATACGCTTTATCGAGCCGCACCTGGGCGATCCGGATTCTCCAGACCCTGTCGGAGCACCCGATATCTTGTTAATGGTTTCCGACGAGTTGTTGGTGTTTGATAACCTGAGCGGGCGACTTCACATCGTGGTACATACCGACCCGGAATCCGATGATGCCTGGTTGGCTGGCCGCGACCGGTTAGATCAGCTGGTCGAACAGATCTCAAGCCTTTCCGTAGGGCGCGCCACGCCGGTGGATGAGCCGATCAGCGAGAGCGATTTTCAGTCTTCTTTTACCCGCGAAGATTTTGAGGAGGCGGTCGAGCGCTGCAAGGACTACATTGAGAGCGGCGATATTTTTCAGGTCGTGCTGTCGCAGCATTTGTCGATTCCCTTTGAAGCTGAGCCCATCACCCTGTACCGGGCGCTGCGCACAGTTAATCCCTCACCCTATATGTATTTTCTGGATCTGGATGATTTTCAGATTGTGGGTTCCTCGCCGGAAATTCTGGCCCGACTGGAAGAGGGTGAGGTGACGGTGCGCCCCATCGCGGGAACGCGTCGGCGTGGCCACAGCGAGGAGGAAGACCAGCGCCTAGAAGCAGAGTTGATTGCCGACCCCAAGGAACTGGCTGAACATCTTATGCTGGTGGATCTGGGTCGTAACGACGTGGGGCGCATTGCGGCTACGGGATCCGTGACGCTGACTTCCAAGATGCAGGTCGAGCGTTATTCGCATGTGATGCACATTGTTTCCAATGTCACAGGTGAACTACAAGACGATCTGGATGCCATCGATGTGCTGCGGGCCACTTTTCCGGCAGGCACGGTGTCGGGGGCACCTAAGGTCCGGGCGATGGAGATCATTGGTGAACTCGAGCCCGAACGCCGGGGCATTTATGCGGGTGCTGTGGGCTACATTGGTTGGAATGGCAATATGGATACGGCCATTGCAATACGGACCGCGATCATTGCCGATGGTCAGTTGCACATTCAGGCGGGTGCCGGCATCGTTGCCGATTCGATACCAGCGAATGAGTGGCAGGAGACCATGAACAAAGGCCGCGCTATTTTCCGCGCGGTGGCCATGGCCGTTTCCGGCCTGGATCCAGCCTCTTTGGAGGATTGATCCCCTCGGCGCACTCTCGTGCGCCGTTTGTGGTGCTCGGATTCGTGCTATGCGTGATGGGTGTTGCCTTTATGAGCAATAAGACCAACGTGCTGTTCTTGTTCAGCGATGAGCACCGCCAGGATGCGTTGGGTTGTTACGGCCATGATCTGGTGCAGACCCCGCATCTGGATAGGCTGGCGTCAGAAGGAACCCGCTTTACCCAGGCCTATACACCTTCGCCCATCTGCGTACCGGCCCGGGCGGCGTTGGCTACCGGCCAATACGTGCATCGTACCCGTTGCTGGTCCAACGCCCAGGCATATCAGGGCACACCCCCCAGTTGGGGACACCAGCTGATACGCCAAGGTCACCGGGCCGATTCCATCGGCAAGCTGCATTACCGAGGTGCAGAGTACGATAACGGCTTTGAGAACGAGATATTGCCGCTGTATGTCCGTAATGGCACCGGCTGGATCAAGGGTCTATTGCGCGATCATGAAGCCGTGATGGATGTTTCGTCCTATACCCGCGAGATCGGCCCAGGCGAGAACAGTTACACCGATTATGATCTTGACGTCACCCGTAATGCTTGTGACTGGCTAAAAGAGGCGGCCCACAGCCAAAGTAACAAACCCTGGACACTGTTTGTGTCGTGGTTAAGGCCGCATTACCCGTTGACCTGTCCGGGTGAGTTTTATGATCTTTATCCATTGGCTCAGATGGATCAGGCGCGTTTTTTATCGCCGGCAGAACTGCCGGCCCACCCCGTGGTCAACACGATCCGCCGTTGTTTTGATTACGACAGCCATTTTGATGAACACACTCGCCAGGTTGCCCGCGCGTCTTATTATGGGCTGTGCAGTTTTCTCGATGCGCAGGTGGGCCAGGTGCTCGATGCCCTCAAAGCCACCGGCCAGGTTGATAATACCCTGGTGATCTATACCAGTGATCATGGCGATCATAATGGTGATCGGCGCATGTGGACCAAGATGTCGCTTTATGATGAATCTGCTCTGGTTCCGATGATGATCCGCGGTCCGGGCATCCCGATGGGCAAGTCGGTCGATACGCTCACTTCGCTGGTGGATATCTACCCCACGATACTGCACGCAGTGGGCGCAACGGATGACGGCACCGATCGACCCGGTACCACATTGCAATCTTTAGCCACCGAGCCGGAATTTGAGCGCGCAGTCTTGTCTGAGTACCACGATGGTGGTTCCCCGGTGGGAATGTTCATGCTGCGTGTGGGTCGATGGAAGTACAACTATTACCCCGGGTATGAGCCAGAGCTCTATGATATGGCCAATGATCCCAGTGAGCTTGCTGACCTATCGCAGATACCGGCGTATGCCCAGGTGCGCCAATGGTGCCATGAGCAGATGCGCCTGCTGGTTGATCCCGAAAAAGCCAATGACATGGCCTTTGCAGATCAGGCCAGTCTGATCGAGAAACTCGGGGGCGCTAAATCCATTCTAAGATCCCGCGAGTTCGATTTCACACCAATATCTTCAGGATAAGGTGCACCTTTAGCGCTTAAGCATCTTCGCGTGCTCTTGGCAATTCACCAGTACAAATCTTTTCGCAAAGCAGCGCAATCACTGCAGGCAGTGTTAACCAAGATGATTCAGTTCCTTGTTTTCTTGTCTGCTAAACGACCGCACTCGCACTTAAGTCAGCGTGTACTTTAGCGTGGTACCCATGGACAGGCCAGATAGGAGAGCGCGTCTGTAGCGCAACTACACGCAGTCTTTTGGGGTTAACTCAGACTTCAACATTCTGGGTGGCATCAATCTGATCTTTGAGTTGCGGCCAGTACGAGTGCAGTGCCTGTTGGGCGAGAGGATATAACATGCCTTCCTCTTTTTGATTATGTTGCTGGATCAGCATCAGCAAGGTATCACCCAGGTTGAGCATATCTTGAAAGTCTCCGTTTGCCTGTGAAATGGCCATTTGATCCAGCAGTCCCCGCATCTGGTCATGCTCCATGCGCATCACCATGGTCGGCCCGGCAGTCATCCCTGTTTCAGCCTCAAGCTTGGGAAACATAACTTCTTCCTCAATTTTGAGGTGATGGCGCAACATGCGATTGAATAATCCCCAGTTGGATTGGATTACGCTCGCATCGTTTGCCTCGATCGCGTTCTCCACCTCTACCCAGGTTTCGTCGCAGTCTCTATGCCCCTGCGTAAAAAAGTCAGCCAAGGCTGGAATAGCGTTGTTCATTGTGTGTCTCTCTCCATAAGTCAATACGTATAAAAAATTGGAATTTTCGCCAGCAGCAGTTCTTGCAGCATCTGTCGTACGTTCTTCAATTAGGTTTTTACGACTGTGTACATCAACAGGGCGTAAGACCTTGATCAGGATCAACTGAAGCGGGTCTTGTCCATGGGAGATTGTCTGGGTGATGAGCACAATATCCTCCCCCTTGCTGGAACTCGACGTCCGGCCATTGCTCGAGCAAGGAGACGACCCGATGCCGCGCATCCTGGAAGTACTGGGCGACCTTAGGCCTGATGGTTTACTGCTTCTTAGTGCCCCCGTGGGTTCTAACGCACTCATTGCGTCGCTAAAAGAGCGTGGTTGTCGACCACAGGTTAACCAGTTGGATTCAGATCACTGGCAGGTCGAGGTTTCACATAAAACGACACCCCAGATCGCGGATTACCGAGATCTCCCTGCGCCAGAGCCCCTGGAGAGGATCCTTGCTCAAGTAACTGAACTGCCAATCAGCCATGCGTTTATTGTACGTGTGCCCCATATGCCCCAGTTGCTTTTTCCGGTCCTCGAGCAGCGTAAACTTCAATGGTGCGCGCTTGCACAAGCGGATGGTTCCGCTATCGTTCATATCCGCAAAGAGGAGACAGCACCGTGAGTTCTTTGGCTGGTATGGGTCATTTAAGCCTTGACCAGGCGCCTCCCTTGGCGATTCCGGCCATCTTTTTTGTGACCGCGCCAGTTGCTGTGATGGCGGCAGGACTGCTACTGCTTTGGTCGGGTACTTTCGCTTTGCAGCTCTACTGGCTGCCGTCGGTCGTGGGCCTGACGCATCTGGGCACCCTGGGGTTTTTGACCATGACGATGATGGGCGCGCTTTACCAGATGGCGCCCGTCGTGGCGGGCGCCCCTGTCCCGTTTATCCGGTTGGCTCACCTCGTGTATCTTTTGTTTTGTTTAGGCGTTGCGTGTTTGAGTCTTAGCTTAATGGGACTGTGGCCCGGGCTGATTTTTCAGTCGTTTACACTGATATCAGCGGCCATTTTGTTATTTCTTGCGACGACGGGTGTCGCTATCGTCAAATCAAAGACCCAAGGCGAGACGGTGGCCGGAATGCGCCTGGCGCTTTTTTCTCTGCTAATGCTTGTTTTGCTGGGGCTTACCATGGCAGGCGGATTTGTCGATAACTCCTTTTTGGGTTTTCGACAATTCTGGCTCCAGATTCATATCTCGACAGCTCTGATGGGGTGGGTTGGAGGCCTGATTACCGCTGTTTCCTGGCAGATCATCCCGATGTTTTATCTCACCCCCCAGTTCACTGCTGTCGGCAAGAAGGTCGTGCTTGGGCTGACGACCGCTGGCATTATCCTACCTCTGGCGGTTCTGATGGCCAGTGCGGTAGCGCCACCGAATACCGGAGGCTGGAGCCCGACTATGCTGGCTATCCTGGGCGCGCTACCGGCTGCACTGGGGGTTTGGTTAGTTCATCCCTACCTTATCTTGCGAAATCTGAACAGACGACGACGCAAGCGCCTTGATCCCAGTCTGCGTTTCTGGCAGCTTGGCCTGACGCTTGCGCCGCTGACCGGCGCTCTTGCCGTGATCACCTGTTTTACGGAGGACCCGCGCGCGACTTTGCTTTTTGGCTGGGTAGCCATCTGGGGCTGGGCTGGCATCATCGTTCACGGGATGCTCTCACGTATTGTTCCCTTCCTGATCTGGTTCCACCGTTTCGCGCCCCATATCGGCCGTATGCCTGTCCCAGCGATGCGCAACCTGCTTCCGGATGCGTGGGTCAAGTTTGGGCTGGGCTTACATGTTTCCAGTCTGGTGCTTGGAGCCGTTGCCATAGCAATGCGGGATCCCGGGGTCAGCCGTGTTACCGGATTCCTGGTTTTTAGCACTGGGCTTAGCCTGTTGCATTGGATAGTACACTTGTTGCGGCAAAAGCCCGACCTTGAAGTGGTGGATGAGGGGTTCAGTACTGATGAGCAAGGCCTCGGGAGATCCGGATAGAGCGAGATAATGAAGGCACTCCCTAAGCATTACGGCTTTGAATTTGGGTCGGTGTTGCCTTGGTTGATGAATCGCACACACTGGATTAATTCGACTTCTCCAGCTCGACTCCTTGGGAACAGATTGGTTTTATCCGCTTAGCGGCATGGTTTTAAGGCAGATACCACTCGCGTTCCAGCCCAAAACCACCCCGGGTTATTTGAACTAAAATTACGCAGGGTCATGCGATACTTTGCCTCATGTGAGGCCAAATGCCGGTACCAATATGAGTATCTGCATCGATTGCAATAGCTTAAGAAAAGATAAAACAATAGGACACATCACATATGCTGCTCATGATCGATAACTATGATTCGTTCACCTACAACCTGGTGCAGTATCTGGGTGAATTGGGTGAGCGCGTTACGGTGTATCGTAATGATCAGATTAGCCTGAACGATGTGGATGCCCTGGCGCCCTCGCATGTGGTGATATCCCCAGGGCCGTGCACACCCAATGAGGCAGGGATCTCGGTGGATTTGGTGCGTGAATATGGCACCCGTATTCCCATTCTGGGGGTGTGCCTGGGACACCAGAGTATTGCCCAGGCTTATGGCGCCACCATTGTGCGTGCCCCCACGTTAATGCACGGTAAGACTTCAATGATCGAGCATGATGGGATGAGCATTTTCAATGAGTTGCCTACGCCTTTTCAGGCCACGCGTTATCACTCACTGGTGGTCGAAGAATCTTCTCTGCCGGATTGTTTTACGGTGACCGCGCGTGCTGACGATGGCCAGATCATGGGAATTGCCCATCACGAAGATCCGGTAGTGGGGGTGCAGTTTCATCCTGAATCCATCCTGACCCAGTATGGCCACAAAATGTTGGACAACTTTTTGCGCCAGAGCCCCAGCCAGTGAAGGCGACTGCCGATATCTTAGAACGCATCCTGACACGAAAGCGTGAGGAGATTTCTGAGCGCCAGAGGCAAAATAGTCTGGCTGATCTTTGTGCGCAGGCCAAAGTGCAATCGCCGCCTCGCGGTTTTGCCCAATCGCTTCGTGCGAGTGTTGAGGCCGGCTACGCTGGGGTTATCGCTGAGGTTAAAAAGGCATCGCCTAGTAAGGGCCTGATTCGTGAGAGTTTTAATCCGGCCGCAATTGCCGCAAGCTACGACGCCGGCGGGGCATCATGTCTTTCGGTACTCACAGACCATGATTTTTTTCAAGGCGGTGAGGATGATCTGATAGCAGCCCGTGCGGCCTGCGCGTTGCCGGTGCTGCGCAAGGAATTCATAGTTGACCCCTGGCAGGTGGCCGAATCCCGGGCCATTGGCGCCGATTGCATTTTGCTCATTGTCGCCGCGCTTGAGCAGGTGCAGATGGCAGAGCTTGCATCAACCGCGGCCGATCTTGCCATGGATGTGCTGGTTGAGGTGCACGATAGCGAAGAGCTTGAGCGGGCGCTTGAGCTAAAGCCCGCGTTGCTGGGGATAAATAATCGCGACCTGCGCACTTTTGACACCACGCTTGAGACAACGTTGGCACTTGCACCGAGCGTACCAGCCGAGACGATGCTGGTGACCGAGAGTGGTATTCACACGGCGCAGGATGTAGCCAAGCTGCGTGCAGCAGGTATCCATGCCTTCTTGGTGGGCGAGGCCTTCATGCGGCAAGATGAGCCGGGCGCACACCTTGCTCTGCTGTTTGGCTTTCAAGAAAAACCCTAAGCACAGAAAAGTGATGCGCGCAACGGTACGGCTTAAAGACGACGATTCGTTGGAGGGTGCTACCCAGAGCGGTCATCGGGTGGTGATGGATCGCTCGCCGGATGTCGGGGGCCAGAACCTGGGCGCGCGGCCGATGGAGATGCTGCTGTTGGGCCTGGGCGGCTGCGCGATGATCGACGTGGTATTGATCTTGCGCAAATCGCGCCAGAGTTTTTCTGATATTTATGTTGAGATCGACGCTGAACGTGCCAGCGAGGCACCAAGGGTATTCACCCGCATACACCTACATTTTGCGGTCAGCGCTGAGCAGATTGATCCTAAACGTGTTGAGCGTGCTATCAGCCTGTCGGTAGAAAAATACTGCTCCGCCTCCAAGATGCTCGACGCAATTGCAGAAATTACCCACGATTTTGAAATTCTGTCAGGTTAGACTTCTCATTTAGAAGATCAAGCCAACTCCTGGCCTGGCAGCGGAGGTGCAGTCATGAAGATGATCACCGACTGGTTCAGACAACAGTCCGGCAATCCACAAGTCGTGTTCCTGGCATTGTTCCTGGCGGGGCTGTTCGTGGTGGTGATACTGATGGGCAACATGCTGGCACCACTGCTGGCAGCAGTGGTGATCGCCTATCTGCTCGAGGGCCTGGTTACCGTGCTGGAGAAATCCAACCTGCCACGCCTGATTGCTGTGCTGGTTGTTTATTTCGCGTTCCTGCTTTTCGTTGTGCTGATTCTGTTTGGCCTTTTGCCGCTATTATCAACCCAGGCAACCCAGTTTGTTCAGCAGATACCCAACATGCTCAACGTGGGCCAGGAAGTATTACTGAAATTGCCCGAGCGCTACCCTGAGATTGTCTCCGCCCAGCAGATCGACGAGATCATGGTACTGATCCGTACTGAACTGACATCGTGGGGCCAGCAACTGCTGTCGGTGTCGCTGGCATCAGTCATGGGGCTGATTACGGTACTGATCTACTTGATCTTGATGCCGATCTTGGTGTTCTTTTTGATGAAAGATAAAGATTCTTTGGTCACGTGGGTGAGTCATTTCGCGCCCAGTGAACACCAGCTGGTGAGCGAGGTCTGGTCTGAGGTAGATCGGCAGATCGGCAATTATGTGCGTGGCAAGTTCTGGGAGATCCTGATTGTCTGGTTCGCCTGCGTCGTCACCTTTTCTGTGTTGGGGTTGGAATACACCATGCTGCTGTCGGTGTTGGTGGGGTTATCGGTACTGATTCCTTTTGTGGGTGCGGCCGTAGTGACCATACCGGTGGTTTTTGTTGCCTGGTTCCAGTGGGGGTTTGGCAGCGAGTTTTTTACTCTACTTATTGCCTATCTCATTATCCAAGGGCTGGATGGTAACCTGTTGGTGCCCACGTTATTTTCTGAGGTAAACAACCTGCACCCCGTCGCCATCATAGCCGCGGTGCTGATTTTTGGCGGCCTGTGGGGAGTGTTGGGGGTCTTTTTCGCGATTCCCCTGGCAACACTGGTACATGCTGTGCTGAATGCCTGGCCTCGTTCAGCACAAGACCCTACTTAGAACAAGGAAAAATTCCCCGGTCTTGACGAGCCGGGCTCGGTCAGTATGATTTGAGACTGAACGTGTGAAAAACCTTGTAGATGCATACTCGTGATAGCGTAATGGCGAGCTCAAATCCAGTATTTGGTGACGATAAACCGGTAGACCGCAAAGCGAGCCTGGCGGGATCAATAAATCCCTCGCGCGCCTACGAAAGATACGTGTTGCGCCGCGTGATTGATGCCATGGGTTCGCCGTCGTTCACCGTGATCTTGTGGGATGGGTTCTCCGTTGCTCCTGTTCACAAACGACCGATCGCCACTGTGCATATCCACAGCCATGCGGCACTGATGTTGCTGCTCCGTTATGGGGATATGGGCTTCGGCGATGCTTTTTCCGACGGATCGATCACCGTTGAGGGCGATCTGGTCGGGTTTTTGGTCGAGGCATTCCAGAATTCTCAGCCACCGGGACTTGCTGGGCTGGTGAAGCGGCTGCAGCAGCCAAAGCCCCGGGCCAATACGCACGACGGCTCCCGTGAGAACATTCATCATCACTATGACATCGGCAACAATTTCTACCAGTTGTGGCTCGATGCGGAGATGCAGTACACCTGTGCCTATTTCCCTGAGCAGGAGATGAGTCTCGAGGCTGCGCAACAGGCTAAGATGGATCATATCTGTCGAAAACTGCAGTTGCGCCCAGGCGACCGGGTAGCAGAAGCCGGTTGTGGCTGGGGTGGGCTGGCTCGTCATATGGCACTAAATTACGGGGCAAAGGTTTCCTCCTGGAATGTATCGTCAGAACAGGTAAGTTTTGCAGTCGAGCGGGCGCGGGCCGAAGGCTATGACGACCGGGTGACCTATGTGCTGGATGATTACCGTAATATCAGCGGTGAGTACGACGTTTTTGTATCGGTCGGAATGCTCGAGCACGTCGGGCGAGATCACTATCCGGCATTGGGTGAGGTGGTCGATCGGTGTCTCACGGCGGATGGCCGCGCGCTGTTGCATACCATCGGCCGCAATCGGTCGCGGTTGATGAATCCCTGGATCGAAAAGCGTATTTTCCCCGGTGCCTATCCACCGACCTTGGGCGAGATGATGGATATTCTCGAGCCACACCGCTTCGCGGTGCTGGATGTAGAGAATCTGCGCCTGCATTACGCTCGCACACTACAGCAATGGCTCGTACGCTACGACGCTTCTTATGATGAAGTGGTAGATCAGTTTGATGATGAATTCGGCCGGGCCTGGAGGCTGTATCTCGCGGGCTCGCAGGCCGCGTTCCTTGCCGGTGCGCTGCAGTTGTTTCAGGTTCTGTTTACGCGTGAACGCAATAATACCCTGCCCTGGTCACGTCAACATCTGTATCCCGGTTGAATTGGCAGGACGACGTTGCAACGGATTTTTACAGCGTCTGGTATTGGCGAAGCACGGCTGGTACAACAGATGCTCGAGGCCGCTGGGGTAAGGGCACAGATATTCAATGACCATGCATCGGGTGCGCTCGGTGAATTACCGGCTACCGAGACCTGGCCGGAGGTCTGGATCGAGCGTGAAAGCCAGTCGGCGCTCGCCCGGGCGCTGATCAGCGGTTACGAATCGGCCCCCGACGAGGCCGTGTCTTGTCGGGGCTGTGGTGAATCGAATCCTGTCACATTTGAGATCTGCTGGCACTGCCGGCAGCCATTGCCGGATAGAACCTGAACACATTGACTGACTCTCGCTCCAGCCGTGGCGCGCTATAAGAGGCGCCGGCTCGGTTGGCGTAGTGCCGTCATCGTGCTGGTGCTGTTGGCTATCGGTGTTGGTACGCTATGGGTCATACGGTTAGATGCGATAGTACGTCAGCAGTTTGAAGGTGTTCGCTGGTCTTTACCGGCACACGTGTACTCGCGTCCGCGTCAACTGCACCAGGGCTTGCCCTTAGAGCCCACTACCCTTAAGCGTGAGCTCACTGTGCGTGGCTACCGCAAAGATACTCAAGCTATTTCTCCCGGCACTTTTTCATTGATGGGTAACCGCTGCACGGTTTACCTGCGCGGCTTCAATGGTATGCAGGGAAGGGTTCCCCCCGTTCGGGTTCAAGTGGATTTTTCCCAGGGCCACATCACAGCCCTGACTGCAGATAACGGCAGCAACCTTGCTAAGGCTTTGCTCGAGCCACTGCGACTGGGCAGCATTCTGCCGCTGCGTCACGAGGACCGCGCCCCGGTAGTGCTGCACGATGTTCCACCCTTGTTGCTGCAGGCGTTGCTGGTCATGGAAGATCGGCGCTTCATGGATCACACGGGTATCGATCCCCTGGGGGTGATGCGCGCGCTGCTGCAGAATCTGCGTTCAGGTCGTGTGGTGGCTGGGGGCAGCACCCTGACACAACAGTTGGCCAAGAACCTCTACCTTGATTCCGGCCGCACATGGCGGCGCAAGGCTAACGAAGCGGTAATGGCATTGTTGCTGGAGTGGCGTTACAGCAAATCCGAGATCCTCCAAGCCTACGTCAACGAAGTGTTTCTGGGTCAGTCAGGTAACCGGGCTATTCATGGTTTCGCGCTAGCCAGTGAGCATTATTTTGGCCGCCCGCTAGGCGAATTACCGATGCCGGCGTTAGCACTGCTAGCAGGCATGGTAAAGGCACCCAGCGCTTATGATCCGCGTCGCCATCCCAAGCGGGCGCGCCAGCGGCGCAACCTGGTATTAGCAGAACTTGCCCGGGCGGAGCAGATCGATCCCCAGAACTTAGCGAAGTTGCAGGATGCCCCTCTGGGGCTTGTGGTTGCCCCCGGTGCTACCCATGGTAGTGGTTCGGCTTTCTTTGACTACGTGCGGCGCCAGATTCAGCGCCATTTTGATCCGGCCATGGTGCGAACGCAGGGGCTGCGGATTCATTCTACATTGGACCCGCTGGTGCAACATACCGCCCAAGATACGCTTAAGAGTGCGCTTGCAGATCTGGAGCGTGCCCATAAATTGCCTAAAGGTGAGTTGCAAGGGGCGATCGTAGCGGTTCAGGTAGATACCGGAGAAGTGCTCGCAGTAGTCGGGGGCCGTGATGATCACCGAGGCGGCTTTAACCGGGCGCTGGATGCACGCCGGCCAGTCGGCTCGTTGCTCAAGCCCGCGGTCTACCTCGCGGCGCTTTCAAAGCCCTATCGCTACCACCTGCAAAGCACGCTCGATGATAGCGCCTTTGAGTGGCGCATTGCGGGTTCGTCACCGTGGCACCCACGCAACTATGACCGAAAAGATCATGGCGAGGTCGCACTGATCGATGGGTTGGCGCAGTCCTACAATGTGGCGACAGCGCGACTGGGCCAGGCCGTGGGCCTGGAGAAGATTATCGGGATTCTGCGCGCGGCTGGTATTGTGCGACCGCTGCCGGCTTTCCCCTCTATCACACTGGGGGCAGTGGATCTTGCCCCCGTCGAAATCGCCCAGATGTACCAGAGTCTGGCATCGGGTGGACACCGTGCTCCGCTGCGCACCATCCGCTGGATTGCAGATGGTGAGGATCATCCGCTTGCACGCTATCCGCTGCGTTCAGAGCTGGCACTGGACCCCAGTGGGACCTTTCTGGTGAATCGGGCTCTACAGGAGGTGGTCCGTACCGGCACCGCCCGTGGTCTGGCGCGGGATTTCCCCGCGACCCTGGCGCTTGCAGGCAAGACTGGCACCACGGATGGCTATCGCGACAGTTGGTTTGCTGGGTATGCTGGCAATATTCTGACGGTGGTATGGCTGGGGTTCGATGACAACCGGGTAACGGGCCTCACCGGTGCCAGCGGGGCGCTGAGGGTTTGGGCCCGATTGATGCGCCAGTTGCCGTTGCGCCCGGTACAGTTGTATCCACCCAGCAACATTATTCGGGTGCGCCGCGATGAATCAATAGCCCAGTCTGCCTGTACGGCAACGAATGCGATGCCGTTCGTGCAAGGCACGCAGCCCGCTGGGTTTCTGGCCTGTGGCCCGGCAAACACCCGCAGTTTGGATAAACCCGCCCTGCGCTGGTGGCAGGGTATCCGCGCACTGTTTCCTGATCTCGATAGCCGGCCCTGACTGCAATACAACAATAGAACCAGATGCCACTTTAGTGCTGGCGCTAAAGTGAGAAAAAACCGCCCGCAACGAAGAAGTTTGAAATACGCCTGGTTGTAAAAAACTCGAGAAGCAAGGCATTGTTGCCTTGCGAAAGGGGAGCGATCATCCTGGCCAATTGATGCGCCGTGGCATCGGTGCCATGGGTGCGACGGGACACGCCGCTTTGGATGTATTTGCCCTCGTCACGCGAGGCCTTGCAGGCAATGGTGTAAAATACGCACGGTTTATACCAGTGGAAAATACCGCTGGTAACGATCAATCCTGCCATGACCAGTGATACCCAGATAAGACTCCGCAGCGGCCAGACCTGGCTGCGTCTGGTGCTGGTGCTCATTTACTTCTTCGTGATCTTCGAGGTGGTAGTCCTGTTGGTTGGCCTCGCCATGGTGTTCCAGTTTTTCTATCGGCTGGTCAAGGGCGCTGAGGCCGAACGCCTGCAGGCCTTTACTGGCGACCTGAATACCTTCAGTTATGCAGCGCTACAGTACGTGACTTTCAATTCCGATGAGCGACCGTTTCCTTTCTGTGACTGGCCGGCTCCGGAAGAGCAGGACGATTCATCTATCCGCTATTGATGCTTTAGCCCCGCCGCATCGTTTTGCGGCCCTACCAGGAATCTTCATGGAGTCGCGTTACCTACCGCAGCAACTGGAATCGTCTGTTCAGGCCTGGTGGCAGAAGCAGCACAGTTTCGAAGTCCGGGAAGATCCCGAGCGCGAGAAATATTACTGTCTTTCGATGCTGCCTTACCCCTCCGGACAATTGCACATGGGGCACGTGCGCAATTACACCATTGGAGATGTCATCAGCCGTTATCAGCGGATGCTGGGCCGCAATGTCTTGCAGCCGATGGGCTGGGATGCTTTCGGCTTGCCGGCCGAGAATGCCGCTATCCAGCGTTCGGTTCCTCCGGCACAGTGGACCTATCAGAATATCGAGCATATGCGTGGGCAATTGCAACGCATGGGTTTTGCCTACGACTGGTCACGCGAAGTCACCACCTGTAAACCGGATTACTACCGCTGGGAGCAGTGGTTCTTTACCCAACTGATGAAAAAAGGTCTGGCCTATCGCAAGAATGCGGTGGTCAACTGGGATCCGGTGGATCAGACCGTGCTGGCGAACGAGCAGGTGATTGACGGCAAGGGTTGGCGATCGGGTGCGATTGTCGAAAAACGCGAGATCCCGCAGTGGTTTATCCGCATCACCGCCTATGCTGATGAACTGCTGGAGGAACTGGACAACATGCCGGGGTGGCCGGACTCGGTTAAAACCATGCAGCGTAACTGGATTGGCCGCTCCAACGGCCTCGAGGTGGATTTCGCATTGGCCGGTGGCGGCGAACCATTGCGGGTTTTTACTACCCGCCCGGATACCATCTTTGGCGCCACTTTCATGGCGGTTGCTGCGGATCATCCGTTGGCTGTCGAGGCGGCACAGGTCGACCCGAAGATGGCGGCCTTTATCGAAGCGTGCGCCAGTGGTGGTGTCAGCGAGGCTGAGATCGAATCGGTCGAGAAGAAAGGCATGCCGCTGGGGATCGAAGCAATCAATCCCTTAAGCGGCGAGAAGATCTCGATCTGGGTCGCCAACTTTGTGCTCATGGGTTACGGTACCGGGGCTATCATGGCGGTGCCGGCACATGATGAACGCGACCATGCTTTTGCCACCCGTTATGGTTTGCCCATCATCCAGGTTGTAGCGCCGGCCGATGGCGAACCGGTTGATGTACTGGCGGCAGCGTGGCCGGCCAAGGAAAATACGGTGACGGTCAATTCCGGTGAGTTCAGTGGATTGGATTTTTCAAGCGCTTTTAAGCGGATTGCCCAATACACCCAAGACCGGGGCATCGGTGAACTCAAAGTGAACTACCGCCTGCGGGACTGGGGCGTTTCTCGTCAGCGATACTGGGGTTGCCCGGTACCCGTGATCTACTGCCCCGATTGTGGCGCTGTGCCTGTGCCCGAGGCAGATCTGCCGGTATTGCTGCCCGAGGACGTGACCTTCATGGGGGTGCAGTCGCCCATCAAGGCCGACCCGAACTGGCGCCAGGTATCCTGCCCGTCTTGCGGCAATAACGAGGCAGAGCGCGAAACAGATACTTTCGATACCTTTGTTGAATCAAGCTGGTACTACGCCCGTTATTGCACTCCCGGTGCAGATGCCATGCTTGATGAACGGGCCGACTACTGGTTGCCGGTAGATCATTACATCGGTGGTATTGAGCATGCGGTACTGCATCTGCTGTATTTTCGTTTCTGGCACAAACTAATGCGTGATCTGGATCTGGTCAGTAGCGATGAGCCCGCGGCCAAGTTACTTTGTCAGGGTATGGTGTTGGCGAAGGCCTACTACCACGACAGCGCTGAGCAAGGCCGCGTATGGGTACGTCCCGACGAGGTTGAGATCGAAAAGGATGCCAAGGGTAAAACGGCCACTGCGCGACGCATCTCCGATGGCGCCACGTTGACCCCGACAGGCTGGACCACGATGTCCAAATCCAAGAATAATGGTGTCGATCCGCAGACCCTGGTGGACCGCTATGGGGCCGATACCGTGCGGCTTTTCACTATGTTCGCTTCGCCACCGGATCAGGCGCTTGAATGGAATGATGATGCTGTAGCTGGATCCCAGCGCTTTTTGCGCCGCTTATGGACTCTGGTCCACACCCACCGTAAGACAGTCTCAGAGGATAAGGGATCAACTGCAGACCTTGATGAAGAGGCGCGTGCATTACGGCGTGTTTTTCACAGTGCGTTGCAGAAGATCACCCGCGATATGGAGCGCCACCAGTTCAATACCGTGGTGGCGGCGTGCATGGAAAGCTTTAATGCCCTGGACCGGTTCGATCCGCGCGAGGATGTCGGGCGGATTGCAGTCATGCGCGAGGTTCTTGGTATCCTGATCCGGGTACTCGCACCGATCACGCCACACGTGTGTCACGTGTTATGGCGTGAGCTCAATATGCCGGGCGATCTCTTGGATACACCTTGGCCCGAAGTAGACGACGGTGCGCTGGTCGCCACCACTCAAGTCCTCGTGGTCCAGATTAACGGTAAATTGCGAAGCCAGGTCGAAATCGATGCAGATGCTGACGACGACCAGATACGCGAGGCAGCGCTTGCCGACGAGAAGGTAATCCGCCATGTGGGAGAAAAAGCTGTGCGAAAAGTTATTGTTGTTCCCGGCAAACTGGTGAACGTGGTTATCTGAAAGTGACGACTCCGATCGCGATCTGATCCATGGAAAATGGCATTTGGCAGAGACTGATCGCCTGGGACATCTTGCTGTTGGTTTACGCCTAGCGAATCAGTCAGTGATGAGCCCATCGCAGACTATGTATGGTGTTCAGTTGGTGGGGCACGGCGGCCCGGAAAAGCTCGTCTGGAATGAGAGGATTCCGGTACCGGTTCCCGCTGCCTCAGAAGTGCTCGTGCGGGTACTGGCGGCAGGCGTCAACAATACCGACATCAATACCCGCATCGGCTGGTATGCCCAGGAGGTATCGACCGCGACCAATGATGTCGGTGATGTGGATATCGAAAGCGGCGGTTGGGGCGGAGCATTGCACTTTCCGCGGATCCAGGGCGGTGATCTCTGCGGAGAGGTTGTTTCCGTGGGCAAAGGGGTCAACGGTATCGAGCCTGGGATGCGGGTCACCTGCGCTATTAACCAGCCGATGCCGACATCGGATAATCCCGTAAATTTTGAGGCGCTCGGTTCCGAGCGCGATGGCGCCTTTGCCGAGTTCTGCTGTGTCCCCGCAGCGCAACTTTATGACGTCAGTGATTCACCGCTTTCAAATATCGATATTGGTGCGATGCCGTGTGCTTTTGGAACTGCCCTGAATCTTCTGGTCCGCGCTGGGGTTAATGAGCGCGATCATGTGTTGATCACCGGCGCCTCCGGAGGGGTGGGACTTGCTGCCGTGCAGCTTGCCCGCCAGCGGGGCGCTGAAGTGACCGCAGTGAGTTCGCCGACCAAGGCGGATGCGGTGCGTGAGGCCGGTGCCGATACCGTCATCGGTCGTGAGGAATCGCTGCCGCCACGGGGCTTTTCGGTGGTTGTCGATGTTGTGGGTGGAAGCGCTTTTGCCTTATTGCTCGATGCACTTCGTCCCGGAGGCCGGCTGGCGACTTCGGGTGCGATCGCCGGCCCGGTCGTTAACACTGACCTTCGGACGTTGTACCTTAAGGATCTGACAGTCTTTGGCTGCACCTATCAGCCACCCGAGGTCTTTGCCCAGCTGGTCAACCTGATCCGCGAGGGAGTCGTTCGGCCCCGGGTGTCACAAACCTATCCGCTGAAGGAGATTGCCAAGGCCCAGTCCGATTTCACGTCCAAGCACTATCCGGGCAAGCTGGTACTTCTGCCCTGATGCTGATGGCCACGCTGCGGCAAGAGGGCTCGTTATAATTCCCATACCGGCCTTGGGCGCGATCATGAACATTGGCAAATTAAGAATAATGCGGACATTTACAGCAATACTGTTAACGGCTCTTTTGGCGGGCTGTGGTTTTCATTTACGTGGGCAGGTCGAGCTGGCACCGATCATGTCGGCACCCTGGGTAACAGGCCAGGATCCGGCTCTGGTCAGTGATCTGCGCCAGGCTCTGCGTCAAAGCGGTGTTCAGCCCGTTAAGGATTCTGCTGCTGCCACAGTCATCATCGACCTTGCGAGGGTTGAGTACAGTCGTTCTGTAAGGTCTGTCGACAACAATGGCATCGCCACCGGCTATACCCTGCGATACGATCTAACTTACCGGGTTGTAGATCGGGTCGGTCGGGTGCTTGCGGATAACACCAGCCTGATTTTCAGCCGTGATCTGGACTACAAGAGCACCCAGCTGCTACAGAAGAATCAGGAAGAGGCAGCGTTGCAAGAATCCATGCGTCAAGAGGTGGTGCGCCGGATTATCCGCCGGCTGAACGGCATTGCCTTGAATGAGCATTCACCTGGTGTGGGTCTTGTTGGTTTGGTCTGATCGTGTGCGCCAGGTCTGGCACCGTCGGGGCCGCTTTTGCGCATAGCCTCACCCGCCCTTGCCGGTCGCCTGGGCAAGGGGCTGGATAAGGTCTACCTGTTGTTTGGTGCTGAGTCGCTGCTGGTTGAAGAAAGCGCTGATGCTATTCGTGCTGCGGCGCGCCAGAATGGAGTCGACGAGGTGTTGCGTTATACCGCCGGTGTGGATCTGGATTGGCAGCAGATTCTTGCGGCTGGACAAGCGCTATCATTATTCGCCAGCGCACGATTGTTCGAGATACGCCTGCCTACCGGCAAGCCGGGTGATGCTGGCGCACGAGTGCTGACGGATTTTCTGGCGAACAGCGATGCCAGTACGCACCTGGTGCTGATTCTGGGTCGAGTGGACAAAAGCACCCAGTCAAGCAAGTGGTTTAAGACGCTGGAGTCGCAGGGTACTGCGGTCGAGGCGCGAGCGGTGAGTCCGGCACAACTACCGGGCTGGATCGACCAGCGTTTACGGGCACAGGGCATCAAAGCCACACCCGGAGCCATTGAGCGTCTTGCTTACTATTCCGAGGGCAACCTGCTATTCGCAGCCCAGGAGATCAAAAAACTGCCTTTGCTAATCGATCCCGATCGAGAACTTGACGAAAACAGTCTCGAGTCGCTGGTATCCGACCAGGCACGATTTTCGGTCTTTGCGCTGGTCGATGCCGCGCTGGCTGGGAACACCGCGTATGCCTTGCGGATGCTACATGGCTTGCGGCGTGAGGGCTCCGAGGCCATTTTGGTGAGTTGGGCCTTGGCGCGCGAGACTCGCACCCTCTACCAGATGGCATTGGAGATGGCCGGTGGCGCTGATCGCCAATCGGTGTATCAGCGTTACCGGGTATGGCGCAGCCGGATGGCATGTATTTCGGCCGCACTGGCCCGCCTGGATACCGGCCAGTGGAGATATCTGCTTCATCAACTGGTGATCACTGACCAGGTACTCAAAGGCCAACGCCAGGCGCCTGGCGGGGTATGGGCTGAGCTGGAGCGAGCTATTCTGGTACTTTGTGGTATAAAGCCATTAGAATCGAAATACGTTATAAATCATTGAAAAAATGAATAAACCGTCAACGGTCCCAACGGAAATTCGTGACTGGATGAACGAGGCCGGCTGCGCTGCCCGCGCGGCCGCCAATATAGTGGCCACAGCCAGTACCGGGCGCAAGAATGCGGCGCTGGCCGCGATGGCGCAACGGATTCTCGCGGCCGCTGAGCGCATTGCTGAAGCTAATGCGGTGGATCTGCAGGCCGCCCATGCGGCAGGCCTGTCACCCGCCCTGCTGGACCGGCTTGAATTGACCCCGGCAAGAATCGATGCCATGGCCGAGGGATTGACCCAGATTGCAGCACTGCCGGACCCGGTCGGGGAGATCAGCGAGATGAACGCCCGCCCTTCCGGCATCACTGTTGGGCGTATGCGGGTACCCCTGGGTGTCATTGGCATCATTTATGAGTCGCGCCCTAATGTGACTGCCGATGCCGCCGGCCTGTGCCTCAAATCCGGCAACGCCGTCATCTTGAGAGGCGGATCAGAAGCGCTGAATTCAAATCGGGCTATTGGTGCATGCCTGTCGCAGGGGCTGACAGATGCGGACCTGCCGGAACAGGTTATTCAGGTATTACAGACCTCGGATCGCGCGGTAGTCAGTGCCATGTTGGGCAGTCCCGAATATCTCGATGTTATTGTGCCCCGGGGCGGCAAGAGTCTGATCGAAAGGGTCAGTGGCGAATCTCGTGTACCGGTCATCAAACATCTGGATGGAAACTGCCACGTTTATATTGATGATGACGCAGATCTCGCCAAGGCGGTAGAGGTAGCCTTCAATGCTAAATGTCGTCGCTATGGTGTCTGTGGCGCGATGGAGACCTTGCTGTTGGGTGAGGGAATAGCCGCTGCAGCGCTGGAACAACTTGTGCCGCGATACCGTGAGGCCGGGGTCGAGTTGCGGGGCTGTGAGCGCACCCGGTCGCTGGTACCTGACTGTGAGAGCGCAACCGAGACTGATTGGCAGACGGAATACCTGGCCCCGATCCTGGCTGTACGAATAGTCCACACCCTGGAAGAAGCGATGGCACATATTGGGTGCTATGGGTCGGGGCACACTGATGCTATCGTCACGAATAGCTTGTCCAAAAGCCAGCGCTTCGTTCGCGAGGTAGATTCCAGTTCTGTTGTGGTGAATGCCTCAACGCAGTTCGCCGATGGTTTTGAGTATGGCCTGGGCGCCGAAATCGGAATCAGTACTGATAAGTTGCATGCGCGTGGCCCTGTGGGTCTTGAGGGGCTCACTATCCAGAAATTCATCGTCTATGGCGACGGCACGATCCGCCCCTGACACCATCGGGCCTCGTTTTTTTGCCTGAATCTAATAATGCCCCGCTGATTATTTTCGGTGGCACCTTTGACCCGGTACACCTGGGCCATTTGCGCATCATCGAGGCGGTCTGTGACAGGCTTAAGGCTGCGCAGGTCGTGTGGTTACCGGCAGGTCAGCCACCGCATCGCCCGACACCGGGGGCCAGTGCCCCACAGCGTCTGGCAATGCTGGAACTGGCACTTGCGCATGAACCGCGTTTTATTATTGATACGCGGGAACTGCATCGGTTGGGGCCATCGTACACGGTGTTGAGCCTAGCCGAACTCAAGGCCGAGCACCCAGAAAGAACGCTATGTCTGGTGCTGGGATTGGATGCCGCGTTGGCTTTGCCGCAATGGCATCGCTGGCAGGATGTACTGGAACTGGCAAACATCGCTGTGATGCGCCGACCGGGCTGGTCATTGCCTGATCCGCTGCCATCATGGTGGGTATCAGCACAGAGGTCCGGTGGTGATAATCCGCCAGCGTATCCGAGCACTTGGATTAAAGCGATCGAGGTGCCGGCGGTGGATATCTCAGCCGCCCAGATTCGAGCTGACCTTGCTGCCGGCCGGCCGATCGACCAGAAAGTGCCCGTTGCTATTGCCCGATACATAGAGGAACATGAACTTTATGAGTAACCAACTTGAACCGGATCTGGATGATATCCGCCAGTGGATTGTGCAGGAGCTTGATGAAGCGAAAGCAGAAAATATTCTGGAGCTCGATATTCGTTCCCTGACACCGATCGCCGAGTGGATGATTGTCGCCAGCGGGACCTCGACCCGCCATGTGCTGTCATTGGCACAGCGACTGCGCAAGGCTGCCGGCAAGCGCGGGTTCAAGCCGATGGGCGTAGAAGGGGAAAATGACGGCGAATGGGTTCTGCTCGATTTTGGAGACTTGGTGGTGCACCTGATGCTGCCGGCGACGCGGACCTTCTATGATATCGAGGGTCTGTGGAATGAGCGTCTGGGATCGCGGCTGAAGCGTGCCAGAGAAAATCAGGCAGACGGTTGAGACTGTGCGCGTCAAGTTGATCGCGATCGGCCGGCGGATGCCGGCCTGGGTTAACCAGGGTTTTTCAGATTATGCGGCTCGGCTTCGCACAAGCTTGAAATTGGAACTGGTCGAGATCGATGCCCCCCGACGAACGCGTCATGTCGACCTGGCGCGGTTAATGGGCGAGGAAGGCCAGCGTTTGCTCCGGGCTGTGCCGGCGGGGAGCCATTGCGTGGCGCTGGACCAAGCCGGTCGCAGTTACGATTCCGAATCACTGGCGTCCCAATTGGAGCAGTGGATGAGCGCCGGCAGTGATGTTGCCCTGCTGGTGGGGGGCCCAGAAGGGCTGTCCGACCAAGTGCTTGAGTCGGCCCATGAGCACTGGTCGCTGTCGCCGCTGACCCTGGCCCATCCACTGGTACGGGTCGTCATTGCCGAGCAGCTTTACCGTGCTCACGCTATCGTGGCGGGGCTGCCGTATCACCGTCGTGGGCGGGGTTCATGAAGCGACGATTATGCCTGGCTTCGCAGTCGCCGCGGCGCGCTGAACTGCTACGACAGGCGGGCTTTGATTTCTCGATTTTTGCACCCCAGGTGGATGAGTCGGCACAGCCCGGTGAGTCTCCTCACGCGTTGGTCGAGCGGCTCAGTGTGCTTAAGGCACAGGCGGCCATAACTGATGCGCCCAAAGAGGCGGCGGTTTGTCTCGCAGCAGACACGATTGTGCTGCTGGGCTCTCGGGTGCTGGGTAAGCCGGGTAACGCGATCCGCTCGGCACAGATGCTGTCAGGGTTATCGGGCCGTTCTCACCAGGTGCTGACCGCCGTGACAGTGACCTTTGCACAGCAACTGCACTCGCTGGTCGTGACGAGTACGGTAACATTCCGGCAATTGTCCGAAGATACCATACGGGATTATTGTGCGACTGGGGAGTCTTTTGACAAGGCCGGGGCCTATGCGATCCAGGGGCTGGGCGGTGTGTTCGTACAGTCGCTGTCAGGCAGTTACTCAGCGGTGATGGGATTGCCGCTTTGCGAAACCGCGGAACTGCTCGGCCGGGCCGGCCTTCGTCCCCATTGGCCGCGGCATGAGAATGAACAATGAGTGAAGAGTTGTTGGTCAACGTGACGCCGCAGGAAACCCGGGTAGCGGTGATTGAAAACGGTGGGCTGCAGGAACTGCACATTGAGCGTAGTCGCAGCCGCGGTATTGTCGGCAACATCTACAAGGGTACCGTGGTACGGGTATTGCCCGGTATGCAGGCGGCTTTTGTGGATGCAGGATTGGAGCGCACCGCTTTTCTGCATGCGGCAGATATGGTGGTGCATCGAGCTAATGGACCCGCACCGGGCGAAACCCCGGAACCCTCCAGTAATGCCCAGCGGCCTGCCCCACCCCGCCCGGACATCAGTGAACTGGTACATGAAGGGCAGCAAATTGTGGTTCAGGTTGTGAAGGACCCGATTGGCAGTAAGGGCGCGCGTCTGACTACACAGCTTTCGATTCCCTCGCGTTATTTGGTGTTGTTACCTGGCTCGACACACCGTGGAATCTCTCAACGGATTCAGGACTTGGACGAACGTGATCGATTGCGCCAGACCCTGGATGCTGCACTAGAGAAATCTCCAACCGATGCGGGTTTTATCGTCCGTACCGTGGCCGAGTCGCAAAACGGCGTGGATTTTTCCGCCGATGTTAAATTTCTGTGCCGCAGTTGGGAGCAGATCGAGCAGAAAATGACAACGGCCAGCGCCGGGGAACTGATTCATGCCGACCTGCCGTTGTCACTGCGGGTGATTCGAGATCTTGCTCGTGATGATGTGGAGAAGGTGCGCGTGGACTCGCGGGAAACCTATGCCATGATGCGCCAGTTTGCCATCGATCTGATGCCAGAGATGGTGGAACGTATCGAGGTTTATCCTGGCGAGCGTCCGATTTTTGATCTTTACTCGGTAGAAGATGAGATTCAGCGCGCACTGGATCGCAATGTGGCGCTCAAATCTGGTGGCTCGCTGGTTTTTGACCAGACTGAAGCCATGACCACGGTGGATGTCAACACCGGTGGTTTTGTGGGTAAGCGTAATCTCGAAGAAACTCTGTTCAAGACCAACATGGAGGCGACACACGCGATTGCCCGACAATTGCGCTTGCGCAATATCGGGGGCATCATCATTGTTGATTTCATCGACATGGTGGATGAGGAGCATCGTCGTCAGGTGATGAATACCTTTGAGCGGGCTCTGGCACGTGATCGTACCCGCTGCCATATCGCCGATATGTCAGTCCTAGGCCTAGTCGAGGTTACCCGCAAGCGAACGCGGGAAAGTCTGGAGCGAGGAATGACTGAAGCCTGTCCAATCTGCCAAGGCCGCGGTACGCAAAAGACAGCGCAGACGCTGTGTTACGAAATCTTCCGTGAAATTCTGCGAGAAGCGCGAGCCTTTGAGGCAAAGGGTTATCTGGTTATGGCATCCCAGACGGTGATCGATATGTTACTGGATGAAGAATCCACCGGTCTTGCGGACCTGCAGGAATTTATTGGCAGGCCCATACACCTGCAGGTTGAGCCAGTGCATAACCAGGAAAGTTACGACGTGGTGCTGATGTAGATGACCAGGTCGTCCGGGTGTGGGCCAACCAGTAACCGAGTGGGGATAAAGCTATGACTCCTGCGGATGCGCCTCTCGTTTTTGCCGTGGTGCAGATGAATTCAACCACGGTGCTTGAAGATAACCTCACGCAGGCGGTCGATTTTATTGGCGAGGCGGCTGCAGGCGGCGCGGATCTTGTGGCATTGCCCGAGAACTTTTCGCTGATGCCAGATACCGATCGGCAGCGTCAGGACGCAGCGCAGCGGGCTGGGGAAGTGGAAGCCTTACTTTCTGCTGCAGCACGGGATCAGGACGTGGTGATTATCGGAGGTTCAACGCCGTTTCCCGCTGAAGATGGCCGCGTGACCAACACCTGCCTGGTATTCGACCGTAGTGGGAAAAGAATCGGACGCTATGACAAGATGCATCTCTTCGATGTCAGTGTCTCACCGCAGGAGTCATATCGTGAGTCTGCGTATATCGCCCCGGGCGACAGACCCCTGGCGGTGACCGTGGATGACCTGACGATCGGGATCACCATCTGTTATGACTTGCGATTTCCCGAACTCTACCGCGCTTTGGGAGTCCTAGGAGCGGAGATTTTCTCTGTGCCCTCGGCATTTACTGTGCCCACCGGGCGGGCACACTGGCATACCCTGCTACGGGCCCGGGCGGTAGAGAACCTGGCCTGGGTTCTTGCGCCGGCGCAGGTCGGCACGCATCCGGGGGGGCGTGAAACCTTTGGCCACAGCCTGATCATCGATCCGTGGGGAAGCGTTTTGGCAGAAAACGCCGATGGCCCGGGGGTGATCCTGGCCCGCGTCGATCGGAACTGGGCACGGGAAAAACGCCGACACTTCCCAGTGCTTGAACATAAAGTATTGAAATAAGGCTTATTTTGTACTCTGTATTGGCCCAGAGGGGTTTACTGTTTCTACCCGACACCACCAGCAGATTCCGGTTTGACAAGTAAATATCTGTTTTATTATATTATTATAAATCAATTAAATCTTCCCTTTCAGTTGCGCGAACGGTTAATCCCGACTTCACCGAGAGCAACTGAGAACCGCACAGCCAGGGGAGTGGCCGGTTACGTCGACCAGTCCTAATCCAGAAAGGAGACACTTTATGTATGGCTTTCATACCACCTTTAATGGTTCCGTCGTCGACGCCGTCAGCGCCGTGACTGTGGCGCTCTCGGAGGAGGGTTTTGGGGTATTGACCGAGATTGATGTCCAGGCAACACTGAAGAAGAAACTGAATATTGAGCGCAGCGCCTACCGGATCCTGGGGGCCTGTAACCCGCAGTTGGCTCACCAGGCGTTGGAGGCCGATCCGGACATTGGGTTGTTGTTGCCGTGTAATGTGATCGTCCGCGAAGAAGCAGATGGCTCCACCACAGTCGGTTTCATCGAGCCGGCCGCGATGCTGGGCGTGACAGGTCGGAGCGACCTAGTCCCATTGGCCGATGAGGTGAAGTCCCGCCTCGAGCGCGTACGCGATGCCCTGACCCTTTGAACTGGACAGGCCTGATTGCTGTGATGTGATTCAGTGGGCGTGAGTTCGAAAGTCCCGGAAAACGCAAAAAAAGCGCCGATTGGCGCTTTTTTTGGTGGCGACGGCGTCGCGGTACAGTTCAGATAAACAGGTTGATATCGGATTGACCGGCGTTCTCAAAGTAGGTGGCCGCCCCGCCCAGATCAATCTCGTCGATCAGATCCTCGTGCTTTATGTCAAAAAGATCGATGGTCATCTGACAGCCGATCATCTTGACGTCGGCTTCCAGGCACAAGTTGCGCAGCTCGGCCACACTGGCTACACCCTTGGACTTGATGGTGTTTTTCATCATGCCGGTCATCATTGCCTGCATGCCCGGAATGGCGGTACCCAGCACCGGAAACCATTTGTCCATACCCATAGGCATGGGCATGCCAGGGTTACCTAGCGGGCTCACCGAAAGGTTGAGGTCTTTCTTCAGCAGTTGTAAGCCGTAGAAGGTAAAGAACATGGTTACGTTATAGCCCAGTGCAGCAGCGGTCGAGGACAGGATGAAAGGGGGGTAGGCCCAATCCAGGGTCCCTTTTGTTGCGATAATGGTCAGGCTTTTTTCACTCATAGCAGATGCTCCGGGGAGTTACAGGGCAACAGTGGTGTCGTTTGGCAACAGGCAGTGCCACATGAGATCGGTGGTTTGGCTCAGCCACCCTTTTTCAGAAAAAAGTGGAACTCACCGTTGGCTTCTGACGAATCCATCAGTTGGTTGCCAGTCTGCGTTGCGAAAGCTTCAAAATCTTTCACCGATCCCGGATCGGTCGCAATGATCTTGAGTATTTCTCCCGCGTTCATGCCATTGAGTGTTTTTTTTGCGCGTAAGATCGGTAACGGGCAGTTCAGTCCCCGGGCGTCGAGTTCCTGGTTGAAGTCAGACATAGTGTGTTTTCCTCATAGGTTGGAGTGGGTTCGGTGTTGCGTTGCCAGCGCCCATCGCGCCCGGCAGTTTTGTTCTCCTGCCCGGGCGCTGGCCGCACTTCCCAACCGGGGTGTGCAGCAGGCGTGCATCAGGCTCTGTCCCGACCCGGGCAACCATCACAGACGGCCGGGGGCAAGCGCGATATATTAGTAGATAACCAAATTTTAAAACATATTCGACTCAAGAGTACAAGTCCTTTTGTCGTAATGGGATTTTCAGCCGTGTGAGAGCCGTTGGCGGACGGCAACCAGCTCCAGGCAAAGAGTGAAAATCTCCATGGCCTGACGGATATCCTCCATGGGCGGAAAGGTCGGCGCCAGGCGCATATTCCGGTTCTGCGGGTCAAGCCCGTAGGCAAAGGGAGCGCCGGCTGGCGTCAGTTTGACCCCAGCCTGTGCCGCCAGTTCAATGACCGCTCGAGCACAGCCTTGCGGTCCATCCACACTGACAAAATAACCGCCCGGTGGGTTTGACCAGGTTGCAATGCCCTTGCCCCCCAGATCTCGTTCGAGAATTTCCTGCACTAGGGCAAATTTTGGTTTGAGGATTTCACTATGACGGGTCATGTGGGTCCGTAGCCCGTTAATGTCGCGAAAGAACGCCAGGTGGCGTAACTGGTTGAGCTTATCCGGACCGATGGTCTGAATAGCAAGGTGTCTGCGGATGTCTTCCAGGTTGGCGGGACTGGCAGCCATGGCTGCCACTCCTGCACCCGCCATAGTCATCTTGGAGGTTGAAGCAAACATCAACACGCGATCCGCGTTGCCTGCGTCACGGCATTCACTCAGGATATCCGGCACCGGTTGGTGATTCTCAGTGAGGTGATGTTCAGCGTAGGCGTTATCCCAAAAAATGCGAAAGTCTGGTGCTGCGCTCATCCGGGCCAGACGCCGGGCTACTGTTTCACTGTAGGTAATCCCAGTGGGGTTGCTGTAGCGTGGCACGCACCAGATGCCCTTCACCGATGGGTCTGCGGCGAGTGTCTCGACCCGGTCCATATCGGGTCCTTCATCGGTCATGTCGACACTGAGCAGCTCGAAGCCCAGATGACCCGTGATTTCGAAATGGCGGTCGTAGCCCGGGGCGGGACACAAAAAGCGTATCGTTCCCTGCTGCCCCCAGGGCTGGTCGCCGCCAGGAACACCAAAAAGGGTGGCGCGGACAACGCTGTCGTACATCATGGTCAGGCTGCTGGTGCCTCCGACGATGATATCCCGTGTCTCGCAGCCCAGAATGGCTGCAAAAAGGGCCTTCATTCCGGCCAAGCCATCGATGCCGCCATAGTTACGGCAATCCGTCCCATGATCATCATGAAACTGATCGGACCCAGGTAGGCTGAGCAGGTCAGCGGCCAAGTCCAGTTGCTCGGGAGCGGGCTTTCCGCGGGTTATGTCCAGCGAAAGGCCGGCGTCGCAGGCAACTTTGAATTGTTGCTCTAGCTGTTTTTCGCGCTCTTTCAATTGTGAATTGCTGTATGTTTGCAGCATAAAACTCTCCGGATCATTTGTGCGCCTCCTGTGTCGAGTTGACGCGCTCGTTTGCGTCGACTCACGGGCACGGCGATTCTAAGGCGATGCTCGTATGAAACCAAACCAGGGCCCAAGGACGCCTTTGTTAATATAGTGTAGTGAACGCGGCCTGGTTTAAATTGGCGTGGTGCCGCCCGGCCTCTTGGTTGCCCGTGCTACTCCTTGTGGCAACCAATAGCGTCCTGGGTGAGACGAAACTGGGATCATCGCTGGGCGATACCCGGGCGGGTATTGTCACGACTGCCGAAGAGCAGGCCATGGGCCGCGCATTCGTGGCGGCGGCGCGAGGTCAGATGCGCTTTATCGATGATCCGTTGCTGGTCAACTACATCGAGACGTTGGGTCAGCGGCTTGCAGCAGGGCTGAACGGCGATACCGATCATCTGCGGTTTTTCCTGATCAGCAACAAGCTCATCAACGCTTTTGCTGCGCCCGGGGGTCGATTGGCCGTCTTTACGGGGCTTGTGCTGACGACGCGAACCGAGGCTGAGTTGGCTTCAGTCATGGCGCATGAATTGGCGCACGTCGCCCAGCGTCATCTGCCCCGCATGATGGAACGGGCGCGGCAACGCCAATTACCAGCGACAGCCGGTGTTCTGGCCGCCATTCTGCTCGGAGGCCAGGCCGGGGCCGCTGCCATGGCGGCCACCAGCGGAGCGGCATTATCTGATCAGTTGCGATACAACCGAGAATATGAGCGTGAGGCCGACGCACTGGGTCTGATGATCCTGACCGGGGCGGGTTATCCGGCTTCAGCGATGATCGATTTTTTGGGAAGGCTTGACCAGGAGAACCGGTTACAGGCCGCCGGTGCACCCGAGTACCTCCGAACGCATCCGCTGACCCAGAATCGTCTGGCGCTGGTAGAAGGACGTTTGCGACAGTACCCCGAATTTCTTTTCGAGCCGTCGCTTGATTACCATCACGCACGAGCCCGGATGAGCGCGGTGTTCGGTGACGATGCTGACAAGGTGGCAGGCGCTTTTACACACGACATGCGCTCGGATAATCCGGTGGTCGCCCGGGCTGCACGCTATGGGCAGCTGTTAGCCCAGGTACAGTTGGGCGATCACACAACTGCGGCAGCAAATGCTCAGGAACTTGCTCGTGATTACCCTGATTATCCCCCTTATGTCATCGCCCTGTCTCAAGCTCTGCTGGCCGGCGGCCTGGCGGAAGATGCAGTTTCGGTGTTTCAAGGGCTCCCCGATCACGCGCGCACCTCACCTGTCGTTGCCTACTATCTGGCTGATGCGTTGATGAAAGCGGGGCATTTGGCTGATGCGCGAGGACAGTTGCGCACGGCGTTGCGGGGCGCGCCAGAAATGGCAGAACTTTATCGACTGCTGGCCCGGGTCGAGGGCGAGAGCGGTCATTTGGCCCAGTCTTTTCAGGCCCTGGCCGAGTATCACTACTGGCGCGACGAGGTTGATCAGGCGTTGCTACAACTGCAAACTGCGGCCGGCCATAGCGGCGCTAGTGCTTATCTGGAGGCGAGTATCGGCGCGCGGATCAAAGAGATCGAAGCCCAGATAGCCCAAGATGCGGCGCATTAATGAAGCTAAAGACACCGCAATCTACAGTGGGATTAGGGTCGGCTGACGGCTTCGTTCGACGCAAAAGTTTTTCGTGGTTTACATAACGTGTTTTATCGTAGATGTGCTAAACGAACGTCTCGCGCTTATCCCAATCACAGCAAAATTAGCCTAATTAACGCCGGAAATCCCATTACGTCCAAAATACTATAGCCATACATAAGAATATTCGATAATTCAGAATATCATTAACCCTTGATAATCTGATTCAACTTAAGTTATATCAGGATACCGTCTCCGTTATGTTCTTGAGATGACGGCAATCAAAAATACAATTTTCCGCGCTCTGGCAGGTGCGGCGCAAGAAACCGGAGGATAGCCATGCTTAAACTGAAGACTGCCCTGATCGCCTTTGTTGCAGCAATTGCATTTGCAGTGACGGCGGGGGTCGGCCCAGTAGCGCAGGCCGGCGATTGGCCTACCGACAAGCAGTGCAAGAAAGTGGCTAAGGACGCTGACAGCATCCTGAAGGGCTGGTGTGCTGCGATAAACCGAAAGGGTGGCAACTGTCTTGCCTGTCACCAGGCAATGGTAAACCCCTGGCCGGAAGGCTTTCCCCAGGGCGGCAACATAGGACCACCGCTGGTCGCGATGGCGTCACGTTTTCCCAACCGCGAAGATTTGCGTGCTCAGATTTGGGATCCCACTGTGAAAAATCCTCAGACATCGATGCCACCGTTTGGTCGACACAAACTTATCAGCGAACAGGATATCGACAACATCGTCGACTGGCTGTTGTCTATTTAGGAAGACAAATTCCAGTCAGTCCGAATGTTCATGGATCCAACAAAACACATTTGATTAACAGAGGATAGGCAAGACTTATGAAACGCAGAATTTTTCTTAAAGGCTCGCTCGCTGCCAGCACGATTGCCGTAGCGGCTGGCGCAGGACTGCTCGCTCCGACTCGTGTCCTTGCGGCTGCCTGGCCAGAAGCCGCATTCACTGCCAAGACAGAAGCAGACGCACTGACGGCTTTTTTTGGTACAGCCGATGCGCAGCAAAGCGATCAAGTAACCATGAAAGCCCCCCTGCAAGCAGAGAACGGTGCAGTTGTACCGATCAAAATAATGACCTCATTGTCTGATGTTGAGGCGATCGCTGTCGTAACGGTAAAGAACCCCTCCCCCTATACAACCTCTCTCCAAGTGACAGGCAGCGGCGCTGGTGGTATGTACAGTGCCCGGATCAAGATGGGACAGACTTCACCCGTCAACTGCTACGTGAAAGCAGGCGGTAAGGTCTATATGACCTCTCAGGAAATCAAGGTCACCGTCGGCGGTTGCGGCGGATAACTCGACAGATAATCAAGTAGGAGAGCATTACGATGGCATCTACCAAGATGAAAATCAAAAAGAACAAGGCGGGAGGGCACGACGTCATGGTTCTCGCCAAGCACCCGATGGAAACGGGCTTGCGCAAGGATAAGAAAACCGGCGAAAAAGTGCCGGCGCATTTTATCCAGACAATGGACTTTGCTCTAAATGGGACCGTAGTGTCTCAGGCGAATCTCGGTCCGGGGGTTTCCAAGAATCCACTCATCGGTATTTCTTTGTCTGGTGGGAAGTCAGGCGATACGGTCAGTGTGAGTTGGACCGATAACAAGGGTGAGACCGGCACCACGGAAAAGGCGATCAAGTAAACGAAAAATCTGACCCAGTGCTGCTGGCTGTAAGCCGGCAGCCTACACCGAGGAGGGGACTAATGAAAAAACTGGTATCTCTGGCGTTGGCTGCGGGGTTCGCCATGCTGGGTGCCTCGAGCGCCCAGGCAATTTCTGAAGCGGAAATCAACGACGACATCACCGAGTTTCAGGGCTTTTTCCTGAAGCGTTTCCCGGGGCTGGCCCCGGGAGATTTTGTCGATGGCGTAAATGCGTTGCCGCAGTACGCGCACCGACGCGCAAACTGGGAATTGCTGATGGAGTTCCCACCCTATGAGCCAGAGATGGAAAAGGCCGCCGAGGAGTGGGATACCCCGTTTGCCAATGGTAAGGGTTTTAAAGATTGTGATCTGGCGCCTGCCAATATCTATCCGGTGTATGACGCTGCCAGCGACGATTTGCGCACGCTGGTGGGCGATCTCAACGCCTGCTTAAAAGCGAATGCTGAAAAGCCGATCAAGAACGTAAAGCGGGGCAAAATGGCGCGGCTGATCGCGCACTACAAGGCGCAATTTAATGGCGAGCCCATGGCTGTGGATTTCTCGGAAGCCGGTGCTCAGGCCTGGTACGAGAAAGGCCGTCAGTTCTACTGGGCCAAGCGCGGCCAGTTGAACTTCTCCTGTGCAGATTGTCATGTACATAATTCTGGCAATGCGGTCCGAGGTGATATTTTGAGCCCAGGATTGGGCCACGGGGTAGGTTTCCCAGTTTACCGAACCAAATGGTCACTATCTGGCAAACCCTGGGGCACCATGCACCGACGCTATGGTGGTTGCAACAAGCAAGTTCGAGCTAGCCCGTTCAAGGCACAAGGCGTCGAATACAAGGCGTTGGAATATTACGAAGCCGTCATGAATACAGGTATTCCATTGAAGGTACCTAGCCAGCGTCAGTGAAGCATCTGGCCCAGCGTTGTTGTGTCGGTATGAAATAACAACACGACTGGGTTCAGCCGTAACCGAAAAACCTGGCCCAAGTGGCCAGGTTTTTTTTCATCTAGGGCATTCCCCGCTATCCCAAAGACCTTTGCATTGAACAAAATACAGGAGTAGCCATATGAGTCTGACGCGTCGCGAATTTATGCGCCTGCTCGCTGCAGCCAGCGCCGCGGGCATGGCTGTCAATAGCCGTGCTGCCAGCGCAACAGCTTCTGACTATGATCTGCCGGCTTTTGGTAACTTGTCACTGCTGCATTTTACCGATTGTCATGCCCAGCTGATGCCGGTCCATTTTCGTGAGCCAAATTTCAACATTGGATTAGGTGACGCTTTTGGCCGGCCACCGCATGTGGTGGGCGAGCAGTTCTTGGCACATTTTGGTATCGCACCGGGTTCTGCAAGTGCACATGCATTTACCTGTCTGGACTTTGAGTCGGCTGCACGCAAATACGGCAAGATCGGCGGCTTTGCCCACTTGGCGACACTGGTTAAGCAGTTGCGCACATCACGCCCCAACAGTCTGTTGTTGGATGGCGGTGATACCTGGCAGGGCTCAGCCACCGCCTTGTGGACACATGGACAGGATATGGTTGATGCCTGCAAGTTGCTCGGTGTTGATGTCATGACCGGTCATTGGGAGTTCACTTACGGAATGGAGCGGGTCCGGAAGATCATCGAGCAGGAGTTGCCGCCGATGGAATTTTTGGCGCAGAACGTGCTGTTGACCGAAGACGCATCTTTTGAGGGCAAGCCTGCTTTTGATGAGGACTCAGGCCAGGTATTCAAGCCCTATACCCTGCGCGAGATGAACGGCATTGTGGTCGGTATTATTGGGCAGGCCTTTCCCTATACGACATTGGCCAACCCCCGTTACATGATGGAGGACTGGAGTTTTGGCATCCGTGATGAACAATGCCAGGTGATGGTCGATGAGGTGCGCGCGCAGGGCGCCCAGGTAGTGGTGGTGCTTTCGCACAACGGCATGGATGTGGACTTGAAAATGGCCAGCCGGGTGACTGGTATAGATGTGATCCTAGGGGGTCATACCCATGATGGCATGCCTAGCCCCAGTGTGGTCAACAACGCGGGTGGCCGCACCCTGGTGGTGAATTCAGGCTCAAATACTAAGTTCCTATCGGTGATGGATCTGGATGTGCGCGCTGGCCGGGTGGTGGATTACCGTTTTCGCCTCTTGCCGATATTCGCCAGCCTGTTGCCCGCGGATCCCCAGATGGCGGCCTACATTGAGGGTGTCCGTGAACCTTTTAAACAGCAGCTTGAAACCGTGCTGGCAACGACCGAGACAACGCTGTACCGACGCGGTAACTTTATCGGCACCTTTGACCAGGTGATCGTCGATGCTTTGATCGAGGTGCGCGGTGCTGACCTCGCCTTCTCGCCGGGTTTTCGCTGGGGCACCAGCGTGCTTCCAGGTGATCCGATCACCGTGGAGCATCTGATGGACCAGACCGGGATCACCTATGCCAAGTCCACCCTGGTGGAGATGAGCGGCGAGACTATCAAGTTGGTGCTGGAGGATATCGCCGACAATCTGTTCAACGCTGACCCTTATTATCAGATGGGCGGAGATATGGTGCGGGTCGGCGGGTTACGCTATGCCATTGATCCCAAAGCTGCGATCGGTGAGCGGCTTTCTGCGTTGGAACTGAACGGCAAGCCGCTGGATCCCTCGCGCATCTATAAGGTTGCCGGCTGGGCCAGCGTCAACCCACAACCCGATGACCTACCTGAAATTTGGGATGTGGTGGCCGAGTATCTGCGAGATCGAAAAGTGATCCGTGATGTGATTCCAAATGTCCCGAAGGTCAAGGGTATTGCTGACAACCCCGGCTATCTGGCGCAGTCGTGATGAGGGCAGGTTGCACACGCTGCAGCGTGCCAGGACAATTGCGCCGTTGCTGGTGTGAAGGGTAGCCGGTGGACACGGCCATGATACTGCCACAAGAGGACCCACCGCGACGGTGGCGATACTGAACTACAGGGCGACATAGATACCCCCACCGAAGGAGGTATGTCAGGATCGTGGCTGAGGAGTTAGTATTCCAGTCTCAATTTTCTTTCTTTCTTTTCTTGTTTAAGGGAGCGTCACTATGAGCACCGCCTATTACCAAACCGTCGATCAGCTGGAAAAGATGGGGGTGGACCCCGATTATCTGCAGGGATGGGTTGGGGGATATCTGGGCAACCCGCAACGTGAGGAGCAGCGCGTAAGTGCCGCCTATACAGCCGGATTTGAAGACGGGCAGAACCAGATTACGGATCACGCCAGCGAGTGGAAAAAATCCTGACAGAGTTCAGTTTGTTGTAGTAGGTCGAGTCTTGTCACCTTCGGCCGGTTTATTATGGGCGCTCAGTTTTCGTAACGATGTTGCCAGTTGGGCAACAACTTCAGGCCCATCAATGTCCATGATCTGATCGATTACCCAGCGGTTAGTCTGGTCCTGGCCCATAATGGCCTGGATATGGTCGCCGAACGTGCGCAGGAGGCTATAGCCCGCCTGTCCATTATCGAAAGTGCACCGGCCGTACCCACTATTGCGCTGGTTCAGCATCTCGATGAACTGCCCGGCGTAATCACCGTCCCCCAGTATCTCGTGCGCATTGCGCTGAAGATGATCGGCACAATCATGAGCCAATAAAGAGATAAAGGGCGTGCGTTGTGTTTCGTCAAGTGCCGCAAACGCAAGCCGGTCAGCGGTGTGTACGAGAAACACCAGGTACTCGCGAATTACCGCTACCCGCTGATTGTCATTCTGGTAAAGAAAATCTTCCGCATGCAGGTTTCTGGTCGCNGTTAGTGCCAGTTGCCAGCAGATATAAGCTAAAGCCCGAGCATTATCCTCAGTGGAGGCCTGTTGTTCGGGGTTGCGCCACTGGTCACGAATTCGGGTTTTCATGATCATCGGTTCCCGAAGGGATTCTATTTTAAAAGGTCGGTCGTACCAGAGGTACGCCCCCACTTCTGAGCCCGGTCCAGCACGACTTTGATGTTTCTAGCACCTAGTATAGTGCTGCTCGCGTGTTTCATTTCTTGCTACCATGATCAGCATACGCAAGGCGTTATTTCACACTTGGGTTTGTATCTATCTATCAGGCCTGCGAGGCGATAACCGTGCGTGTTCGAAGCAGGGTCTGCCCACGGCGAGATTGCCGATGCCCCGTGTTGTTGGGAGGCACGCTACTGGTCATCGTCGGGGTATCGAAAGTGCCACTGGGGTTATCGCTAAGTCTGCTGAGGCCAAGGCTAAAATGATTAAGGGCGCGAATCTCAGCGGCGTGAACCCTTTTCCTCGTGCGCCAGGTTACCCACGCGTGTCGCAATCTCAGTGAAAGACTCACGGTAGCCTGACAGGGCATGGTCGCTTTGGGGCGCAAAATAATCTTTTGGGTCCATCCCGCCCTGGCGCTCCTGGGCGATAAATTCTTTTTGCATCTGGATCATCTTGCGAATCAGTTTCTGTTTTTCACTCATGGTGTTTCCCGGGTTGTTTGAATCATAGTTGTGATAGAGGGGCAGCGAACTGGGCACGGGTGCTCGATTGATTGCCGCTATTGTTGAAATACTCCTCGGTTTTCCCGTCAGCTCCTATGGACATGCGATGTTCCGTTTCAGATTTAGGCTTGATTTTGATCCGACTTCAGTCACTAAGCTCTTGGCGGGATGTGTGCACTGCACCGATACTTTTGTGCGGCATGAACAGGCCGCACCCCAGCAGACGGTCGGGTCCCAGGCCCTGTCGCTGCACACGGGCAGATTCACCTGGGCTGAGTTCGGCCAGCAGCAGACTGCGGGTTTGTACCATCCTATCGGGTGTCGTTAGTTTGCGGATACGGCCACATAACATCTTGCGTGGGGTGATTGATAGCCGTTCGAGCCATCGGGCTACGTCCTCAAGAAACGCAGTTTCCCTGTTGTCACGGCCAGTTGCATGGACATGGCGGGCCAGTACCGTGGTCAGTGGCGAGAGAGGGCGCACACGGGCATCCAGCAGGTCAATCCGATAACCAGCAAGCTCCAAGGTCTGCCCGCTTAAAGCCCGCCCGTCTGTCACCCGTTGCACCGGCAAGCGCAGCACGAAGCGGGTTCTGGCGGAAAGCTCAATAATACCGTCATCGGGTGGTCGCTCCCAGCCGTTGCCTGACTGGGCACCATGAATCAGGTGGATTCCCGCACAGATTTCGTTCTTCAGCCAGGGCAGTACCTGGGTAACAGCGACAGATAATGACCAGGCATGATCAGCCGGGATTTGCTGGCCACGGGTCGTGAATACCAGGTCAACAACGGAGTTTTGCTCCGGCGTGGCAGTTTCGACAGGGGGCTCACTCCAGTAGTCGGGTGTTGCCATGGTGGTGCTCATTGAACCGGGAGTGAGGCCTGAATGGCGCTTCGGTCTATCCACCAGTTATCCTGAACCAGTACATCGATAACATTGCGCAAGCGCGGCAGAAATCGTGCCGGATCATTGAGTTCCAAGCGTTCGATCCACTGCTCGAAGGCTTCCTGCTGTTCTATGCCGCTGTGCCGCCGCGCCACGGTGCCCAGCAATTGGTTGGCAAAGAAAGATAACGATTGATGTTCTTTTTCCTGTGCTCGCAGGTCTACCACATAGGCGGCGGTTGCGGCCGCGACCGCCGCGCCATCCGAATCGTCCGGTGTTTCATCGATAATATCCTGTAGCAAGGTGATCGACAGCTCCGGGTCCACGGGAAAAGTGACCGCAAGCCAGACACCATGACCCAGTGCGACCAGTGCGTCCTGCTCACCGGACTGGAACATCAATCGAGCCGCTTCTATTGCCTCGGCCCAAAGATGTGCGGCGCAGAACCGGTCGAAGCAGCGCCGGGCGCTTTGCCAGGCCTGGGGCCCTTGCTCAAGCAACACCAGTAGCCGGGCTTCCTGCAATGCCAGCTCTCGCCATCGAAGGGGGTCGATTTCAATCTCACTTTCTTTCAGTCGGTCACGCACCGCCGTCAACCGGGCTCCAAGGGCAGCTGTGGAAGTTGAGGTATCTGCGCCCGATTCCGCGCCGAGGTCGAAACTGGCTCCCAGATGCTTCATAACTGATTCTCGTGGGCCCTCGAGTCGAGACTGCCGGTGAAAACGCCCTCCAGCTGATCTTCCCAGTTTCCCGGGGTATCAGGATAGGGGGGCTTGACATCCATGCGCAGAAACCGCTCCCCAGAGCGCGCCTTTTCACGCACCAGCGAGGCCAGTTGTGCAAAAGAGACAGGCTGGTGCTGCAGTATTAATTCGCTGATCCAGAGCATGGTTATGAGGGAGCGCTTTGAAACGTGGGTGCCTGGGTGTAACGGCCACGATAGATCAGGCGGGTACGGTGACGTTCTGGGGAATCGGTAAATGCGTCTCGCCGATGCAGTACATTGTTGCACACCATGCCCTCCCCAGCTGCAAGCCGTCGACGGACCACCAGTTCTGCAGAGGAAGCCAGTATGGTTTCCAGCGCGGCCACAGCCTCATGGACGACCGGATCGTTCTTCCAGATGATATTACGCCGGCGTGCTGTATAGCGCATACGCAGGACCCCACCCTCATGGAAAAAGACCGGCCCAATGCACAGTCCGCGAATGATCGCACCAGCGGCCTGGTTGGCCGGAATGGCCAGGGTGTCTGGCTGACTGAGCGCATCTGTATACCGGGGATCGCACTGGTGCAGCAGGCCAAAAACGATTTCGTAGTCGATTGCTTCCAGTGCACCACCCCTTAAGGCTGGGCGTACGCAATGAAGCAACATGCTGCGTATGGTTCGTTCCGGGGCATGGTAGTAGCCATCTGTGTGCCAGTTAAGCTGGAGATTGCTGTAGGGAATGTAACGGCGGTGGCTGGCATCGTCTTTAACTTCCAGCTCGCTGAAGCCGTCATCCGCCGCGCACAGGTTGTGGTCAGGCTCGCACAGCCCGAGCTGCAAAGCCAGTGCCTGTACCGCAGCCCGGTCAACGCGCGCTGGATGTCGGCAGCGATAGAGAGCCATATTGCTGTTTCGCATCCGTTTTGCTAGCGCCTGCTGTTCGGTTCTGCTCAGTTGATGCGGGTCATCAATCTTTACCATCAGGTCAGTAATAGCCGTACGGTAGGCAACCAGGCGCTCATGCCACCAGCGGTCAAACCGTGTGTCGCCGGGGTGGGTCAAAGGATCGGCAAGGGCGTTGATAGGAGATTCAGCTGGGCTCACGGGTGTACGGTCTGGTATCTGTGGTGCTCAAGGGGGAGTGAAATTCTAGCCTGCGCGGGCGCCGGGAAAACTCTCCCAAAAGGTTGGTTCTTTACCCTCTTTCTCCTAACGCGAGGCATCAAGATCCTGCCAAAGCAGTGCTCCTGTGGTGACGGAATTGATCTAATAATATGATTTACTGCATCTTTTCTATTTCAGATTCAGAAAGTTCCCAGGTCAATCTTGTGCACTGCAAAAGAAAACCTATCCCCAAGGAGATAACCGGGTTTTTTGCATGGCATACCCTCCTTGGGAATGGTGTCGCCGCGGCCGGTGCATACAATGATCTCTCCCCGGTGTGCCATCACGCACCTTAAAACGCGCCGGGTCAATCGGGCCAGATGAGTCCACCTGGACCTGACAGCGGGTGCACCGTGACCTGGCCTGTGACGGTACGGTGCCGACCAATGCAAAGGAGTAGCGACTTTCATGCCTGACAACAAGCAACACGAAACCCCGATGCTGGACGAGTTGGAGAGCGGCCCATGGCCGAGTTTTATCTCAGGGATCAAGCGCCTGCGCGATGAACACCCTACTGGGCGAATTAACGGCGTTGCCAACGATCTGCTGGGCCAGTTGGAGCATTCCTACGAGACCCGCAAGGGGTACTGGAAAGGCGGTACGGTCAGTGTTTACGGTTATGGTGGTGGGATCATCCCGCGCTTCTCCGAGGTGGGTCAGCAGTTTCCTGAATCCAAAGAGTTCCATACGCTGCGAGTACAGCCGCCTGCCGGTAATCACTACAGCACGGATATATTGCGCCAGTTGGCTGACAGCTGGGAGAAGTGGGGCTCAGGCCTGGTCACGTTTCATGGGCAGACCGGCAACATCATGTTTATCGGTGCGACGACCGAGAGTACCCAGCACTTTTTTGACGAGATCAACGAATACGGATGGGATTTGGGTGGGGCTGGCCCCTGTGTGCGCACCGCAATGTCCTGTGTCGGTGGCGCCCGCTGTGAGCAGTCCTGCACCAACGAGCACAAGATACACCGCACCTTGATCAATAACTTCACTGATGATATCCACCGCCCGGCTCTGCCGTACAAATTCAAGTTCAAAGTTTCCGGCTGTCCCAACGACTGCATGAACTCGATCGAGCGTGCCGACATGGCGGTCATCGGCACCTGGCGCGACGATATGAGAGTCGATCAGCAGGCCTGGAAAGACTATGTCACCGAGAAAGGTCGCCAGCACACCATCGACAACATCATCACCCGGTGCCCGACCCGATGCATGAGTCTTAAGGATGACGACTCGCTTGAGGTTGACAACCGTAACTGTGTGCGCTGCATGCACTGCTTGAACGTGGTGCCCAAGGCCCTGTCACCTGGAGAAGACAAGGGGGTCACCATCCTGATGGGCGGTAAGCGCACACTGAAGATTGGCGATCTGATGGGCACGGTGATTGTGCCATTCATGAAGCTCGAAACCGAAGAGGACTACGAGAAAATCACTGAGATCGCTGAGAGCACCATAGATTTCTGGGCAGAGAGCGGTCTTGAGCATGAGCGTTGCGGTGAGATGATCGAGCGCATCGGGCTGGTTAACTTTCTCGAGGGCATTGGTATTGAAGTGGATCCGCACATGATCGCCGATCCGAGGCAGTCGTCCTACGTGCGTATGGATGGCTGGGATGAGGAAGCGGTCAAGTGGTTTGAGCGCCAGGCGGTCAGCCGCCAGTCGGCAGCAGGTTAGGGTAATCCCTGCCGCGTGATAACCCTAAAACTTACCGGAGAGAATCATGGCTAAGGAAATGCGCCGGCCGATTGAGTCAGGCTGCCCCGACGGCTTTCAGTACATGCACCCGTTGATGATCAAGAATTTCGGCCAGTGGCGCTGGCACGATCATCCACGGCCCGGGGTGTTGCGACACGTCGCTGATAGCGGCGACGCCGTGTGGACGGTTAAGGCGGGTACCCAGCGTATTCTGGATGTCTTTACCCTGCGCAAACTGTGCGATATTGGTGACCAGTATGCTGATGGCCATGTGCGATTTACGATTCGCAGCAACATCGAGTACATGGTGTCGCAGGAGGCCAAGGTCGAACCCTTGATTGATGCGCTCGAAGAAGCGGGATTTGTAGTGGGGGGTACTGCCAATTCTGTGGCCATGATCTCGCACACCCAGGGCTGGCTGCATTGCGATATCCCCGGCACTGATGCCTCAGGCGTGGTGAAAGCGATGATGGATGAACTCATCGATGAGTTCAAAAATTGCAACATGCCCAATCGCGTCCATATCACTACCTCGTGCTGCCAGATCAATTGCGGTGGTCAGGGCGATATCGCGATCAACGTTCAGCACACCAAACCCCCCAAGATCAACCATGACCTGGTCGCCAATGTCTGCGAGCGGCCGTCAGTGGTCGCCCGTTGCCCGGTGGCGGCGATCCGCCCGGCTCAGGTCAATGGTAAGCCGACTCTGGAAGTCGATGAGAAAAAGTGCATTTGTTGTGGCGCGTGCTATCCCCCTTGCCCGCCGATGCAGATCAATGATCCCGAGCACACCAAATTGGCAATCTGGGTGGGGGGCAACCACTCCAATGCCCGCAGCAAGCCGAGCTTCCAGAAACTGGTGGCCTCCGGGGTACCGAACAACCCGCCGCGCTGGCCCGAGGCCACCGCGATCGTCAAGCGTATTCTAAAGGCCTACAAGGATGACGCCCGCGACTGGGAGCGGATCAATGATTGGATAGACCGTATTGGCTGGCCGCGATTTTTCGAGGCCACCGGACTGCCCTTTACCAAGTTCCATATCGATAACTGGCGTGGCTCTCGCAAGAGCCTTAATGCCTCTACCCATATCCGGTTCTAGGTGCAGGCCATGAAGTTTTCAGTCATGGTGAATGAGGGGCCTTATACGCACCAGGCCTCTGATACGGCCTACCACTTTATTCGGGCGGCGCTGGATGCCGGCCACGAGATTTTCCGGGTGTTTTTCTACCATGATGGAGTGAATAACGGCACCCGCATGACCACCCCGCCGCAAGATGACCGGCATATCGTCAATCGCTGGAGCGAACTGGGTGAGGCACACGATCTGGATTTAGTGGTATGCGTCGCTGCGGCACAGCGTCGCGGTATCGCCGATGCCGATGAGGCCAAGCGCAACGGCAAAGATGGCGATAACATCGCTCCGGGTTTTCGCATTTCCGGGTTGGGTCAGCTGATTGAGGCAGGCATCCAGTCTGATCGCCTGCTGGTGTTTGGTGACTAGGGGCAGGACATGAGTCAAACCCGCAAATTCATGTACATCAACCGGCATGCGCCCTACGGCACGGTTTACGCGCTTGAGGGTCTGGAAGTGGTATTGATCGGTGCGGCTTTTGAGCAGGATGTCTGCATGGCCTTTATCGGCGATGGGGTTTTTCAGTTGAAGCAGGGACAGGATACCACCGATTCAGGCATGAAAAATTTCTCGCCCGCGTACCGCGCACTGGGCGATTATGAGGTTAATCGACTTTACGTAGAGCGCGAATCCCTTGAGGAACGAGGGCTGACAGAAGCGGACCTGATGCCTCTGACCTGGGAAGACGAAGAGGATGACTGGGCGGAGAAACCCTCCATCCAGCTGGTCAGCCGCGCACAACTTTCTGGCCTGCTTGAAGAGCAGGATGTAATTTTCAACTTCTGATCCGCCAGACCACACGCATGTTGCATACCGTTAATAAATCACCCTTTGATTCTCAAAGCCTGAAGACCTGTCTGGGTCTAGCACGCTCTGGCAGCGATATTCTGCTGATCGAAGATGGCGTCTACGGCGCATTGGTGGGAACTGCCCACGCGGCCATGCTGGATCAGGCGTTGAAGGAGGTCAGCATCTATGCGCTGGGTCCAGATCTCAAAGCCCGGGGATTACCCGAGGATCGCCTGATCCGCGGCATCAAGGTAGTCGGTTTCGATGGTTTCGTCGAACTGGCGAGCGCCAACGACAAGGTTCAGAGTTGGCTCTGAATTCATTTGGCAATAAGCAAAAGGAGGCCAAAATGGCATTTGAACTGAACGGCAAGACTTACGAAACCGACGAGGAAGGGTATCTCGCAGATCTAAGTGACTGGAACAACGATGTGGCCGGTTACATGGCCAAGGAAGACGACTGCGACCTCAGTGAGTACCACTGGGAAGTGATCAACTTTCTGCGTGAATACTACGACGAATACCAGATTGCCCCGGCGGTGCGCGTGTTGACCAAAGCGATCGGCAAGAAATTAGGCAAGGACAAGGGTAACAGCAAGTATCTGTACGAACTGTTCCCCTATGGTCCTGCTAAACAGGCCTGCAAGTACGCCGGCTTGCCCAAGCCCACCGGCTGCGTCTGAAGGCATTTACTCTCGGTGGTGTGACGTGTGGATGTCCTGGGGCATCGATAGGGTAGCGTCGCTGCTTGCCGGCTCCGTGCCCCAATTGGACTGTCTGCCTAGAGGATTACCCCTGTGGTGCTAGGTTCTGTCTTCGCTGTGTTGTTTTATCTTGGCGCGATCATTTTGATTGCCGGGGTAAGCAGTCGCGTGATGCGTTATGCCCGTACCCCAGCGCCATTGGTGATTCCCACCACCCCGGCGCCCTTGACCCGTGCCGGAGTCGGCGCGCGGATGTGTCGCGAGGTGGTTTTCTTCGAGAGCCTGTTCAAAGGCAGCAAGTGGAGTTGGTTGTTCGGCTGGCTATTTCATTTTGGCATGCTGATCGCACTCGCCCGTCACTTGCGTTATTTCACTGAGCCGGTGTGGTGGTGGGTAACCCTGATTCAGTGGGTCGGTGTTTATGCCGGGATCGCCATGTTTGCCGGTCTTGCTGGATTGTGGGTGCGGCGCATGCTGGTTGACCGAATCCGCTATATCAGCGCACCCTCAGATCATCTGATGCTGGCTTTGCTTTTGGCTATTGCAGGCTCCGGGTTGATGATGAAATACGTTCATCACACTGATATTGTTTCTCTCAAGGCTTTTGCCCTGGGCCTGGTGACATTGGATTGGCAGCCGTTACCAGCCGATGGACTGCTACTGGTACACCTATCGCTGGTGATTGTGTTGATGCTGATCTTTCCTTTCAGCAAACTGTTGCACGCACCGGGTGTGTTTTTCAGCCCAACGCGCAATATGCGCGATAACCCGCGCGAATACCGTCATGTGGCACCGTGGGCACAGAATCTTTCCCAAACCCGGCCGGAATGGCCCCTGGGCCGGCAATCTGATCATGGCGAAGGTTGAGTTCGAAACGCCACCGTTGCCTGATCAGCTCAGCATACCCGCAGTTCTGCCGGGTGCTATGGCTCACAGCCGGCCCTTCGTTGCCAAGCCCGAACATCAGCAGCCTCTGGGCTTTCCGGGTGAGTTGGTCGATAACTGGCAGAAAGTGGCCCTGGATAAGATGGACGAATTGCTGGGTCGTTACCGTTCGTTGCAGGTATTTCTAGACGCCTGTGTAAAGTGCGGTGCCTGTACCGACAAATGCCACTACTATCTGGGCACGGGTGACCCCAAGAACATGCCGGTGGCCCGCCAGGATCTGTTGCGTAAGGTCTACCGGCGTTATTTCACCGTTGCCGGCAAGTGGTTTCCACGGCTGGTCGGAGCGGTGGAGCTGAGCGAAGAGGTGATCAACGACTGGTACAGTTATTACCACCAGTGCTCCGAATGTCGGCGTTGCTCCGTGTACTGCCCTTACGGTATCGATACCGCTGAGATCACTATGGCTGGGCGCGAGATTCTGGCGTCGATCGGGGTTGGACAGAAGTATTCCAACGAAATCATTGGCAAGGTGCATACCATAGGTAACAATCTTGGTCTGCCCGAGCCGGCGCTGGCCAATACGTTGGAAGGCCTGGAAGAAGAGGTCGAGGAAGACATCAGTGTGTCGGTCAAGTTTCCGCTTGATCAGCAGGGGGCGGATGTATTGTTGGTCCCTCCCTCAGCCGATTTTTTCGCCGAGCCACACGTCGATGGCCTGATCGGTTATGCCAAAGTATTTCACCAGGCCGGTATCAGTTGGACCTTAAGCTCTTATGCGTCCGAGGCGGCGAACTTCGGCATATTCATCGGCAACTACGAGAATATGCAAAAGGTCGCACAGCGTATACGCCAGGCTGCACTCGACCTGGGTGTTAAACGTATCGTGGTCGGTGAATGTGGCCACGCCTGGCGGGTCGCCTACAGTTTCTGGAATACCCTGATCGGGCCGTTTGATTTTCTCGATCCCCATTACCCGGCACCCCAGCATATCTGTGAATTTACCCATGACCTGCTGTACCAGGGTGGTCTGAAACTTGATCGTGAAGCCAACGATGACAAGGTCGTGACTTTCCACGACTCGTGCAATGTTTCGCGTGGCTCGCGCCTGGGTTCCACGCCGGGTGGCCAGTTCAGTATCCCGCGCGACTTGATCCGGGCTGCCTGTACACACTTTGTCGACATGGCGCCCGAGACGATCCATGAGCATACCTTCTGTTGCGGTGGTGGTGGGGGGCTACTGACAGATGACCTTCTCGAACTACGGGTTAAAGGGGCGTTGCCGCGCGCCCAGGCGTTACGGCAGGTGATTGAGGCGCATGGCGTGACCCACATGGCCGCGATCTGCGCGATCTGCAAGAGCCAGTTCACCAAGGTATTGCCGCAGTACGGCATGGGCATGGACATGGTCATCAGCGTACACCAGTTAATTGGCGATGCGTTGGTATTCGAAAGCGAGCATTGAGCGCCCTGCAAAGCGCAGGCAAGAAAACCAATCAGAGGAATCCGGCGATGGCAGCCTCCACAGAGCACACCCAGAAATTGACGTTGCGCAAGTTTTCCGATGGAGAGCACCAGTGGCATGACTTCAAGGGGCAGATATTCAACGCAGACCACTCGCACAAGTGTCCGACCTATGTTCACCGGACACCTCCCTGCCAGGGTAGTTGTCCTTCCGGCGAGGATATTCGTGGCTGGCTGCAGATCGTGCGCGGTATGGAGCAACCCCCCGCAGAACTGAGTTGGCAGGAATATGCCTTCCGTAGGGTAACCGACGCGAATCCCTTTCCCGCGATGATGGGTCGGGTCTGTCCAGCACCTTGCGAAGACGGTTGTAATCGCAACAATGTAGATGATTTTGTCGGGATCAATTCGGTAGAGCAGTTCATTGGGGATATGGCTTTCACCGAGGGCTATTGCTTTGACAGTCCACCGCCACTTCGGGACAAGCGCGTTGCTATTGTCGGCGGCGGTCCGGCCGGGCTCGCAGCAGCCTATCAACTGCGACGCAAAGGCTATGGCGCAACGATTTTTGAATCCCAGGATGAGCTCGGCGGGATGTTTCGTTTTGGCATCCCGGGTTACCGCACACCGCGCGAACGGCTTGATCGTGAGATCGACCGGATTATTGAGTTGGGCGATATCGAAGTGCGCACTGGGGTGCGAATCGGCCAGGATGTGTCTATTGCTCAGCTCGAAGCGGATTATGATGCTGTGCTCTGGGCCATCGGCTGTCAACGTGGTCGCGACCTGCCGGTGGCGGGTTGGGCGGATACCCCCAATTGTGTTTCCGGTGTGGCTTTTCTGGATGCCTTCAACAAGGGTGCCATGCAGGTGACGGCCGAAAAAGTGCTGTGCATTGGTGGCGGTGATACGTCGATCGACGTGGTCTCGGTGGCCCGGCGACTGGGCAAGGTAGAGCAGCTTCACGAGAAAGACCGCCCCGAAGAAGTCATCGGCGGCTATACCGCGCACGATGCGGCAATGGCGGCAGCCCGCGAGGGGGCGCAGGTAACGCTGACTGCTCTGTTTGATCGTCCCGAGATGACTGCAACCGAGGAAGAGGTTGATGATGCCCTGACTGAGGGTGTCACGATTCTTAATGGTGTTATGCCGATCGCCTTGATCAAGGGTGACACGGGCCGAGCCAAGGGCCTGAGGCTGGCCAAATGCGAGATTGACGAAAAAGGACTGCCCAAGCCGATCGATGGCACGGAGTTTGAGGTCGAAGCGGACCTCATCGTCTCGGCCATTGGCCAGGCGGGCGATCTTACAGGCATCGAAGAGATGGGCAACGAGCACCGTCTGATCAATGCGGATCGCTACTTCCAGGTGCCTGATCGGCCTGGCCACTTTGTGGCGGGAGATATCGTGCGCCCGCACCTGTTGACCACAGCGATCGGGCAGGCGTCAATCGCAGCCGACAGTCTTGATCATTATCTCAAGGCACAGGATCCGGCACACCGTCCCAAGGTAGATGTGCACCATTTCAATTTGCTGTCCAAGCTCAACGAGCAATCACTGGCGCCCACCGAGTACGATCACACTCAGGCCTGGGGCACCTCAGCAGCCGATTTTGCTGTGCACAATTACGAGGACCGCGCCACCCACGAGATTATCCCCTCTGATGCACTTTTTCTTGGGCATTTTGGCCAGACGCCGCGCAATCGCCGCGAGGCAGCCGTGCCCAGTGCCGAGGAGGTGCTGGGACACTTCGAAGAGCGTCACCACGGGCTCGCTGATGAAGCTGCTCGTGCTGAGGCCGAGCGTTGCATGAGTTGTGGCCTGTGTTTCGAGTGTGATAACTGCATGATTTTTTGCCCTCAGGACGCGGTGTTCCGGGTCAAGAAAGATCGCTATACCACTGGCCGTTATGTCGACACCGACTACAGTAAATGTGTGGGCTGTCATATCTGTGCCGATGTCTGTCCCACGGGATATATCGACATGGGCATGGGAGGGTAAACCGGGGTGTGATGAGCTTGGGTAGAACAGCAAAACATGGTTGCACAAGGCTGACCCGGACTGGATGGGCTGCCTTATTTTTATCCCTGACGGTTGGCGCGGGTCTGACGGGCGCGCTGGCAGAGGTCAGCCAGCCGGTGTTGCCCAAGGCTCGGGGTACCCAGTGCGTTGAGCCAGTTGAAATTATGCGCCGGAATCATTTTGACTTTTTGAAACACCAGCGCGACCGGACGGTGCACAAGGGCATCCGTACGCCACAACACAGTCTGGCGGGTTGTATTGATTGTCATGCCGACAAGGGCGCACAGGGACAGTTTCTGCCGGTCAATGCCCAGGACCAGTTCTGCCAGAGTTGTCACGCTTATGCGGCGGTGCAGATTGACTGTTTCAGTTGTCATGCGAGCGTGCCTGCCGAACGCATCAGTCAGTCACCCTGAATTGAACATGAAGCAATCCAAAGACAATCTGTCCGTTAGCGCGCGCCGGGCCTTTTTTACCCAGGCAAGCTCCGGGGTCGCGTTGTTGGCGCTCGCACCGGGGGTACGCCTGGTAGATCTCGCGTTGGCCCGTACGTCCGATGAGCCTGCCAGCACTACCCAGCGCTGGGGTTTATTGGTCGATGTCGAGCGTTGTGTCAGCGATTGTGATGCCTGCGTCTCAGCCTGTAATCATGAGCATGGCCTGTCAGGTGATCCCTCTGAAACTAACGCCCAGTGGATACGAAAGGTGGATCTTGAAGACGAGCAGACTGGGCATCGGCTGTCGCTGGTGCTGATGTGTCAGCATTGTGAGGAGCCCCCCTGTGTTGACGTCTGCCCGACCGGGGCATCTTTTCGCCGGGACGATGGCATCGTACTGGTGGACAAGCATATCTGCATCGGCTGTCGGTATTGCATGATGGCTTGCCCCTACAAGGCCCGTTCTTTTATTCATGAGAATCTCAGCGGTCAGAAGACCCATGCCCCCCGCGGCAAGGGTACGGTAGAAAGTTGTACGTTGTGTGTGCATCGAATTGATCACGATGATTCGCCCGCTTGTGTTGAGGCCTGTAGCGAGGTTGGCCATCAAGCACTGCTGTTTGGAGACCTTAATGATCACGAGGGGCCGTTGGCCACAGCGTTGTCCAACGCGTCGAGCCGGGAACTGCGTAGTGAGCTGAAGCTGAACACGGCAGTACGCTACCGCGGGATATAAACAAAGTGAAGACCATCTATTTTCAGAACATCAGGGCTGGGCGGGCCTTTTGGTTGGCGCTGGCACTGGTTGCCGCAATGATGCTGGCGGGGTTAGGTGCCGCCCATCATATGGAAAGTGCAGGCCACTGGGTGACGGGGATGAACAACCAGGTTGTTTGGGGGATACCACATGTTTTTGCCGTGTTTCTGATCGTAGGAGCGTCAGGTGTGCTGAATACGGCCTCGATCGCATCGGTGTTCGGATGCGATGAGTACAAGCCGTTGTCGCGCCTGTCGGCACTTTTGGCCATTGCGCTGCTGGCGGGAGGGCTGGCGGTCTTGGTGCTGGACCTGGGACGGCCGGATCGACTTATCGTCGCCATGACCCACTACAATTTCAAGTCGATCTTTGCCTGGAACATTTTTCTCTATACTGGCTTTATCCTTATGGTCGCGGTGTATCTGTGGATGATGTTCGAGCCGCGCATGAACCGTTTTGTCAGGCCCGTTGGCACCGCCGCGTTCGCCTGGCGGCTGGTACTCACGACTGGCACAGGATCGATCTTTGGTTTTCTGGTCGCACGTGAGGCCTTTGACAGCGCCGTTATGGTGCCCCTGTTTATTCTGATGTCCCTGTCACTGGGTACCGCGCTGATGCTGCTGCTAGGTACGCTGGTTTTCTGGATCAATCGTGCCACTTTGGATCCAGAGCTGGTACAGAGGCTGCGTCGACTGCTGGGTTGGTTTGTAATTGCGGTGGCCTATCTGGTAGCGGTTGATCATCTGACCAGACTGTACGTGACGGGTCACCATAGCTTGGAGCGTTTCATCCTGATAGAGGGTGGAATTTACCCTGTGCTGTTCTGGGGGGTTCAGGGGTTACTGGGGACTCTGGTGCCGATAATCCTGCTGTTCTCGCCGCGGTTTGCGGGAAAAGGTTACCTGGTGAGCGCGGCGTTACTGGTGGTGATTGGGGGGCTGGCACAGGTGTACGTGCTCATTATTGGCGGCCAGGCATTCCCGCTGGATCTCTTTCCCGGTTATATGGTGACCAGTTCGTTCTTCGATGGTGCTGTCGCGCAGTATGTGCCTTCGGCTGTTGAGATTGTGCTCGGGCTGGGCGGGCTTGCCCTGGCTCTGGTGGTGACTTTGATCGGGGCGCGCGTGCTTCCTTTTATGCCCGCTGAGGTCGGTGTGGCCAGGGCGGATTAGCCCCCTCGCCTCACGGGTCGCTTTCATTTCTCCCATGGCTGCTTGAGCGTGCTTTGTCCGTGAATCGCCTGCTCATTTCTGCGGCACATAAATCCTCCGGTAAGACCCTGATCAGCATTGGTCTGTGCGCGGCATACCGAAATCGTGGGATGCGTGTGTCGGCCTTCAAGAAAGGACCTGACTATATTGATCCACTGTGGCTGGGTCAGGCAAGTGGGCAGCCCTGTTGGAACCTGGATTTTTTCACCATGGGTAAGCAGGAAATCCAATCATGTTTTTTCCGACACCAGCATGGCGCCGATATCACGCTGGTTGAGGGCAATAAAGGTTTGCATGATGGCCTGGATGTGCTGGGCAGTGACAGCAACGCAGCACTGGCGACTTTGCTGGACTTGCCAGTGGTGCTGGTGCTGGATGTCAGTGGTATCACCCGGGGTGTGGCGCCGTTGCTCACAGGTTATGCGTGTTTCGATCCTCAGGTGCGAATTGCCGGGGTAATCCTGAACCGGGTGGCCGGTCCGCGCCAGGAAGGTAAATTGTGTGCGGCTATTGAGCACTACACGGATTTTCCGGTGCTGGGAGCTATCGGTCGAGCGCCTCAATTGGCGATCAATGAGCGCCACCTGGGGCTGGTCCCGGAAAATGAAGACCACGGTGCAGCACAGCGTATCGAACAGATCGCCTCGGTCATCGAGGACACGGTAGATCTGGATACGGTGCTGTCGCTGACCGCTGTCCCCCAAGGCAGATCAAAATTCCCGCTTGCGAGTAGTCCACCAGGCCCCGCCCCATTGGAGTCAAAAGTACGAATTGGTATCGCCCGGGATCGAGCTTTTGGGTTTTATTACCCCGATGATCTCGCCGCTTTTGGAAAGGCAGGGGCCGAGTTGGTGCCTTTTGACACCCTCAACGATAATCAACTGCCTGAGGTAGATGGGCTGTTCATCGGTGGCGGCTTTCCTGAATGTTTTCTTGGGCCCCTTTCAGACAACGCCGATCTACGCGAGGCGATCCGTTCTTTCATCGAAGGGGGCGGGCCCGCTTATGCCGAGTGTGGCGGCCTGATGTACCTGACGCGTTCTATCCGCTGGCAAAGCGCCCAGGCATCGATGGTGGGTGTGATCCCCGCCGATACCGAGGTGTTGCCTCGCCCAGTGGGTCGGGGTTATATGCAGTTTCGCACGTCAGTCAATCATCCCTGGCCGCTGGCGCGCGATTCAGGAGATAAACTTCACCACGTGCACGAATTTCATTATTCACGTCTTAACGGGTTAGCGAGTGATGTCAGTACGGTGTTGTCGGTTGAGCGGGGTTATGGTCTGGATGGCAGCCGTGACGGCATCCATATTCATAATCTGCTCGCAACCTATGCCCACCAGCGGCACCTGCAGGAAAACCCTTGGGTGGATGCCTTTGTGGCATTTGTTCGCGCGGCGCGCAGGTGATCAGCGTGACTAACCCGGGCGACTGATCGAAACTCGATAAAGGGGGTTGTGCCCATGCTACTGCGTATAACGGAAAAAGCGGCAGATCAGATCCGGGTATCTGGCGATCGCAGTGCTATACAGGGCTGCGCCTTGCGCGTGGCTGCCCAGCGCCGGGCCGATGGAACGATCGAGTACGCGATGGGATTTGATGAGCCGACCGAAAATGATGCCCACTCGCGCCAGCACGAGATCGACATTCTTATTGCGCCGACCAGCGCAGAACTGTTGGCCGGCGCTGTGCTGGATTTTGATACACCACAAGATGAGGCCCAGCCGCAGTTCATTTTTTTAAATCCCAACGATCCACAGTTTCAGCCCCCCGAATCGAGTTAGGGGTCGCCACACGACAATTTGTGGCTGACCGGGCCTGATCCTATACTTCTCGGTGTGTGCGATTTCTGGATTTTTGTCTACCGGGCTGACTCAGCCGACCCTGATTGCCTCTGTGCCGTCGGCGCAGGGGTCTGTATCGGTGTGCTAGGGTGGGGGTAACTGATTCGACAACTGGCCGTAATGTCGTTTCTGACGATGCTGGGCTTTCTGCTGCATCGGGCCGCGCCGCGCAGCGCCCGGGTTACGCTCTACGACAGCGTTTTGCCTGGTTGTCTGCCCTGACCCTGTTGCTGGCTGTGATCGCAGCCGTACTCGCACTCATGCTCAGCCTGAAGCCATCAGTAAGCGCTGAACTGGCCCCGGCTCTGGCGGTGGTAACAGGGGCGTTGCTGATCAGCACCAGCGGTCTGTTGTGGGGTATTCGCCGGTGGCTGCTACAGCCGTTGCTGCGGTTGCGGTATTGGGCCTCCGAGATTCGTCAGGGCGATTTCTCCGCGCGACTCCTCATGCCCGAAGCCGAAGCGATCAGTGGCCTAGCAGATGATATCAATCGACTGGCAGAATGGCTTGAGTCACTGGCCCACGAACGTGAGCGTGAACTGCAGGTCCAGCGTGAGCGGTTGGAAGAACGTACCCAACTCGCCAATGAACTGCATGACTCGCTGGCGCAGACGCTGGCCAGTCTGAAATTCCAGGTGCGAGTGCTGGATGACACATTACGCCAGGACAGTGAGCCGGCCATCTGGCAGGAGATGGAGCGCATTGAGAGCAGCCTCGACGAGGCCAATGTCGAGTTGCGTGAGCTGATCGCGCATTTCCGCGCGCCAGTTTCCAAACATGGTCTCATGTCTGGAATCCGCAGGCTGCTATCGCGTTTTCGCAAGGAAACCGGCACCGAGGCAGTTCTGCAAAACCAGGCGCAGGACGTCGAACTGGCACCTGAAGAAGAGATTCAGGTGCTGCGCATTGTTCAGGAGTCTCTGGCGAATGTCCGCAAGCACAGTCGGGCTAATATGGTCCGGGTATTGCTCAGTCGGGACAGCACCAACCGTTTCCGATTGGTGATTGAAGATGATGGGACCGGTATGGCTTTGCAGGCAGGAGATCACGACAGCGAGCATCATTTTGGACTGGCGATCATGCGGGAGCGAGCCGCGGCAGTGGGTGCGGCCCTTAGTATTGAAAGCGAGCCTGGGGAAGGCACCCGGGTCGTGATGGAACTGGACACGGGGAAAGCGGCCGCCGATGAATCTGTTACCAGGGAAAAAGTTCGATGAAAGTACTGATAGTAGATGACCATGCCTTGTTCCGGGTGGGACTGCAGGGGTTGCTCGAGCGTCGCGGAATCCAGATTGTCGGTGCTGCCGGTGACGGGGAAGAAGGGCTGCGTTTAGCGCAGACGTTGAACCCCGATGTCATCCTGCTGGACCTGCGGATGCCGGACCTGGACGGCTTGTCAGTGCTGCGCCGTCTGGCCGACCAGGGGCTGGGTATTCCGGTTGTGATGCTGACGACCAGCGCAGATGAGGACGATCTGGCTGAATCACTGCGTAACGGGGCACGTGGCTACCTGCTGAAGGATATGGAGCCGGACGAACTAATCATCGCGCTGCAGGATATTGCGGCAGGTAAGATTGTGGTCGCACCGGGATTGACCGGGGTGTTGGCGGATCTGGTGCGCCATGGAGACCGACGAGAGCGTGCGGATGAGATGACCCCTTTCAGCAACCTGACGCCACGCGAGCGCGAGATTCTCTGTCACCTTTCTGAGGGGCAGAGCAACAAGGTCATCGCGCGCCATCTGGATATCTCAGACGGCACTGTTAAGCTGCATGTCAAAGCTATTCTGCGCAAACTGGGTGTGCACTCCCGGGTTGAGGCTGCGGTTATGGCGGTGGAGAAAGGGGTGTGCGTGCGCGAAAGCCGTGACTGAGGGCGTAGTCTCAGTCGTAGGATTTTCGATCAGCGCGCCGTCGTCCGGCGCGCTGGGTTACCACTCCGCGAATGGTGTCCGCGCCGTCAATGCGGATTCGGGGATAACCCTGGGCCAGCGCATGGAGCGACCATTGGTCTTGCTCGATAACCAGCTGACGCAGGATCACGCCGTTGCCATGTTCCGCGATGACGAAGGCACCATCCCGTAGCGGGCCACCTGGCTCGACAATGACCACAGAGCCGTCGCGAAACTCGGGCACCATGCTGTCGCCCAGAACCTGCAGGGCGAAAGATTCACCTGCCGCACAACTGTTCATGCTGGCTCTTGGCTGTTGAGTTGGTCGACCCGATCGTGCAGGGCTTGCGTCTCAACGCACTCGAGAATCTCGGCCGCCTGTTTTGCCAGGCCTGCCAGGACGCTCAGGCGAACCTGCTGGCGGATCTCCAGCAGTTGTGAAGGCTCCATGCTGAAATGACGCAGGCCCAGGCCCAGCAACAGCCGAGTGAAGGCGGGGTCACCTGCCATTTCACCGCACATCGATACCACAATGCCCGCTTCGTCACCCGCGCGGATCACGTTGCGGATCAGCCGCAATACCGAGGGATGCAGTGGATCATAGAGGTAGTTGACGCTGTCATCGACACGGTCAATAGCGAGGGTGTACTGAATCAGATCGTTAGTGCCAATCGACAAGAAGTCCAGTTTGCGTGCGAACAGGTCCGCTGAAACTGCCGCCGCCGGTACTTCGATCATGCCGCCGACCGGGACCCTGGGGTTAAACGGAACGGCTTCGCGCTCGAGTTCTGCGCATACCTCACGGATCAGTAACAGGCTCTGCTCCAGTTCCTGAAGGTTGGAAAGCATCGGAATCATCAGTTGGGTATCGCCGTGAACGGCGGCACGTAAAATGGCGCGCAACTGTGGTTTGAACAGGGATGGTTCACTCAGGCACAGCCGTATCGCCCTCAGGCCCAACGCCGGGGTTACGGTTGCGGGGCCAGGCCGCCCCCCGTCCACCTGCTTGTCCGCACCCAAGTCCAGTGTACGGATGGTGACCGGGCCCTCAACGGCGCACACCACATGGCAGTAGGCCTCGTACTGCTCTTGCTCACTCGGTGGTTCGGGACGGTTCATGAACAAGAACTCGGTGCGATACAGGCCGACACCGACCGCCCCACCCTCGCGCAGGCTATCGATATCTTCGGGCAGTTCGATATTGGCCAGCAGCGTCACCGCTTCACCGTCCTGGGTTACAGCCTTCTCGTCCTTGAGTAGCGCAAGATCCCGTTGTCGTTGTCGTTGTTGTTGCTGCAACGCCCGGAATTGTGCCAGTAGCGGCTCATCCGGAGCGACCAGCACCGTGCCGGTGGCAGCATCCACAATCAGCAGGTCATCATCACGGATGGTGTCGATGACATCATGCAGTCCGACGATCGCCGGGAGGCTCAGGCCGCGTGCCAGGATCGCCGTGTGGGAAATGGGTCCGCCGAGGCTGGTGACAAAAGCGGCCATATTGCGGTGGCGCAGCATGACAGTATCAGCGGGGCTGAGATCGCGGGCCACGATGATCCGACCTTCCAGGGGGTTATCCCGCTCGACCAGTTCCGTTTGCAGTTTATCGTCGTTTTGCCTCAGCTCGGCCATGATTCTGCCCACGACCTGATCGACATCGTTTTTCTTGCTGCGCAGGTAAGGGTCAGCGATCTCCTCGAAAAAGGCGATCAGCGTATCAGCATGGTTTTGCAGTGCCCATTCGGCGTTTTGTCGGTGATCCTGGATCGACTCTACTGGCTGGCGGGAAATCACCGGGTCATCCAGCATCAACAGATGGACATCAATAAACGCAGTCGTTTCAGGCGGAGAGTCAGCCGGTAAATTGTGTTGCACCCGCTTGAGACTGGAGCGTACTGCCTCTACCGCGAGATTGAATCGCGCCGCTTCATCTGCCAGTGCCGACTCACTGATATGGTAGTGGGGCACCTCATCGTGCCAGCGATCCATGATGATGGCTCGGCCGATCGCGATACCCCGGCCGATACCGGTACCGTTAAGAGAGAGCATTATTCATCCTCTCCAAATCGATCTGCGATTAACTGCTGTACTTGGTTCGAGGCTTCTTCAGCATCGGTCCCGTCGGTGATCAGTTGCAGCCGGGTGCCCTGGGTCGCAGCCAGCATCATCAGGCCCATAATGCTTTTGGCGTCCGCATGGGCTTCTCCCTGCTCCAGCACAATATCGCTCTCGAACTGACCGGCGGTCTTGACCAGTTTGGCGCAGGCCCGCGCATGCAAGCCCAGCCGGTTGATAATCTGTACTTCGCGCTGCAGTTTCATGTTGACTCGGTGCGCGCTACGGGATGGAGGTCACGATGACGAATCTGAACCGGGCGATCAGTTCGGTGGAAAGTTTTGGCCAGATGCTGGACCATGTAAACGGAGCGGTGTTGCCCGCCGGTACAGCCAAGCGCGATGGTGAGGTAGCTGCGGTTGCTGGCGTCAAAGTGTTCCAGCCAGAATGCCAGAAACGCAGTAAGCTGCTTGGCCATGTCGTGCACCAGGGTTGAGCGCTCCAGAAAGTCGATGACCGGCGTATCCAGGCCGCTCAAATCGCGCAGGTCCGTCTCCCAGTATGGGTTGGGCAGGCAGCGCATATCAAACACGGTATCGGCGTCTACTGGGGTGCCGTGCTTGAAGCCGAAAGACTGGAACAACAGGGTAGGGCCGACCTGCCGCCCACCTTGGGCAAAATCTCGGATCGTGGAGCGCAATTCATGCGGTGTGGTAATGCTGGTGTCGATCATGCGCTCAGCGGCGTTGGCCAGTGGGCCGAGCAGTTGGCGCTCCTCAACAATTCCCTCAAGTAAAGGCGTATCTTCATCGGTCAGTGGGTGGCGTCGGCGGGTTTCACTGTAACGCTGTAACAGCCTCTCGTTGTCGGCCTCTAGAAAGACAATTCGCACGGACAGGCCTGCAGCGCGTAATTCGGCCAGACTCAGGCTAAGCGTCTGCAGGAATTCGCGGTTACGCGAATCGATGCTGACGGCTGCGTTGCCGTTTGCTTGTGATGATGTGCGTTGTAGTTCCTGCGCCAACTGCACCAGCATCACTGCCGGCAGATTATCAATGCAGAAGTAGCCCAGGTCCTCCAATGCGTGCAGGGCAATACTTTTTCCCGACCCAGACAGACCGCTGACGATAATCAGTTCCATGGTAGAGGGGCCCTTAGCTAGGGTCTTTGGCGGCGAGATCGTGGCGAAACGCTGAGCACCTTGTTTATTCAGGGTCTGACGGTGGGGATGGGCTCAGGTCAGCAGGCGATGTAGCGCATCTGTATCGGTTGCCGCAAAAACGCCACGCCGAAAATTCGAGTCAGAAAATGCGCTAGCCAGGTCACTCAGTATTCTCAGGTGCTGGTCTGTGGCTTCTGCTGGCACCAGCAGACCAATCGCCAAGGTGATCGGCTCATCATCAATAGCATCAAAATCCAGTGGCTGACGCAGTTGCATTGCCGCGGCTATCGGCTCACTGATACCGTTTAATCGACCATGAGGTAGCGCTACGCCGTGACCGATGCCGGTACTGCCAAGACGCTCACGCTCGTTGAGTACGCTAAAGACCGTATGCTGATCCATACCCGGCAACTGACGGGAAAGGAGTTCCGCCAGTTCTTCCAGCATGCGTTTCTTACTGGAGACCTTTACATCTGTTGCTACCCGGTCACGGGCCAGTAATGCCTGTAGCGGGCCAGTGCTGGTGTTCAAGGGATTGTGTGCNGCCTGACTCATGNCTGTCTCGGTAGGGTTTTAATCCCTCCGTCCCCTTGGTGATGATCAGCGGCTTTTTCTTTGTGGCGCATGATCTGGCGGTCGAGTTTATCCATCATGGCATCGATCGCGGCGTACATATCTACGGCATTACCGCGGGCGTGTAATTGGATACCGGTGGCGTTAAGCGTCACCTCGGAAAGATGATGGGTCTTTTCCACGTGCAAAACGACGTGAACGGTGTGAATCTGGTCGAAATGGCGGTCGATACGCCCCATTTTTTCGTCGACATAGTCGCGCAGCGTATCGGTAATCTCGAGATGTTGGCCAGTGATATTGATTTGCATGAGGCTCTCTTTCGCAAATAGAACTAAAGCACGCTTCGCCGTTGTGCCGCCGGCGGGATATTCATCTGCTCGCGGTATTTTGCCACTGTCCGTCGGGCAATCTGGATACCCTCTTCGCCCAGTATCGCGGTCAGTTGACTGTCGCTGACAGGTTTCAGCGGGGGTTCGGATTCTATCACTTTGCGAATGCGGGCTTGTACTGCCCGGGCCGAGATTGAAGGTCCGGATGATTCCCCGACACTGGCGGAGAAGAAGTATTTCAGCGGATAAACCCCATGCGGGGTGAGCAGGTGTTTCTGATCGACGGCGCGCGAAATGGTGGATTCGTGCAGGTCCAGCCGTTGAGCCACCGCGCGCATGGTAAGGGGGGTCAGGGCGGAATCACCCTGGTCCATAAAGCCAGCCTGGATGGTCACGATCTCGCGTGCGACGCGCAGAATCGTGTTCTCACGTTGCTCCAGACTACGGATGAACCACTGAGCATCGCGCAGGTTGTCTTTCAGGTATTGCTGAGTCGAAGGGTCCCGACCCCCCAGATACTGGCGGTAATGCTCGTTAAGTTGAACCCGGCGGGTGTGCTCACGAGTCAGGAAGGCAGTCCAATGCTCACCTTCACGGCGTGCCATGACATCGGGGATAACACTGGCGGCGACCGATACTGCGAGGCGTTCACCGGGCTTGGGGTCAAGGGAATGGATGAGTTCCAGGGCAATAGCCAGCGCCGGACGATCGATAGCCAATCGTTGTACCAGCGCATCGTACTGATGGGCAGACAGTAAGGCCAGGTGCTGATCGACGATACACTGGGCATGTTCCAGGCCGGGCGTATCTGCCGTCTGCGTCGCCAGTTGCAGGCGAAGGCATTCGCTCAGGTCACGTGCACCAATGCCTGGCCAGGACAACTGTTGCACCAGATGCAATACTGATTCAATCTCGGCATCTTCTGGCGTTAAAGCCGGTGTCAGAATCTGGCGCAATTCATCGTAATCCACCGTAAGATAACCTTGCGGATCAAGGCATCCAATCAAGGCATGGGCGATCAGTTGATCGGCCGTGTTCAGCCGGTGTAACCCCAGTTCGCCAAGAAGCACATCAGCCAGGCTCTCCTGTGGATTTTCCCACCGGGACTCGCGGTCATTTTGGGTATAAGTATCACCCGCCGTGGTCGTATGCGAGGCTTCGTCCCAGTGGTGGCTCGGGGGAGCGGGATCATTCCAGTAATCGCTGCCTGGCTCATCACGATCTACCAGGAGGTGGGCTTCCGGTAATATTTCCTCATCAGTCTCGTTGAGCGGCGCATCAGCGAACGGGGTATCTGGCTCTTCAGATTCGGCTTCTTCCAGGAAGGGGTTTGACTCCAGTGCTGCGTTAATTTCCTGAGCCAGGTCGGCTTGGGATAACTGCAGCAGTCGAATCGACTGCTGCAACTGGGGTGTGAGTTGTAACCGTTGGCCTTGGTGGATTTGAAGTGATTGTTTCAACTTCTGCTCCGTAACAACTGTTACCGCTACAACCGGAAACTCGCACCCAGATAGACCGAGCGGACTTCCTCATGCCCCAGAATATGTTCGGGGGTTCCGGCCGTCAGCACTCGACCTTGTGTCAGAATGTAGGCACGATCGCAGATACCGAGCGTTTCACGAACGTTGTGATCGGTAATCAGGACGCCGATACCTAAGTCCTTTAAGTCATTGATAAGTTTCTGAATATCGCCGATCGAGATTGGGTCAATCCCGGCAAATGGCTCGTCCAGCAGCATGAAGGCTGGACGCAATGCGACAGCTCGGGCAATTTCAACCCGACGGCGCTCGCCGCCTGAGAGACTGAAACCATAGTCTGCCGCTTTATGGGCGATACCGAAGTGTTCCAGCATCTCGTCAGCGCGTTGTTCCCGAGTGGCACTGTCGAGATCGGGCAGGGCCTCAAGCACTGCGAGCAGGTTCTCACGTACCGTGAGTCGACGGAAGATCGAGGGCTCTTGCGGCAGGTAGCCGATGCCCTTGCGCGCCCGTTGGTGCATCGGCAGGTTACTGATATCTTCCCCGTCGAGCAGGATATTACCGGTATCCCGTCGAATCAGGCCGCATATCATATAGAAGCAGGTTGTCTTGCCGGCCCCATTGGGCCCAAGTAGGCCAACCACTTCCCCACCGCTGACATCAAGATCGACATCGTTTACAACGATAGCACCGCCAAATTGCTTGACCAGGGCACGGGTAGCGAGTGTGCTCATCGGGCTTCAGTCTGTCATCAGGGGGTAAAAGGGTACGGTTTAGCCAGGGTTGCCGGTTCGGGCCAGTGAGCGCCAGTCATCTTTCCAGCGTTGTGCATCGGTGGACTTTTGTATGCGGCTTGCCGGAATCCAGACTTTGAGATTCGAAGGTGCCTCAATCTGTTTCCAGTCATTGTGCACCGAGACCACCCACACTTTTTGTCCCGAGCTTGCTTCGCCAATCACTCTCGAATCCGCTCCAGTTGAGGGAGTAGACCGCAGGCGTACCCCAGAGCCGGTAACGGTTCCCAGCCCGGCACGCGATGACACAAACTTGCCGTAAATCCATACCGGTACTCCCCGGGGGGTATTGACCTGAGCCCAGCCATCGAGCGTGCGCAGCACCCGCACCGGTGTGCCAGCGGTCAGTGTTCCCAGGGGGGCTGTCGTTAGACTCTGCCCGGCAAAGGTTGGTGCGCCTTTATCGCCCACATAGGCCTGGACAGTTTCAAAAGGCGTTTCATTGCGAGTTTCCGTGGAATTAGCAGAAGGCGGAGGATCCTTGTCCGGGGCTCTGGCGTCGTCGGGTTGGATTACCAGGCGAGGCCGCCCGGCATCACTTTGGGACAACGTGGTCTGGGCATCTTCACCTGCCCGGGTAGTACGGGTTGGTGTTGTTGTGCCACCCCGGACTGTCATCCGGTCACGGGCCATGTCATATACGATGCGTTCACCTTCGATCGCGTCCCGATCCTGCCTCAGTTGTGCTTCGGTGATGAAGGTAACGATGTTGTGAATTTCGTCGAGTTCAATCGTGCGGCTGGTGCCAACAATGTCGTGATTTTTGCCATCGGGCCGTTGGCGAAAGACAGCCGGGTTTCCTTGGGCGACGGCATGGTGCAGTTGTTCGCCCTCGTAAAAAAGTTCAATCTGGTCTGCGAGGATACGAATAGTGCCCTGGCGGATCGAGACATTACCCCGGTAGATCCGCTTGCCGCTGCCAAAGTCCATCTCGACTTCGTCCGCCTCGACCAGCACACTCTGGTTGCGATCTGACTCCAGAGCCGCCACGTTTAGCGGGAAGAGGACGAGGCAGATCAGCCCGAAGAGAACAGTACGATGCATGGTGGGATTTTAGCAAATCTGTCCGCGACCTCCGGCTCAGCCGCCGCGTTCGAGTTGTACCGTCAGTCGCTCAGTCCGGGTCACGCTGCCTGGATCCCCTTCGCGGCGGTATTGCGTGACCTCGACGTGGCCCTTGAGCTGCACCTCCTTGCCATCACCAGAAAGCCAGCCTGAATCGCTGGTGGTCTGACGGATCGGCTTGCCGGCCCGGTACTGCACCAGTTGGGGATTATCCAGCAGGGAGGTATTGTCATCTGGAAAATGCACCAGTCGCTGAGCCTTGAGGACATAAATCACGCCCACCTCGTCGCGACCGGTCGCGGTGAACTGCTGCACGTAGTAATCTGGCTCATGGCTCGGTACAGGCGCAGGTTTATCCGTGGTGGGCTCCAGCAGGCTGACCTGTAACCAGATGCCCAGTCCGGCCATTGCGCCCAGCACCCCCAGCAGCACCGCCCGCTCGAGGTAGCGTTGCATGGGGTCAGAAGACCCGGGCGCGGATCAGATCGAGCGCATTCAATGCGCCGACCGGGCGACCACTCGTATCCACGGCGAACAGCCCGTTAATAGATAGACGTTGCATCATCTCCACCACCTCGGCAGCCAGGGTCGATGGTGTGGTAGTGTGAGGTTCTCGCACCATCACCGATTCGATCTGACAGTGCTGCACATCGATTTCCTGATTCAGGGTGCGCCGCAGATCGCCATCGGTGTAGATGCCACAAAGCAGACCGTCCTGATCAACGACACCGATCATGCCTAAACGCTTAGCCGACATCTCTACCAGTGCATCGACCACGGTGGTGTCCAGCGAGACCAGTGGCAGGGCATCACCGGTATGCATCAGATCTTGGACATAGACCAACAGTCGCCGGCCCAGCGCGCCTCCAGGGTGGGAGCGGGCAAAATCTTCGGCACCAAAATCGCGCGCTTTCAGTACCGCAACCGCCAGCGCATCGCCCATGGCTAAAGTCGCGGTGGTGCTGGCTGTGGGGGCGAGGTTGTGTGGGCAGGCCTCCCGTTCCACGCCGGTGTCGAGGCAGATCTGGGCCACCTTGCCCAGAGAAGACGCTTCGTGTCCCGTCAGCGCGAGCAGTGTGATCCCCATGCGCTTAATCATCGGCAGTATGGTGAGTATTTCCGGAGTCTCACCAGAGTTGGAGATCGCAATGACCAGATCTCCCGGGGTGATCATGCCCAGGTCGCCGTGGCTGGCCTCACCCGGATGGACAAAAAAAGCGGGTGTGCCTGTGCTGGCCAGGGTTGCAGCAATCTTGCCACCGATATGGCCGGACTTGCCCATGCCGACGACCACAACCCGGCCTGTGCATTCGAGCAGGGCCTGGCAGGCGTCGGCGAAACGCTCATTCAGCCGCTGCCCCAGTGTGGCCAGAGCTTCATGTTCTCGGGCGATAACTGCCCGCCCATCCGCGACGAAAGAGGATTTGGTCATGCCGGGAAAATCACTTGCCGAATCACTGATTATGAGAAAACCGCACAGGTGAACTGCGAATCCGGGTTATTCTAAAGGAAAGGCTGAATTGAAATGATCCAGGTGCTCTTGGATGCGTACGCCATTACAAATCGGTACCCACGGCTGGAACTATCCGGCCTGGCAGGGGGCTTTCTACGATCCGGACCTGCCGCCCGAGTGGCGGCTCTCCTGGTATGCCAATCACCTGCGTGCCGTACTGGTCCCCCCGGATGCGGCCCACAGGATGGATGCGGCTCGGGTGCAGGGCTGGATCGAGGACACGGATCCGGCATTTCGTTTTATTGCCCAGATTGATGCTACCCATCTGAATCAAACGGGGGAGGATGTGCCGTCCTCGGCCGTCAGCCCACTGGTGACGGCATTTGCGGGACAGTTGGATGCGCTGGTATTTTGCGCTTCGGCTGGTACACCACTCGACTGGGCTGCACTTGAAGCGTTGTGCTCAGGCAACCCCATGGTGCCAATTTGTGTAAGCGGTATAGCCAGTGATACACAGTCCGCGGAGTTCGGCCACTGCTGGTATCCTGAGGAAACGACGTCATTGCGGGATGCACCTTACACTATCGCCTTTTGTGCTGACGGAACACTGCCGACCTTGCAAAGAATTATCCAGACGATGCAGCAGACGTTGACTGGCAGCGGTGCACTGATACTGACTGATCCGCAACGCGCCTACGACCATGCCCGCGAAGCACGCATGATTGCAGATCTACTGGGTGCCTGATGGTGTCCCCCGCTCCTCGTTACGATAGTTGGGTGCTGGGCCATCCCGGGTGGGTATTGCTGGCGCTTATTCTGGTGCTGGGATTTTTCGCTTACCATGTGCGCGATTTTCGCCTCGATGCGTCTGCTGATTCTTTACTGCTGGAGGATGATCAGGATCTGCAGGCTTTTCGTGACCTGTCGGATCGTTACCGCTCCCGCAGTTTTCTGGTGGTAGCTGTGGTACCGCATGATGAGCTTTTTGTGCCTAAAACCCTGGAGCGGCTTGATCAACTAGCTGAGGATCTGGGTGCCGTGGCGGGGATCGAATCGGTAGCTTCTCTTCTGGATGCTCCGTTGCTTGCCCAGGGGAAGGGCTCACTGGCAGAACTGGCGGGCAGTTACCAAACGTTACGTGCTGTTGGGGTGAATCTGGCGCAGGCACGCGAGGAACTGATCGCCAGCCCCATATTTTCTGAACTTGTCGTCAGTACAGATGGCACCACGACTGCACTTCAGCTCAACCTTGAAGATACACCCCGTCTGCGGCAATTGCAGAACGAGAAGCGCGTTCTGGCGGCGCAGGTTCGCCAGGGAAATGCTAGCCCCGCCGAGAAAGATCGGTTAACACAGCTTCGGCGGGAGTACCAGGCGCTAAAAGCAGAATCGGACCGACGCAGTCACGATACGATTGTAGCGGTACGCCAGACTTTCAATGGTTATCGAGATCTCGGTCGACTGACGCTGGGCGGGGTTTCGATGATCGCCGACGATATGATCACTTTCATCCGCAAGGATCTGCTGGTGTTTGGGGCAGGTGTCTTTGGGTTTCTGATAGTGATGCTCGGCGGGATTTTCCGCTCACCCCGCTGGGTGTTGCTGCCACTGGGGAGTTGCCTCTACGCGGGAGTGATCATGATCGGCCTGCTTGGATTTACTGGGTGGCAGGTCACGGTGATTTCGTCCAATTTCATTTCGCTGATGCTGATTCTGACGATGTCGATGAACGTGCACCTGATGGTGCGCTACCGTCAACTGGCGCTGGATCAACCGACAAGGCCGCACCGGGAATTGGTGCTTACCACGATGCGCAAAATGTTTTGGCCCTGTCTGTATAGCGCGCTGACTACCATTCTGGCTTTTGGCTCGCTGGTGTTCAGCAGCATCAAGCCGGTGATCGACTTTGGCTGGATGATGTCCATCGGACTTAGCGTGACTTTTGCGGTTTCGTTTCTGCTTTTCCCGGTGCTGCTGGTCGTGTTGGGACCTGCTAGCGCTTTAACCCGCCCTGTGCCAGGTATGTCATTCACTGGTATGTTGTCACGCCTTACGGCCGAGCGGGGCATGATCGTGCTCGGGGTATCGCTCATATTGGCGCTGCTGGGTGCGGCGGGTATCAGCCGGCTGCAGGTGGAGAATAGTTTCGTCAATTATTTCAGTGAAGATACTGAGATTTACCAAGGACTGAAACTGGTCGATCAGGAGCTCGGCGGTACCACCCCGCTGGAGGTTCTGCTGCAGTTTGAGCAAATATCGAGCCCGAATTCAGAAAAAGAAGAAGATGAGGATGAGGATGACCTGGCGTTATTGTTGGGCAGCGTCTCACAGGGAGACCCAGCTGATTATTGGTTCTCACCACAGAAGATTGACACGATTACAGCCGTGCACGACTTTCTGGCAAGCCGTTACGGCGTAGGCCAGGTGTTGTCACTGGCCTCACTGATACGAGTAGGCGAGTCGATCAGCGAGGCACCCTTCGATACCTTTGAACTTGCGGTGCTGTACAAGCGGATGCCGAATGATCTTAAGGAGGCGCTGCTCAGCCCTTATGTCTCTATCGAGCATGATGAGGCGCGGCTGAGCGCGCGGATACGAGACTCCCTGACAGATTTGCGGCGCAACGATCTGTTGCAGGAGATTCGTTTGGGCCTGGTAGAGCAGGTTGGCCTGGCGCCGGGGAGCTTCCAGCTCAGCGGACTGGCAGTGCTCTATAACAATATGTTGCAAAGCCTGTACCGCTCACAGATTCTGAGTCTGGGTGTGGTCATGCTGGGCATCGCGTTGATGCTGTTATTTCTGTTTCGTTCTTGGAAACTCGCCGTAATTGGGATCGCCCCTAACCTGCTGGCTGCTGCCATCATTTTAGGGCTGATGGGCTGGAGCAACATCCCTTTGGATATGATGACGATCACGATCGCCTCGATCACACTCGGCATTGCGGTCGATAACAGCATTCACTATATCTACCGTTTCCGTGACGAGCTGCCGCATTTTGGTGATTACATCCAGACTCTGCATTATTGCCATGCCAACATCGGTCGGGCTATTTTCTATACCGCTATCACCATCATGGTGGGCTTTTCCATACTGGTGCTGTCGAATTTTCTGCCCACGATCTTCTTTGGCTTGCTCACCGCTTTGGGCATGGCCATTGCTCTGTTGGCCTCACTGACCCTTTTGCCCCGCCTGATTCTGCTGACTCGACCTTTTTGAGGCTGACATTAAAACGCCATTTGTAGTTGCCCCTATAAATCCGCACAATATCACGGGTGCACTATCCAAAAACCTGCCCTGATCCGGTGACCCGCCGCTTCTTTTCCCATCAGTTTGCGACACGCGCGAGCGCATGGTTGAGCGGGTGTGTCCTTGCCTGTTTTGTCTCGACCCCATATGCCCAGATATCGGCAGATGAGATGATTCACAGCACCGTATCCCGGGTGCTTGCGGAACTCGCCGATCGGCGGGTGGAACTGGAGTCAGATTTCGCGCTGCTGTATGCCCTGGTAGATGAAATCGTGGTGCCACAGATTGCTCTGCAAAAGGTCTCTCGGCTGATTCTTGGGAGGCACTGGAAAGGGGCTAGCGAGGCGCAGCGTGAGCGCTTTACCCGTAGTTTCAAAGATTTGCTCATCCGCAGTTATGCCATAACCATGTTCGAGTACACTGGCAAAGAGGAACTGCGTTACAGCCCGGTCGAGCTCAAGAATGAAGGACGCATCGCGGTGGTTCCCACCCAGCTTGTGATGCCCGGGCAGACCCCGGTTCCGGTGGCTTACTACTGCCTCAGGGGAAAAGCCGGGATCTGGAAGATTTACGATATTCAGATTGACGGCATCAGTCTGATCATCAGTTATCGCAATCAATACGACCAGTACATTGACACCCATGGCCTGGATGCGCTGATAGAATCTCTGCAATCGAAAATCGCTGAAATCAATTAATAATTTCGGCTTAATTTTTTTGGGGTAATAGAAGATGGTAAGGCCAGAAGATATCAAGGGCTGGATCGAAACTAACTTGAACGGTGCCGAGGTTGAAATTTCAGGTGATGGACACCACTTTGAAGCAGAGATCATATGTGCCGGTTTCGCAGGCAAGAGTCGGGTGCAACAGCACCAGATGGTCTACAGTGCACTGGGCGATCGTATGAAAACTCAGATTCATGCGCTATCGATGCAGACTTTGACACCGGAAGAAAAAGCAGCGCAGACCGGCTCGTAGCGGCAAACGTACCAACGAGTAACTGAACACAAGACGAGACAAGACAATGGATACAAATCAGAGAATTAAAGAAACTGTGGAAGGCGCTCGCGTGATGCTTTTCATGAAAGGGAACCGTGATTTTCCGCAGTGTGGCTTTTCAGGGCGGGCGGTTCAGATCCTGCAGGTGCTGGGTACAGAGTTTGAAACGGCCGATGTGCTCGCCGATGACGAGATCCGTCAGGGTATCAAGGACTACTCAAGCTGGCCCACGATCCCCCAGCTCTACATTGATGGGGAATTTATCGGTGGTAGCGACATCATGATGGAGATGTACGAAAACGGCGAACTGAAGAAGAAACTGGATCAACTACCCGCCGCATAAGCGCCGGAGAAAAAACAGATGAAGGCGCCCTAAGGGCGCCTTCTTTTTGAGTTACGCTAGAATGGGCGTCTGCCGGGCGGGAAACCACTCGACTCGGCTCCCTTTTACTTGCCAGACACTTCACGCCGTATTGGACAGTTTACTCATCAGGGGCGGCCAACCGTTGCGCGGAACGGTGCGAACGGGCGGCGCCAAGAACGCAGCCCTGCCGGTATTGATCAGCGCCCTGCTGACGGATCAGGACCTGCGTGTTGCCAACGTTCCACATCTGCGCGACATCACCACGACTCTAGAGTTATTGGGTCGCCTGGGCGCCAGAATCGAGGTGGATGAAAAATCCGTCATCCAGGTCAACGCGGCCGGATTGACCTCACGTTGTGCCCCCTACGAGCTGGTAAAAACCATGCGGGCTTCCATCCTTGTGCTGGGGCCGTTGCTGGCGCGTTTTGGCCAGGCGGAGGTATCGCTGCCCGGTGGTTGCGCGATCGGATCGCGTCCTGTTGACCTGCATGTCCGTGGCCTTGAGCAGATGGGGGCGACTGTCTCGGTCGACGGGGGTTACATCAAGGCACGCGCCTCGGGTGGTCGTTTGCATGGCGCTAAAATCGTTTTCGATACCGTCACGGTAACGGGCACGGAGAATCTGATGATGGCGGCCACACTGGCTCGTGGGACCACGGTGCTGGAGAATGCGGCTCGGGAACCTGAAGTCGCCGACCTGGCCCGTTGCCTGGTTAATATGGGCGCCCACATCGACGGTGCCGGCAGTGACATCATCGAGATCGAAGGGGTGGGTCATCTCTCAGGTGCAGCGCATCAGGTGATCCCCGATCGCATCGAAGCGGGCACCTTTCTGGTGGCGGGTGCTGTCACTGGTGGCCGTATCTGCCTACAGGACGTCAATGTGCATCACCTCGATGCGGTGACGGAAAAATTGCGCGAGGCCGGGGCTGAAATTCTCGTGGGTGACAATCGTCTGACCCTAGATATGTCGGGCCGGCGGCCCTGTGCCGTCACAGTCAATACGGCGCCGTATCCGGGGTTCCCAACCGATATGCAGGCCCAGTTTGTATTGTTGAACTGTGTTGCCCAGGGCACTGCCACGGTAACCGAACGAATCTTCGAGAATCGCTTCATGCACGTGCAGGAACTGCAGCGCATGGGTGCCGAGATTGATCTGCATGGCAACACGGCAGTGGTGCATGGCGTGAGCGAACTGAGCGGTGCGCAGGTCATGGCGACAGACCTTCGGGCATCGGCCTGTCTGGTACTGGCTGGCCTGGTCGCACGCGGTCAGACTACGATCGATCGGATCTATCACATCGACCGAGGTTATGACTGCATCGAGGAAAAACTGCTGCAATGTGGCGCTGATATCCAGAGGGTATCTGACC